>NZ_JBEZUP010000027.1:0-107902 GCF_040636485.1 Streptomyces sp. NPDC038707
TCGGCGTCAAACTCACCACGCTGCGCCCGGAGCAGGCGGCGTACATCGGTGTGGACGTCGACGGCCCGTACAAGCCCGACCACTACCGCTACTGAGATCCCGGAGCGACCTCGACAGCGGGTTCTCCGACACAGGCCCCCGGCACTCCATGCCGGGGGCCTGCCCCGTCGGCCCCGGCCCGTGCCGCCGCCGACCGCTCGTGCCCCGCCCGCCGGTTCAGACGGCGTCCACCGTCCGCTGTCCGGCGTCGTAGGCGGCGCGGGCCCGGGCGATGGCGGAACGGTGGCGCTCGGCCCAGTCCACCAGTCCGGTCAGCGAGGCGTACAACTCGCGCGCCATGGGCGTGAGGTCGTACTCGACTCTGGGCGGGACGGTCGGGTACACGGTGCGGACGAGCAGTCCGTCCCGCTCCAGCCGGCGCAGGTTGAGGGTGAGCATGCGCCGGCTGATACCGCTGATCGCGCGTTCGATCTCGGTGAAACGGAGGGGGCCGTGGGCGGCGGCGATCAGGATGCCGATGCTCCACTTGCCCGCCACGTGGTCGAGCACCTCGGTGACCGGGCAGGCCTCGACCTGCATGGCCTCGGCAAGACGGGGCGTACTCCGTGACATTGGTGTGCCTCCTTCCACGGAGGGCCCACGTTACCGAAGCCGGCCGCCGCCCCACATCGCGCACCCGGGGGAGGATCCGGTCCCTTCGTGCTCGCGGCAGGCCGCCGCCGTGGAGGGCACCGCGCCGGGAACGGCCCGTGACGGGTTCGGTCGCCTCTCTTGACACCCTCCCGCCGCCGCCCCAACACTCCAGCCGTGGGAGAGCGCTCTCCCGCCGCCTCCGTACGACCTCTCCTGCCCCCGCGTCAAGGAGCCCCCCATGTCACGGAGATCGCAGTTCCTCCCGGGTGCCCTGGTCATCTCCGCACTGGTGTCGGCCGTGCTCGGCATCACCACGGTCGCCGCGTCGCCCGCCCCGCGGGCCGCCGGCGAGGCCGGACACACCGGCCACACCGCGGCGGTGCCGGCGGCCGTGTCGCCCGAGGACCCCGACGGCGACGGCTACATCCCCGCCGACCCGCCCGTCACCGGCGTCACCCCGTCCACCCAGGTGCCGCCGCACCGCTACTTCCACGAGTTCCAGGCCAACTGCGCGGTCGGGCACACCAAAGCCGACGATCCGATCGTCTATCCCGGCCGGCCCGGCGCGTCCCACGATCACACGTTCATGGGCAACACCACCACCGACGCGCACAGCACGACGGCCTCGCTGAGCGCCGGCACCACCACCTGCAAGGCTCCCGGAGACCTGTCCGGCTACTGGATGCCCACCCTGTACCACGGGGACCGGCCCGTCCTGCCCGTCGGCCCGCAGACCATCTACTACAAGGCCGCCGTCACCGACTACACCAGCGTCCGGCCCTTCCCCAAGGGCCTCAGGTTCGTCGTCGGCGACCCGATGCAGAGCGCCGACGCCTTCCGCGGGCACCCCGGCTTCGTCGAGGGCTGGGAGTGCGGCGACAGCTACTTCAACACCGAGTTCCCGGCGACCTGCCCGAACCGCGCCGACGTCCAGCTCAACATCCGCTTCCAGGCGCCCAGTTGCTGGGACGGCCGGTACCTGGACACTCCCGACCACCGGAGCCACATGGCCTACCCCGTGGTCAAACCCGGCACCAACGACAACGTCTGCCCCGCCGACCACCCGGTGGCCCTGCCGATGATCGAGTTCAAGATGGCGTTCCCCGTCAACGGCGACATGTCGCGAGTGCGGCTGTCCAGCGGCACCGGTCACAGCTTCCACTACGACTTCTTCAACGCCTGGGACGACCGCACGCTCAAGGCGCTGGTCGACCACTGCCTCGTCGGCGGACTCCAGTGCGACGCCCGCGGCTACGACCAGACCCACCCCGAGGCAGGCGCCGCCCTGAACGCCGACTACCGCCTGCCCTGACACCCCCCGGCACGCATCCCCACCCCCGGCACGCCCCGCCGACCCCCCGGAGACGCGACCCCGTCATGACCCCACCACCCCGCACCCGCGCGTGCCGCCTCGCCGCGCCCCTCGTCGCCGGAGCGCTGGCCTTCGGTGCCCTCACCGCCCTGCCGGCCGCCCAGGCGCACGCGGCCGGCAGCGTCGTCAAGGTCACCGGCGGCCAGGGCGCCTGGCAGCTCACCGTGGACGGACAGCCGTACCAGATCAAGGGCCTCACCTGGGGCCCGTCCCCGGCCGACGCCGACCGGTACCTGGCCGACCTGAGGTCCATGGGCGTCAACACCATCCGCACCTGGGGCACCGACGCCACCAGCAAGCCCCTGTTCGACTCCGCCGCCGCGCACGGAGTCAAGGTCATCGCCGGCTTCTGGCTCCAGCCCGGCGGCGGCCCCGGCAGCGGCGGCTGCGTCGACTACCTGACCGACACCGCCTACAAGAACCGGATGCTCGACGAGTTCCCCACCTGGGTGCGCACCTACAAGGACCACCCCGGCGTCCTCATGTGGGACGTCGGCAACGAATCGGTCCTCGGACTGCAGAACTGTTACAGCGGGACCGAACTGGAACGCCAGCGCGACGCCTACACCGCCTTCGTCAACGACATCGCCAAGAAGATCCACGCCGTCGACCCGGACCACCCGGTCACCTCCACCGACGCCTGGGCCGGATCCTGGCCCTACTTCAAGAAGAACGCCCCCGACCTCGACCTGTACGCCGTCAACGCCTACAACGCCGTCTGCGGGCTCAAATCGGCGTGGGAGCAAGGCGGTTACAGCAAGCCCTACATCGTCACCGAGACCGGCCCGGCCGGCGAGTGGGAGGTGCCCGACGATGCCAACGGCGTACCGCTGGAACCCGCCGACCGGGCCAAGGCCGACGGATACACCCGCGCCTGGGGCTGCGTCACCGGGCACAAGGGCGTCGCGCTCGGCGCCACGATGTTCCACTACGGCACCGAGTACGACTTCGGCGGCATCTGGTTCAACCTGCTGCCCGCGGGCGAGAAACGGCTCTCGTACTACGCGGTCAAACGGGCCTACGGCGGGGACACCACGCACGACAACACCCCGCCCGTCCTCACGGACCTGACCGTGGAGGGCGACGCGGGCGCGGTGCCGGCCGGCCGCGATCTCACCCTGTCCGTCCGCGCCACCGACCCCGACGGCGACCCGGTCACCTACGAAGTCCTGGACAGCAGCGCGTACCTCGACCAGAACAGGAACCTCACCTCGCTGCCCTTCACCGACCTCGGCGGCGGCCGGCTGAAGGTGACCGCGCCCGACCGGCCCGGCGTGTGGAAGGTCTATGTCAAGGCCAAGGACGGCCACGGCAACGTCGGCGTCGAGACCCGGTCCGTCCGGGTCGTCCCACCCCCGGTGAACGGCACCGACCTCGCCCTCGGCAGACCCGCCACGGCCTCCTCCTTCCAGCCCGGCTACGGCGACTGCCCCTGCCCCGCCGCCAACGCCGTCGACGGCAGGGCGGACACCCGCTGGGCGAGCGACTGGAGCGACCCCCAGTGGATCCGGGTCGACCTCGGCACCCGCACCGCCTTCCGCCATGTCCAGCTGCTGTGGGAGGCGTCCTACGCCAGGGCGTACACCGTGCAGACCTCCGACGACGGCCAGACCTGGCAGACCGTGCGGTCCGTGACGGACGGGAACGGCGGCGTCGACGACCTCGACGTCACCGGCACCGGCCGGTACGTCCGGATCAACGGCACCGCCCGCGGCACGGGCTGGGGCTACTCGCTGTACGAGTTCGGCGTCTACGGCTGACCGCAGGCCGGCACCCGACGGCAGGACCGGAAGGACGGGAGAGCGCTCTACCGGCGGGAGCCGACGGGCCGTTAGGGTGCGGGGCATGAGCAGACAGGCCCCCACCCTGGAGGACGTCGCCCGGGAGGCCGGCGTCTCCCGGGCCACCGTCTCCCGGGTCGTCAACGGGGTACGCAACGTGGACCCGGCCATCCAGGAACTGGTCCGCCAGGCCATCCGAAGCACCGGCTACGCCCCCAACCGGGCCGCCCGCTCCCTGGTCACCCGGCGGGCCGAGGCCGTGGCGCTGGTGATCTCCGGCGCCGGGGACGCCTCGGAGGAGGCCCAGGCCGCCTTCGCCGCCCGGGTGTTCGCCGACCCCTTCTTCGGCCGAGTGGTCGCGGGCGTCGTCGGCCACCTCCGCCCGCGCTCCGTCCACCCGGTGCTGATGTTCGCCGAGTCGGCCGCCGCCCGCGAGGAGGTGCTCACCTACCTCAGACAGGGCCGGGCCGACGGGGCGCTGGTGGTCTCCAGCCATGCCGACGATCCGTTGCCCGCACTCCTCGCCGACGCCCGGCTGCCCGCCGTCCTCTTCGCCCGTCCCGCCCGCCCCGTCCCGCTCAGCCACGTCGACCTGGCCCACCGGGACGGCGGCCGGCTCGCCGCCGAGCACCTGCTCGCCCGGGGCTGCCGCAGACCGGCCACCGTCTCCGGTCCGCTCACGGTCGCCGCCGGCCAGGAGCGCCTGGCCGGCTTCCGCGACGCCCTCGCCCGGCGGGGCCACGCCCGCGTCCCCGTCGCCGAGGGCGGCTTCACCTTCGACAGCGGCGTCGCGGCGATGACCGCACTCCTCGCCGAACACCCGGAGGTGGACGGGGTGTTCGCGGCCAACGACCTCATGGCCCGCGGCGCCTGCCAGGTGGTGCGGGACCATGGCCGGCGGATACCGCAGGACATCGCGGTCGTCGGCTTCGACGACTCCACGGCCGCCGTCGACCGGCGCCCGCACCTGACCACCGTGCGCCAGCCCGTGGAGGACATGGCCGCCGAGATGGCCCGCCTGCTGGACGAACACATCCACGGCACCCGCACCGAGCCCACGTCGGTCGTGTTCGACCCGGAGCTGGTCGTACGGGAATCGGCCTGACCCCACCCACCGCCGCCCGGACCCCCGCACCCGCCCTCCGGTCAGGTCACGCGTGGGTCGACAGGATCACGTACGGCGCGGTCCTGATCTCCGCCGGGACCGCCGCGGAGCCCGGGCGATCGGCGGGGAGCGTGGGCAACTCCACGGCAGGGGAGGGGAAACCGGCCTCGGTCAGGAAACGGCGGTACCGGTCGAGGGAGCGGTGGTAAGTGGTGCTGGACATCATCGTGCCGTCGCGCATCCGCAGCAGGGTGGGCACCGGGTCGCCGTCGCCGTAGACCACGCCCGGCTCGCCGTGGCGCAGGGTGGAGAAGGCCACGCCGGCAGCCGCCGGGTTGAGGTCGGCCAGCACGTACGGCGCACCGGGACGCAGCACCCGGCGGATCTCGGCGGTGAGGGCGGCCAGCCGGCCGTCGTCCGGGTCGGTGCAGTACACCAGGCAGCACACGGCGGCGTCGACGCTGTCGTCGGCGAGCCAGTCCAGGGCGCGGCCGTCGAACAACCGGTACGAGACACGGGGGTGGGGGCGGTCCGCGCGGGCGATGCCGAGCATGCCGGGCGAGGGGTCGAGCCCCTGGACCTGCCACTCCCCGGCGCGCGCGAGCCGTGCCGCGACCGCGCCGGTGCCGCACCCGACGTCCAGGGCCAGCCGGCCGGGCCCGGCGCTCCCCGCGAGCCGGCGCAGCACGGCCGGGAAGACCAGCCGTTCGGCGAGCCGCATGTCGCGGTCCCGGTAGGCGTCGGCCACGGTGGTGGTGTCCCAGGCCGGCGGGTTGTCGTCGGCGGTCAAGGGCGGTGTCTCCTGCTCGGAAACGGACCCGGACGGGTCGAGCGGCGCGTTCGCGGGCAGCCTGGCACACGACGGTGCCCCGGGGCGCCGCAGTGGCGGAGATTCCCCCGACGGTGCGCCCCGGGAGGGGCCGTTGACGGGGGCCGTGGCCGCTCGTGCGGTACCGGCGGGCGGCGACCGATGAGTTTTCGCTTGATCGACGGTCGAAGATCACGAACGATGTGCCGGGAACGGCCCCACGGCCGGCCGCGGCACCCGATGACCAGATACCGAGGAACCCCAGATGCGCACCCTGATCAGCACCGCCTTCGTCTCGCTCGACGGTGTCGTGGAGGCCCCGGGCGGCGAGCCCGGCTACCGGAACTCCGGATGGACCTTCAAGGACGTCGAGTTCCTGCCCGAGGCGTTCGAGATCAAGGGCCGGGAGCAGCAGGAGGCCACCGCGATGCTGCTCGGCCGGGTCAGCTACCAGGCGTTCAGCCCGGTGTGGCCCGGCATGGCGGACTTCGCGGGGTACAAGGCGATGCCCAAGTACGTCGTGTCCACCACCCTCACCGAGGCCGGCCTGGTGTCGGACTGGGGCGAGACGACGATCCTGCGCTCGCTCGACGAGGTCGCCGCGCTGAAGGCCACCGAGGGCGGGCCGGTCATCGTCCACGGCAGTGCCGCCCTGAACCGGAGCCTCTCCGACGCCGGCCTGATCGACCGCTACCACCTGCTCGTCTTCCCGCTCCTGCTCGGCGCGGGCAAGCGGCTGTTCAGCGCCACGGACAAGGACGCCCAGAAGCTGAGGCTGGTCGAGCACGAGACCTACGCCAACGGCATCCAGAAGAACGTCTTCGACGTCGTACGCTGACCCGCCCCGGGCTCCCGGGCCCGGTCCGGGGGCTCACCACCACGTGGCACCCACCCGAACAGCGGAGTGCCCCGGCACCGCGAGCCGAGAAGCCCCGGTGCCGAGGCCACGGTGGCGGAGTCCGGACCGTACACCTTCTTCGCGGTGTTCCGCAGGGTCCGCCCACCCCACCGGCCTGCTCCCCGGCTTCCCCTGCCTGGGCGGCCCGCACACCCGCTGACGGACCGCCGACCGTCTTCGCCCCGTGGTGCCTCCGGCGTACCACTCGCGGGTGCATACCCGGACAAGTGCCGATACCGTCTGATTCACGGACCAGCAGGCCCAGAGGCCGCCTGGCGGTCGGCACGGGCCCGTTCGACGGTGGACGGCACGGCCCGGCTGCCAGGCCAGTCAGGGAGACAGGCATGAGCCGAGCCAAGCGCAGGCCCAGCAGCACGTTCCGCGGACGGATGGCACCCGGGCCGGACGGCGGCTCCGACCCCTCCGCGAAGACCGGACCGACCGGACGCCGGCGCGTGGTGCCGCCCGATGAGCCCGACGGGCGGCCGATACCCGGCGGGGAGCCCCCGCCGCCGAAGGGGGCCGTCCGCCCGGCCGGTCAGGGCCCGGCGCCGGAGCACGCTGTTTCCGCCGGGCCACCGGACCCCTCCGCACCACTGGGAACGCTCGATCCCTCCGGACCACCTGAGACGCCCGGCCCGCCCGCTCCCTCCGCTCCTTCCGGGCCGGTCGGGGCCGCTGGTGCCCCCGCCTGGAACCGACGGGTGCCCGGCGGCGGGGCGCCCGTGCCCGGGCGGCGGCCGATACGGCTGCGCCTGTCGGAGGCCGATCCCTGGTCGGTGCTGGTGACGAGCTTCCTCCTGCTGGCCGGCCTGGGTGTCCTGGTGGTCGCCACGGCGGGCGTCTCCTGGCTCATGGTGAACACCATGGCGCCGGATGTACTGCCCGCGCTGAGCACCTTCCTGGCGATCGCGGTCGGCGTCGTCATCGTGGAAGTCGTCCTGGGCACGGGCCTGGTGACGCTGGGCGCCTTCCTCTACAACCTGTCGGCGCAGTACAGCGGCGGCGTCGAGATAGCCGTGACCGATGCCGCCCCGCCCGAACCCTCCCCGGCCGATACCCGGGCCCTGCTGCTCATGGCCCGGGCCCGCCGTCGTCTCGGCACCCACCTCCCGCCCTGGCGCCCCGGGGCGCAACGGGGAACCGAGTAGCCTGTGCCCAGGTGTGCCGACCGTGCGGGGTGGTGTGCCGGCCCGTGACATGTCGGGGCCAACGTGGCCACCGTGACTGGACCCCATCGCCGGCGCCGCGTTCCACGACCAGGGCCACCTGTATGTGTCGGCACTGGTCATCGAGGCGAACGGGGAGTTCGTCACCCGTTGCGACAAGCGGAACCTGTTCGCGCCGGAACGCGAGATCTACCGCCCGTACGCGGCCGGGTGCACTCTCCAGCTTGACGGCCGGCGCCTGGGACCGGGCATCTGCACGTGCCCTGGACGACACCTGCTACGCGGTGCTCGCCCACCACATCGGCACGACCGGGGGCTGGACGCCTGCGGAGCCGGCGCCGTACGGGGACCGGACGGGCGCCCGCTCGCCGAGGCCGGCGCGGATCGGCCCGAGCTGATCACCGCCGACCTCGACCCGCGGGTCCTGCGCGCCGTCCGCGCGTCCGAACCCATGCTGAGCGACGTGCGCGACCCCACCACGCACCCCGTACCCGGCACCGACTCCGCTGACGCGTGCGGAAGACGGTGACACACTCGGTGCCGCCGGCAGTCCGGGACGGCACCGAGGCGGCGGGCACCGGGCACAGCCCCGGACCCCGGCGCCAGGCAGGCCCGAGACCCGCCGAACTCGCTTCCCTCCAGCGGACGGTGGGCAACACGGCCGGGACGCGCCGGTCGCAGCGGCGGGAGGACCTCGACCGTCGGGGAAGAGGGGCGGCACAACGTCACGGACGTCCGGCATCCGGTGTACGCCGCGGCCACCGGAAACCCCGCCGGATCGCCTCACTGAAGCCGTTGACGCATTGGTCCAGACCTTCTACGGTGTGAGCGCTCGGTCAGGCAACGCGCACGCACGGTTCACCCCATCCCTGTACCACCCCACGACAACAGGGAGTGCCATGTTCCACCGGCGCAGACGACCGCTCACGCCCTCTCCCGCACCTGACGCCCGCTTCCGGCGCTGGATCGCCGCCCTGGGCACCGCGCTGCTCCTTCCGCTCGGGCTCACCGCCCTCGCGGCGCCCGCCCACGCGGCCGGGACACTGACGGCCGCGTTCACCACCCAGGACAACGGCTCCTGGTGGAAGGGCACGTACGTCGTCCGCAACAGCGGTGCGGCCGCCGTCAACGGCTGGAGCCTGGAGTTCGACCTGCCGGCCGGGGTCTCCGTGACCGGCCACTACAACGGTGACGCCACCGTCTCCGGCCGGCACGTGACCGTGAAGAACGCCCACTACAACGCCAACGTCCCGGCCGGTGGCAGCACCGAGCCGTACAGCTACTGGTTCATCGCCAACGGGCCGGTCGGCGCCCCGACGGGCTGCACCGTCAACGGCGACAAGTGCGACGGCACCCCCGACGTCCCGCCGACCGCCCCCGGCGCGCCGAAGGCGACCGCGGTCACCGCGCACTCGGTCGCGCTGAGCTGGCCCGCCGCACAGGGCGGCGACCACGCCGTGGCCTCCTACGAGGTGCTCAGCGGCCCGGACACCGTGGCCACCCCGACCGGCACCTCGGCCACCGTCACCGGCCTCACCCCGGCGACGGGTTACACGTTCACCGTGCGCGCCAAGGACACCCGCGGGAACGTGGGACCGGCGAGCGCCCCGGTGACCGTCAAGACCGTGGACCCGGCGACCGACCCCACGCCGCCGACCGCGCCCGGCACCCTGCGCGCCACCGGCAAGACCTCCTCCAGCATCGCCCTGGCCTGGGACAAGTCCACCGACAACGTCGCCGTGGCCGCCTATGACGTGTACCGCGGCGGCACGCTGGCGAAGACCGTCGGCGCGGACACCACCACCGCCACGGTCGAGGGCCTCTCTCCCGCCACCGCCTACACCCTCACCGTCAAGGCCCGCGATACCGCCGACAACGCCTCACCGGCGTCGAACGCGCTGACCGTCACCACCGACGACGTGGCCGGGCCGGGCAAGCAGCTCAAGGTGGGCTACTTCGCGCAGTGGGGCATCTACGGCCGTCAGTACTTCGTGAAGAACCTGGACACCTCGGGCGCCGCGGCCCGGCTCGACGTCGTCAACTACGCCTTCGAGAACCTGGACCCGGCCAACCTCACCTGCCAGGCGGGGGTCACCAAGGGCGTCTCCGCCAACCCCCAGGACCCCGACGAGGGCACCGGCGCGGGTGACGCGGACGCCGACTACGCGCGTCCCATGTCGGCCGCGCAGTCGGTGGACGGGACCGCCGACGACGGCTGGGGCAGACTCCGGGGCAACCTCAACCAGTTGAAGAAGCTCAAGGCCAAGTACCCGAAGCTGAAGGTCGTGGTGTCGCTCGGCGGCTGGACGTACTCCAAGTTCTTCTCGGACGCCGCCGCCACCCAGACCTCCCGGGAGAAGTTCGTCAAGTCCTGCGTGGACGTGTGGATCAAGGGGAATCTGCCCGTCTACAACGGCGCGGGCGGACCCGGCACGGCCGCCGGGATCTTCGACGGCATCGACATCGACTGGGAATGGCCGGGCTCCGAGGGACATCCCGGCAACCACTACGGCACCCAGGACAAGGCCAACCTGACCGCGCTGCTCGCCGAGTTCCGCAAGCAGCTCGACGCACTCGGCGGCGAACACCGGCTGCTGACCGCGTTCACCCCCGCCGACCCCGCCAAGATCGCCGCGGGCTGGGACCTGAGCCGGATCTTCGACTCGCTCGACTACGCCAACGTCCAGGGGTACGACTTCCACGGCGCGGGCAGCGACAACTCCTGGGAGCCCAAGCGCACCGGCCACGGCTCCAACCTCTACGCCGACGGGCAGGACCCGTACCCCTTCCACTTCAGCGTCGAGAACGCCGTCAAGGTCTATCTCGACGCCGGGGTCAACCCGCGCAAGCTGACGGTCGGCTTCCCGTTCTACGGGCGCGGCTGGCAGGGCGTGACCGACGGCGGGGCCGCCGGTGAGTGGCAGGACGCGGGCGGCGCGGCACCCGGCCAGTTCGACACCGAGGCCGGGGTGCGCGGCTACCAGAACCTGATCAGCAGCTTCCCGGCCATGACCGTGCGCCACGACGAGCAGTCCGTCTCGGCGTACGGCTACACCGGTCCGGGCGGCCAGTGGTGGTCGTTCGACGACGCCTGGTCGATCGGGAAGAAGACGGCCTGGATCAAGTCCAAGGGGCTGCTGGGCGGGTTCGTCTGGGAGATGTCCGGCGACACCCCGGACGGCCGGCTGATGACCGCACTGGACGACGGGCTGAAGTAGCCCCGCGCGCCGCCGGCCGCCGGGGGTGACCAGGGGTGCCTACTGCTTCTTGAAGGAGCGGATCTGGTAGCTGCCCTGGAGGTTGCCCCCGTGGCCGGCGGCCGTCGACCCGACGCGCGCGTTGTAGTTGGTCTGCGTGTAGTACTGCACGCGGTGGCCCGTTCCGTTCCACAGGGACAGCACGTTCTTGCCGTTGCGGATGAAGGAACACAGGTCGGCGGTGTTCGCGACCTTCTCCGCCGTCCACTGGCAGCGGGTGCCGCCGCCGTCCCAGCCGCTGTAGATGCAGAAGTGTCCCGGGTCGCAGTGGAAGGCCGCGGCGGCCCTGGTGCCGGCCGGGGCCTGGGCGGTGGCGGACGCGACGGGGGCCGTACCGAGGGCCGCGGTGACGGCGAGGGAGGCGAGGGCGAGTGACGTGACACGGTGCATGGGGGGTTGTTTCCTTTCCGCGGGTTCTGCCGCCGGTGTCACCGGACGACGGCTGTCAGTGTCACGGTCCGTACCGGGTGGTCACCAGAGCGTGCACGACGGCGCGTGAGGCGTCCCGGGCGGTCGCCGGGCCGGCGGGGTGAGCCGGGACCTCCCGGCGGAGCCGGGGGAGCGTGCCGGTGTACGGTGCGCCGGTCGCGGCCGGGAGGATGGAAGGCGACGGCCGAGGGGCCGTCCTGGTCACAGGACCGCGGCCAGCAACTCCTTCGTGTAAGGCGCGCTCGGCGTGCCGAAGACCGTGTCCCGCGGGCCCGCTTCCACCAGCCGGCCGTCCTTCAGGACCGCGATCCGGTCGCAGAAGTGCCGCACCACCGCGAGGTCGTGGGAGATGAAGAGCAGCGACAGGCCGAGTTCCGCACGCAGGTCCATGAGGAGGTTCAGGACCTGAGCCTGGACGGAGACGTCCAGTGCGGAGACCGGTTCGTCGGCGATGACCAGGCGGGGACGGACGGCCAGCGCGCGGGCGATGCCGATGCGCTGGCGCTGGCCGCCGGAGAACTCGTGCGGGTGACGCGGAAGGTGCGCGGCGGACAGACCCACCTGCTCCAGAAGTTCCGCCGCCCTCCTTCCGCGCTGCGCCGTGTCCAGGTCCGTGTGGATGCGCAGCGGTGTCGTGACGATCTGCTCCACCGTGTGGCGCGGGTTCAGCGAGGCGTACGGGTCCTGGAAGACGAGCTGGACGTCCCGGCTCAGCTCACGGCGCAGCCGCGCGTCCGTCGCCGCCCGGGAGATGTCCCGGCCGTCGAAGCGGACCTCCCCGCTCGTGGGCCGGCGCAGACCGGCCAGCACCTTCGCGATCGTGGACTTGCCCGAGCCGGACTCGCCGACCAGGCCCAGGGTCTCGCCGCGGTTCACGCGCAGGCTCACGCCGTCGACCGCGGTGTGCGGGCGGGAACGGCGGCGCCCCGGGTAGTCCACGCGGAGATCGCGCAGTTCGGCCAGCGCACCGAGGGCGGGGACCGTACGGTCGCGGGTCGTGGCGCGGGGGTGCGGATCCGGGTCCTCGACCGTGGGCAGACGGCTGCCGGGCGGCGTGCGCAGAGTGGGGGCCGCCCGGACCAGGGCCCGGGTGTACGGATGGCCGGCGGAGGTCAGCAGACGCGTCGTGGGCCCCTCCTCCAGGGCCTGGCCGGCGCGCAGCACGAGCATGCGGTGGCACGTCGCCGCGACCACGCCCACGTCGTGGGTGATGAGGAGCACGGCCGTACCGGTCTCCGCCTGGAGCTCGCCGATCAGGTCGAGGATCTGGCGCTGGACCCTGGCGTCGAGTGCCGTGGTCGGTTCGTCGGCGATCAGCACGTCCGGGCCGTTGACCAACGCCATGGCGACGACCACGCGTTGGCGCATGCCGCCCGAGAGACGGTGGGGGTGGTCCGCGGCCCGGGCGGCGGGGATGCCCACCCGCTCCAGCATCGCCGCCGCCCGCTCCAGCGCCGCCCTGCGGCCCGCCTTCGGATGGTGCACACGGTAGGCCTCGGCGATCTGCGCGCCGATGGTGTGGTACGGCGACAGCGCGTCCAGGGCGTCCTGGAAGACCATCGCGACCCTGGCGCCCCGGACCCGCTTCAGGGCGGATTCCGGCGCGCCCACCAGCTCCGGTCCGTCGCCGCCCAGCCGGATGCTTCCCTCGACCCGGGTGCGCGCCGGATCGTGCAGGCCCAGGGCCGCCAGACCGATCGTGGACTTGCCCGAGCCCGACTCCCCGACGAGCCCCAGCACCTCGCCGGGGGCCAGGTCGAAGGAGATGTCCCGGACCGCCGGCACCGGGCCGCGTGGCGTGCCGAAGGTGACCGTCAAGTCGCTCACGCGCAGGGCGGGTCGTGCGGTCATGCGAGCCTCACTCGGGGATCCAGCCAGGCCACGGCCGCATCGGCCACGGCGACGAACACGACGACGAAGAACGCGGCGAGGAGTACGGTGCCGACGACCGTGGGCAGGTCGTTGCCGTTCACCGCGTCGACGGCCAGCTTGCCGACGCCGCCGAGGCCGAACACGGTCTCCGTGATGAACGCGCCGCCGAACAGCGCCCCGATCTCCAGGCCGAGCAGCTGCACCAGCGGGCCGGCCGCTCCGCGCGCGGTGTACTTCAGATGGGCGCGCAGGGTGCCGAGGCCCTTCGCGCGGGCCGTGCGCACATACCCGTGGTGCATGGTCTCCAGCATCTGTGAGCGGGTGAGGCGGGCGAAGACGGCCGCGTTGACGAAGCCGAGGACCAGCCACGGCAGCAGCAGCCCCAGCGCCCACTGGGCGGGATGAGCGGTGACGGGGACGTAGCGCGGCAGCGGGAACAGGCCCGTGGAGTAGACGAGCAGGAACTGGAGCACGTAGCCGAGGAAGTAGATCTGGACGCTCGCGCCCAGCAGGTTGAAGCCGGACAGCACACGGTCCGTCGCCCTGCCCCGGCGCAGGGCCGCCGCCAGGCCCGAGCCGACGCCGAGGAGGAGGATCACCGCGAGGGCCCCGGCCGCGAGGGAGACGGTCACCGGCAGACGGTCGGCGATGGCGGCGAGCACGGGCTGGTGCAGGGTGTAGGAGTAGCCGAGGCAGGGGGCCGGGCAGGGGATCGGGGCGCCGTCCACGTCCGCGATGGTGCGGCCCGTGACGATGCCGCCGACGTAGTCGAGGAACTGGGCGGCGAGCGGCCGGTCGAGCCCCATGCTCGCCCGGACCGCCTCGACCTGCGCGGTGTCGCACTTGGGGCCGCAGGCGATCAGCGCCGGGTCGGAGGGGGCGGCGTAGAAGAGTCCGAAGGCCAGGGCGGTGATCGCGAGGAGCACCGCCACGGCCTGCGCGGCCCTCTTCAGGAGGTATCGGGTCATGGCGCGGGGGTCAGGCGTTCTTCAGGTACAGGTCGACCGCGGCGGTGGCGCCGTAGATCGGGTGGATGGCGGCGCCGCCGACGTCCTCGCCGCGGAACTGGGAGACGCTGTTGTAGAGGAAGGGCACCAGGGGGACGTCCTTCATCACCGTCCGCTCCAGGCCGATGAGTTCGGCGGCCTTCTTCCGGGCGTCACCGATCTTCGCGATGCGGGCCAGCTCCTCGTCCACCCGCGGGTTGGCGTAGCGGATGGAGTTGGACAGCGGATCGAGACGGCTCTCGAAGCTGTCGGGGAGCAGGGTCGACGGGGTGGGCCAGTCCACGGAGTTGGCGGACAGCCACAGGTCGTACGGGGCGTCGTTGCGGAACACCTCGGCGTCGAACGCGGCCGGCTGCAGGCCCTTCACCACCAGTTCGACGCCGATCTTGGCGAAGGCGTCGGCGAGGACCTGGGCGACCTGGTCGTCCTGCGCGCTGTGGACGGCGTACGCGTACGTCAGTCTGGTGACCTTCGTCCTCGCCCTGGCCAGGTGTTCCCGGGCCTCGGCGATGTCTCCGGTGGGTGCCACGGGGTAGAGGTCGTACTTCTTCCAGCCCACGACGGCCGGGGAGGACAGTGTGGTCGCGAAGTCGCCGGCGTACTGCCCGCCGAGGACCTGGCGGGCCTGCCGGCGCGGGAAGACGTAGTGGATGGCCTTGCGGACCTCGGGGTCGGTGACCCGGTCGTTCTTGATGTACAGGTCCGTGGTGAAGGCGCCCTGGCTGCCGGAGACGACCAGCTTCCGCTTGGCGGGGTCGCGTTCGACCGTGGAGATCAGTTCCGGCGGCAGCGTGCCCTTGGTGGTGAGGGTGGCCGGGCCCGCGCCCTGCCCGTTGAACACCTCCTGGGCCGTGTTGAGGTTCGCCTTGCCGAAGACGAACTCGAAGCGGTCCGGGTAGGCGTGCCGGACCGGGTCGGTGGCCGCCTTCCAGTGCGGGTTGCGCTCCAGGGTGAGGCTCTTGTTCTGCTTGTGCTCGACGATCCGGTACGGGCCGGTGGCGAAGGGCCGCACGTCGTAGCCGGTGCCCGTGTCCTTGTCCGGCCGGACCGGCGAGGAGGAGGACTGGGCGGCCATGTACGGCACGTCGGACTGCGGTTCGGGGAAGTGGAGGACGAGGGTCTTGTCGTCGGGCGTCTCGATGGCCTTCAGGTCGCCGTCCTTCTTGGGCCCGCCGTACTTCCGCACCGCCTCGGTGCGGTCCCCGGAGCCGGTGAGCCACTCGGGCCAGTAGGTGGGTCCGGCCTCGAAGCCGGGGGCGAAGGTGCGCTCGATGCCGTACTTGACCTGCTGCGCGGTGACGGGCTTGCCGTCCTCCCAGGCGATGCCGTCCTTCAGGCGGTACGTCCAGGTCCGGCCGCCGTCCGAGGATGTGCCGGTGTCGGTGGCGAGGTCACCGACGAGCTTCGGCCTGCCTTCGATGACCTGATACTGCGTCAGCTGCCTGCCCCACAGCAGCGAGGTGCTGTACGCCTCACCCGCGTAGATCTTCTGCGGGTCGAGGTGGGTGTAGTCGACCGGGTTGGCGACGGTGAGGGTGCCGCCCTCGCGGGCGCCCGGGATCTTCGGGGCGGGGCCCTGGCTGTCCTGGGCGGTGCCGAGCGTGGCGGTCAGCCGCCGGCCGCTCTTGGCGGCGGCGCTGTTCCCGCCCGGGTCCGTGCCCGCACCCGCGGAGCAGGAGCACAGCAGCAGAGCGGCGGCGGTGGCGAGAGCCGGGACGGCTGCGGTACGCGGGGTGAATCCGGGCATGACGAACTCCGTTGTGTGGTGCGGGTATTGCCGGTGTGGATCGGGGAAGGTGCCGGGGCTCAGCGGACGGTGTGCGGGTCGAGCGCGTCCCGCACGGCGTCGCCGAGGAGGTTGAAGGCGAGGACGAAGACGAGGAGCGAGGCGCCGGGGAAGACCATATAGGTGGGGTCGTCGTGGAAGACCTCGGAGCCCCGGGAGATCATGCGGCCCCAGTCGGGGATGGGCTCGTTGATGCCGACGCCCAGGAAGGACAGCGCGGCCTCGGTGGTGACGATCGCGGGCACGGCGAGGGTGATGTGCACCAGCACCGGCGCCCACACGTTCGGCAGCAGTTCGCGCAGGACGATGTGGCGCCGGCTCGCGCCGAGCGCCCGGGCCGCCTCGACGAACTCCCGCTCGCGCAGGGACCGTACGACGGTGCGCAGCACCATAGCGAGCGGCACCCAGCCGAAGGCGGAGAAGACGAGGACGAGAACGGTGAACTGCATCCAGGCGGGTTCGTTCTCGTCGGGGCCCACGAAGCGGGTCTGGACCACCGGGCCCAGCGTGAGCAGGAGCAGCAGGGCCGGGAAGGCGAGCAGGACGTTGCACACGAAGGTGAACGCCCGGTCGACGAGGCCGCTGAGGTAGCCCGCGGTCACCCCGACGGTCACGCCGACGACGGCGACGACGGCGGCCGAGGCGAAGGCGATCAGCAGGGAGGTGCGGATGCCGTGGAGGAGCTGGGCGAGGACGTCGCGGCCGAGGCCGGGCTCGATGCCGAACCAGTGCGCGGCGGAGATGCCGCCGTTGGGGAGCGCGGGCAGGCCCTCGGGGCTGAGCAGGCCGGTCTCGTTCTGGCCGTAGTGCTCGGTGGGGTTCTTGCCGTAGAGCGCGGTGATCAGGGGCGCGGCGACGGCGAGGAGGACGAAGAATCCGACGACGGCGAGCGAGACCGTCCCGACCCGGTCGCGCCGGAACACCTGTGCCCTCGATACCGCTGCCATGCTGT
This sequence comes from Streptomyces sp. NPDC038707, assembly GCF_040636485.1. Taxonomy (NCBI): domain Bacteria; kingdom Bacillati; phylum Actinomycetota; class Actinomycetes; order Kitasatosporales; family Streptomycetaceae; genus Streptomyces; species Streptomyces sp. NPDC038707. The sequence continues at coordinate 17,070 of NZ_JBEZUP010000027.1, forward strand.
CGCGCTCCCGACTCGCCTCGGGCGTACCGATCGTGGGGAACGCCCTGGATGTCACCGGAGGCGGGGTCGCCTCTCCGGATATCGGACATTAGATAGGAAGATCAAAAAGCCCGCAACGCCTGTAATTGAAAGGTTGAAACGCTGCATTGCTTTAGATAAAGAGAATGTTTCCGCGTTCACACGGTCGTCATGAAGACGCTCCCATTTGCCGCGAATCGCCCGGCCGGGAGAGACGAGGGGCACACCAGGCGCGTTCCGCGCCGGGGACCTACCGTGGTCGCAGGGGCGCCGACGTGCCGGACGGCCGTAGCGGAGGAGACCGTGATGGAGGAGCACTTTGTCTGGGTGACGACCCGCCGCATCCGGCCGGGCACCCTGGAGGACGTCGAGCGCGCGTGGCGGCCCGCGACCCGGCCGCGCGGAATGCGCCAGGCCTTCGCGTACTGGTCCGCGGACGGACAGGAGATCACCGGGGTCTCGTTCTGGGACTCCGAGGAGGCGTGCGACTCCTGGCGGACGTCCGAGCCCGAGCGGCAGCGGCGGGCAGCCATGGCCCCCTACGTCACCGAGGAACGGGAAGGCTTCTACCGAGGGCGGGAACTCGCCGTCCCCGGCGGCACACCCGACTGAGCCGGCCGACGCGAAGGCGCCGGCCTCAGGTCAGCACCTCGCGGACGAGCGCCGCCACCTGATCGGCCTCGATCAGGAACCCGTCGTGCCCGTACGGCGACTCCACCACCCTGAGCCGGTCGGCGCCCGGGATCAGCGCGGCCAGCTCCGTCTGCTGGGCCGGCGGATAGAGGCGGTCGGAGTCCACCCCGGCGACCAGGGTGGGCGCGGTCACCCGGCGCAGGGCGGCCCGCACACCGCCCCGTCCCCGGCCCACGTCATGGGCGTTCATCGCCTCGGTCAGCACGACGTAACTCGCCGCGTCGAACCGCCGCACCAGCTTGGCCGCGTGATGGTCGAGATAGGACTGCACCTGGTAGCGTCCGCCGCGCCACGGGTCCTCCCCGCCCTGCGGCAGCCGGCCGAAGCGGACCTGGAGCTCCGGCTCGCTGCGGTAGGTGACATGGGCCAGGCGGCGGGCCAGCCCCAGCCCGGCGTGCGGTCCCCGGCCGGTGTCGTGGTAGTCACCGCCCTGCCAGTACGGGTCCGCGCGGATGGCCCGCACCTGGATGTCCGCCCACGCCAGCTGTTCCGCGCTCGCCGCCGCCGTCGTCGCCAGGAGCAACAGCGCTCCCGTCCGCGCCGGGTGGGACACCGCCCACTCCACGGCCCGCATGCCGCCCATCGAGCCACCGACGACCAGCGCCCACCGGTCGATGCCCAGCGCGTCCGCGAGACCGGCCTCCGCGGCCACCTGGTCGCGCGGGGTCAGGAACGGGAACGCGCCGCCCCATGACCGCCCGCCGCCGGGGCACGGGGAGGCCGGCCCCGTGCTGCCCTGGCAGCCGCCGAGCACGTTCGGCGCGACGACGAACCAGCGGTCGGTGTCCAGCGCCCGGCCCGGACCGATCAGGGCGTCCCACCAGCCGGGCGTCGGATGCCCGGGCCCGGCCGGCCCGGCCGCGTGACTGTCCCCGGTGAGCGCGTGCAGTACCAGCACGGCGTTGCCACGGTCCGGCGCGAGCGTCCCCCAGGTCTCGAACGCGAGCCGTACGCCCGGCAGTTCACCGCCCGCCTCCAACGGCAGCGGCTTCTCGGCGTCGTACCACCGGCGCCGGCCGGGCGGATCCCCCTCCCGCCAGGCCCCGGTGGCCGGCGGGAGGGGCACCTCGGCAGCGGCGACGGCGTGCACCTACGCGCCCTTGGCCGCGCGGAAACCGGCCTCCAGGTCCGCCTTCAGGTCGGCCAGGGCCTCGATGCCCACCGACAGGCGCACCAGCCCCGGCGCGGTCCCGGTCGCCTCCAGCTGCGCCTCGTCCAGCTGACTGTGCGTGGTGGACGCCGGGTGGATGATCAGGCTGCGCACGTCGCCGATGTTGGCGAGGTGGCTGAACAACTCCACGCCGTCCACGAACCGTTTGCCCGCCTCGACACCGCCGCGCAGCTCGAAGGAGACGACCGCGCCGGCACCGCGCGGCAGGTACTTCCGCCCCGCCTCGTACCACGTGCTGGACGGCAGGCCCGGGTAGTGCACGACGGCGACCTCGTCGCGCTGCTCCAGCCACTCGGCGAGTGCCTGCGCGTTGGCCGTGTGCCGCTCGATCCGCAGGCTCAGCGTCTCCACCCCCTGGAGCAGCAGGAACGCGGAGTGCGGGGAGAGCGCCGGGCCGAGGTCGCGCAGCAACTGCACCCGCAGCTTGGCCGCGTAGGCGCCGGGGCCGAGCGCCGGCCAGTACCGCAGGCCGTGGTAGCTCGGGTCCGGCTCGGTGAAGTCCGGGAACCTGTCGGCGTGCACGCCGAAGTCGAACGTACCGCCGTCCACGACCACGCCCGCGATGGCGGTGCCATGGCCGCCGAGGAACTTCGTGGCCGAGTGCACGACGATGTCCGCGCCGTGCTCCAGCGGACGCAGCAGGTACGGGGTCGGCACCGTGTTGTCCACGATCAGCGGGACACCCGCCGCGTGCGCCACGTCGGCCACCGCCCGCACGTCGAGCACATTGCCGCGCGGGTTGCCCAGCGACTCCGCGAACAGCGCCTTGGTGTTCGGCCGGACCGCCGCCCGCCATGCCTCGGCGTCGTCCGGGTCGTCCACGAAGGACACCTCGATGCCGAAGCGGGGCAGCGTGTGCCGGAAGAGGTTGTAGGTGCCGCCGTACAGGGAGGTGCTGGAGACGATGTGGTCGCCGGCGCTCGCCAGGGTCAGCAGGGCCAGGGTCTCCGCCGCCTGCCCGGAGGACAGTGCCACGGCCGCCACACCGCCCTCCAGGGCCGCGAGCCGCTGCTCGAAGACGTCCTGGGTGGGGTTGTGGATGCGGGTGTAGATGTTGCCGGGTTCGGCGAGCGAGAACAGGTCGGCGGCGTGCCGGGTGTCGCGGAACACGAACGACGTCGTCTGGTAGATCGGTGTGGCGCGGGCACCGGTGACCGGGTCGGGTACCGCACCGGAATGGACCTGCTTGGTCTCGAAGGACCAGGCGGGGCCGGCGGACGGCTCCTCGGGGGCGGGGCCGGCGGTCACGGAGTCGACGGACTGGCTGCTCATGGTGCTCCTCGTGCAGGACGGCGGCGCTGAGTTGCGACGAGGTAAGCACGGCCCGTCACCCGGGTACAGGGCGATACGCACCGTGCAACGAGGACTTCACACACGACATCCCCGTGCAACGATCGTCCGTGCGCGGCACGGACATGTGTGCGGGAGACCGCGGGCGGGGCCTCCCGCGCACACCGTCAGCGGCGCACGGCCGCCGGTCCGGCCGGAAGGTCACCGCGCAGCGTGATGCGGTGCATGACACGGTGCTGGTCGCCGTAGTCCCGGTTGGCGTAGTGGGCCGTGCTGCGGTTGTCCCACAGGGCGACGTCACCCGGCTGCCAGCGGTGCCGTACGACGTGCTCGGGCTTGGTGAGATGGGCGTAGAGGATGTCCAGGATGCCCCGGCTCTCGTGCTCCGAGACGCCCACGATGTGCGAGGTGAAGCCGGGGTTCACGAACAGGCCCTTGCGCCCGCTCTCGGGGTGCACGCGCACCACCGGGTGCTCCACCGGCGTCAGTTCGGTGAACACCTCGCCCTCCCACACGTTGCCCCGACCGCCCCGGCGCCGGGCCAGGTAGTAGCCGAACTCGCGGGTGCCGTCGTGGACGGCGGTCAGCGTGTCGACGTAGTCCCGCAGACCGGGCGACAGCGACTCGTAGGCCAGCTGGCTGTCGGCCCAGCTGGTGTCGCCGCCGCCCGGCGGCAGCACCACGGCCCGCAGCACGGAGATCGCCGGCGGCCGCCGTACGAACGTCACGTCCGTGTGCCAGACGTCGGCGAACCCGTTGTCCTGGCTGTCCAGCGCGTACACCTCGGGGGCCACGTCACCCGAGTCGTGGACGGGATGCCCGACGGTGACCTCGCCCAGCCTCCTGCCGAACTCGATCTGCGCGGCGTCGTCCAGGCCGTGCTGGCCGCGCACGAAAAGCACCTTGTACGCCACCAACGCCTCGCGCAGGGCGAGGACTTCACCGTCGTCGAGGCGGGCCAGGTCGATGCCGCGCAGCTCGGCACCGAAGCGCGGGCCGAGTGCGGTGACCGGCAGCCGTACCGGGGCGGGCCGCTCGCTCAGAACGCTCATCCGTGTGTCCTTTCCGGATCGGGGGGTACGGGGTCAGGCCGCGGCGGCGGCCTTGACGGCGTGGGACACCCGCGCGCGCAACTCGGCGAACTCGCCCGAGTTCCGCAGCTCCTCGGCGTCGACGCCGTCGCGCGGCAGGGGGATCGGCAGGTCCAGGGCCACGGTTCCCGGGCTCCTGGTCAGCACGACGATGCGCGAGCCGAGGAACACCGCCTCGTCCGCCGAGTGCGTCACGAACACCGTGGTCCGGCCGGTGAGCCCGGTGACCTGCCGGACGTCCTCCTGGAGGCGTTCCCGGGTCAGCGCGTCCAGCGCGGCGAAGGGTTCGTCCAGCAGCAGGAGCGGGTTCTCGGCGGCCAGGGCCCGGGCGATGGCGACGCGTTGCTGCTGGCCGCCGGAGATCTCCCACACCCGTCGTCCCTCGATGCCCGCCAGGCCGACGCGGTCCAGCAACTCCTGGCGGCGCTCGGGCCATCGGGCGCGCTCGACGCCCGCGTACCGCAGCGCCAGGTCGATGTTGCCCCGCACGGTCCGCCAGGGGAACAGCCGCGGCGTCTGGAAGACCACGCCGGCGGCGACGCCCGGCCGTGGGGCGGCACCGTGGACACGCACCGAGCCCCGCGTGGGCCGCTCGAACCCGGCGACGAGCCGCAGCAGTGTGCTCTTGCCGCACCCCGAGGCGCCCACCAGCACCAGGAACTCCCCGGCGGGCACGGTCAGATCGACGGGCCCTACGGCGGTGAAGTCCTCGCCCTTGCGGCCGTACCGGTGGACGACCCCGTCGAGCCGCACGGCCTCCGCCTGCCCGGCGCCGGACTCGGTCCGGGACGCGGTGACTTCACTGGACGACATCGGGCATCCCCTTCAGGTAGAACGCCTTGCGGACGGCGGCCTCGGACGGCGCGGCGTCGATCTGCCGCTGCTCCGCGAGGAAACGCGCCGTGTCGGTGACGTACGTGAGCAGCTTGCCGGGGCTGCCGTCGGTGCCGAGCCAGCCGGGGGAGGCCACCTGCTCCGGGCTGAGGAAGACACCCTGCCTGAGCTGGGCCCTCGCGGCCGCGGCGCTGATGCCCAGCTCGGCCGAGACGTCCGCCACCGAGCCGCCGGGGTCGGACCTGAGCAGCCGCAGCGCCCGTGCCTGGGCCTTGCGCCAGGCGTCGATCGCGTGCGGGTCCCTGGCGACGAGGTCGTCCGACACCACGGCCAGGTCGAGCGTCGGCTTGCCCGCCGCGCCGATCTCCTTGCTGCTGGTGAGCTGGACGCCGGTCCTGCGCAGCTCGTCCAGGGTGGGCAGCCACACGTAGGCGGCGTCGATGTCGCCCCGCTGCCAGGCGGCGAGGATGGCCTGCGGCTGCAGATCGACGAGCTTGACGTCGGCGGCCGTCAGCCCGGCCGTCCGCAGGGCCGCCAGCAGGCTGTAGTGCGAGGTGGAGGCGAAGGGCGTGGCGACCGTCCTCCCCTTGAGACCGGCGACCTCCGCGACCCCGCTGTCCTTGCGCGCGACGAGAGCCTCGTTCTCCCCCGCCACGTCCAGGATCCACGCCACCTTGTAGGGGATCGGTGAACTGCCCGATATCCCCCGGGCGAACGGGCTGGAACCCAGCGCGGCGATGTCGAGCGACCTGCCGAGGAATGCCTGGTTCACGGCGGCCCCGGAGTCGAACTTGATCCAGGTGACGCGGTGATCCGGCAGCTCCTTCTCCAGCAGCTTTCTGTGTTTCACGAGCAGGTCGCCGCTGGGGAAGGCGAAGTAGCCGATGCGCAGCCGCCGGGAGCCGCCCGACGCCGATGCCGCGTCGGACGAGCAGCCGGTGACCGCCGCGGAGACGGCGGCGAGGGCACCGGCCAGCAGGAGCCGACGCGAAGTTCCGTGGGACACAGGGGACATGGCGGGACCGTTTCTGTGCGGGATGTGCCGGATGTGCGGGACGGAAGCGGATCGGGCCGCGCCGGGCCGGTGCTAGGCGCGGCCGCGCCAGGGCACGACGGCGCGCTCCAGCCGCAGCAGCAGGCCGTCGATGATCAGGCCGGAGGCGCCGATGGTGAGGATGCCGACGAGCACCACGGGGGTGTTGTTGTAGTTCGCGGCGTCCTTGACCATGCCGCCGATACCGGGCAGCCCGTTGACCAGCTCGGCGGCCACCAGCGAGGAATAGGCCACCCCCACGGCCAGCCGGATCCCGGTGAGCGTTTCGGGCAGCGCGGACGGGACGACGACATCCGTGACCACGTTCCACCGCGAGGCGCCGAGGGCCCGGGCGGCCTCGGTCAGACTCCTCGGCACGGCCGCGACGGCCGTGGTGGTCGACACCGCCACGGGCGGGAAGGCGGCCACCGCCAGCAGCGTGATCTTCGGCTCCTCGTTGATGCCCAGCCAGATGACGAGCAGGGAGAAGTACGCCAGCGGTGGCAGCGTGCGCAGGAAGGTGATCCACGGTTCGAACAGCGCGCGCAGCCAGCCGACGGTGCCCATGAGCAGCCCGAACAGCACCCCGAGGACGATGCCGAGGCCGGCGCCGGCGGCGATGCGGCGCAGACTGATGCCCAGGTGCTCGACGAGGTAGGTGCCGTTGTACCCGCGTACGCCCTCGTGCGTCGTGGACACGTCGACGAACGCGTCCCACACCCTGGCCGGCGGCGGGACCAGTGTCTCGCTCCACGTGCCGCTCGCCGCCAGCAGTTGCCACAGCACGAGGAAGACGATCAGGGAGCCGGACGGCAGCAGCACGGGACGGGCGCGCACCCATGTGCGCCGTGCCGGGAAGGACCGTCCGGGCGGCGTGCCGGGGGCGGGTGGCTCGGTGGCGGCGGGCCGGGACAGCGGGGGAGTCGTGGACACGGGCGTCCTCCAGGGGACGCCGGGGAGGAACGGCCTCAAGGCAGAGGGGGAGGGGCCGGCCCCGGCGTGAGCGATGCTGAACGATGCGGACGGAGCACCCCGGCAGGGCGCGACGAGGACCCTCGTCCGGGTGACGTCACCGGACGGCGAGGGGTGCGGAAAGAGACCGGATCAGCGACAACACGCGCCCGGGCGCCGGCACAGGTCGATGACCAGGCGTCGCACCAGGGGCTCGGAGATCATGAGACCTATTTGTACAACAGGCGCATCCCCCGGCCAAGAGCCATCCACTCCGTGGAACACAGCCGCTCACGGTCCGGGCACGGCACGGGTGCCGTGCCCGTCGCGGAACGAGCACGGCCGTGGGCGGGCACGGTCGTCGCCCGGCCCTGACGACCACGCCCGGCCCGCTCCTCCCGTCGATGAAGTGACCGCCCGGCCTCAGGGCGCGCGCGAACAGACCGAGGACCTGGGGAAGGACGGCGCGGGGAAGATCGAACAGGGACCACCACCCGAGTACGCCGCTCGACGACCCCTCCGGCAGATCGAGTTCGGTGGCGGAGGCGACACCGAAGCGGCAGTGCGGATGAAGGCGGCGCGCGTTCCCGATCATGCGGGAGGAGAGATCGACCCCGGACACGTCGAGTCCGCGGTCGGCGAAGGCGTCGATGGACGCCTTGAGCCACGGATGGCGACGGATGTCGCCCATGCCCGTCGTCGCCACCCTGCGGGCGTAGTTGTCCGCCACCCGGTCATAGGACCCACGGACCGCGTCGAGAGTCGGGAAGCCCCCGGACGATCGCGAACGGACGCTGCGTCGCTTTCGGTTCCTGGCCGGCGAACCTGGTGCCGGGATGATCTTCCCCTCCGCTGCTGAGCGTCCGCCCTGTCGGTGCTCATGTGAGCGTGCTTCGCATCATTGGATGCGGGCGGTCGGGGAGGAGTGGGACAGTGAGAAAATTACCGGCGTGATCGCAACAACCACTGACATCGAGAAGGCGGCCGAGGTACTGCGCGCCGGGGGCCTGGTGGCCCTGCCGACCGAGACCGTCTACGGTCTGGGCGCCAACGCCGAGGACCCGGCCGCCGTCTCGCGCATCTTCCACGTCAAGGGGCGCCCGCCCTCCCATCCGCTGATCGTCCACATCGGCGGCGCGGACCACCTGGACGAGTGGGTCGAGGAGGTGCCCGCGACGGCGCGCCTGCTCGCCGAGCACTTCTGGCCGGGCCCCCTCACCCTGGTCCTGCGGCGCGGCCGACGGGTGCCTCTCGAAGCGACCGGCGGCCTGGAGACGGTGGCCGTGCGCGTGCCCGACCACCCCGTCGCACTCGCGCTGCTGACGGCCTTCGGCGGCGGTGTCACGGCCCCGTCCGCCAACCGCTTCGGCTCGGTCAGCCCCACCACGGCGGACCATGTCCGCGCGGAGCTGGGCGACGCCGTCGACTTCGTGCTGGACGGCGGCTCCTGCGAGGTCGGTGTCGAGTCGACCATCGTCGACGCCACGGGCGACGTCCCGAGCATCCTCCGGCCCGGCGGGGTGACCCGCGAGGACCTCGAAGCGGTGCTGGGGTGCCCGATCGCGGTCCCCGCCACGAGCCAGGTCCGGGTGCCGGGCCAGCACCCGTCGCACTACGCGCCGCGTGCGCGGGTCGTCCTCGTCGAGCCGGAGAAGGTCGTCGTCGAGGCGGAGCTCGCCCAGGAGCTGGGAAACCGGGTGGGCGTCCTGCTTCCCCCCGCCCTCGCCGGCGCTCCGGTGAAGGCGCACGCCGTGGTGGCGGTCCCCGACTCGATGGCCGCCTACGCGCGCGGGCTCTACGGAAACCTGCGCGAGCTGGACCAGCGAGGGTGCGACCTCATCGTGGCGTCCCTGCCGGCGGAGGAGGGGCTGGGACTCGCGATCGCCAACCGGCTCCGCCGCGCCGCGGGACCCCGGTCTTCCTGACCGATCGTTCCAGAACGAGGTGCCGGAGACGCGACCGTTCGGGGGGCACCCGCGGTGCCCTCGCGGGCGCTCCCGGGCCTGATCCCGCGGGCCCGGAGGAGGCGGCGGCGCCTGCCGCAGCCGTGGCCGCGGTCGGCGCCCGGCCGACGCGCGGTCCCCGGCCCCCTGGACCGCGCACCGGCCCCCTCGTCGACATCGGCACCCCGGAACTCGCGCTCTCCTGGGACCTGCCCTGGGAGCTGGTACGGCGCGGCAACCGGGACCAGATCACCGCCGTCTTCGTCGCCGGGCGGATGCGCGTGTGGCAGGGCCGGCCGGCCGACTGGGACGGGGCCGCCCTGGTGCGACGCGCGGCCGAACTGGCCCGTGCCACCGTCGGCAGGGCGGACATCACCCGCGCGCACCGCACCTCCACCGCGGCACGGGCACAGCACCGGTCGCGGCAGCGGAAGGCGGCACAGTGACGGCACAGACGCTGACGGTCCTCGCCCTCACCGTGGCCGTGGCCGCGTTCGTCCAGGGCAGCAGCGGGCTCGGCTTCGCGCTGATCGTCGCACCGGTGGCCGGAATGCTCGATCCCCACCTGGTCCCGGTCTTCGTCCTGGCCTCGATGATCCCGCTCAACCTGTACGTCGCCTGGCGCGAGCGGGCCTCGCTCGACCTGCGCGGCGCGGGCTGGATCACCGGGGCGAGACTGGCCGCCACCCCGGCCGGACTGGCGGTGCTCTGGCTGATCCCGGAACGCGGCCTCGGGGTGTTCGTGGGCGTCTCCACGGTGCTCGCGGCCGTCGTGAGCCTGGCCGCGCCCGCCGACCCCGGCCGGGCCGCCTATGCCGGCGCGGGCGCGGTGACCGGGCTGACGGAGACCGCGACCGGGGTCGGCGGGCCCCCGCTCGCGCTGGTCTGCCAGCACCGGCCGCCCGCCGAACTGCGCTCCACCGTCGCCGCGTGCTTCCTCGTCGGCGAAGTCGCCTCCCTGGCCCTGCTGTTCGGCACCGGGCAGGCGCAGGCCACGGAACTCGGCCAGGCTGTCCTGCTGCTGCCGGCCATCGCCGCCGGCGCGTGGCTCAGCCGACTGGTGCACCACCGGCTGGACGCGCGCAGGATGCGCCTGTTCGTCCTGGTCTTCGCCCTGGTCTCCGGGCTCGCCCTGGTGCTCGGGGTCTGACGGCCACCCGGACGGGTCCGGGCTCAGGCCCGGGCGGCCGGACCGACGAGGCCCGGGCGATCACCCGCGGCTCGGGGGACACCACCACCGACGGCGTGGCGGTGTCCCCGCGCAACCGGCCGAGCAGCAGCTCCACGGCGTCGGACGCCGCCCGGTCCAGATGCAGGTCGACCGCGGTGAGCGGCGGCTCGCAGGTGCGGGAGCGCAGGCCGTCGTAGCGGGTGACCACCATGACGTCGTCCGGTACCGACCGGCCGCTGTCCCGGACCGCCCGGACCGCGCCCACCGCGAAGGCGTCCACCAGCGCGCAGACCGCGTCGATGCCGGGATGCTCGGCGAGCAGGGCGGCGCACCGCTCGTACCCCGCCCGCTCACCGCCGGACTCCGGGACCCTCGCCAGGACCGGCGTCCAGCCGTACTCCCCGGCGATCCGCTCGTACGCGGCGACGGCGTCCACGGACGAGTGCCGCCCGCCGGCGCCCACCATCAGCGCCGGCCGGACGGCACCCTGCTCGTGCAGGTGCCGCAGCAGCAGCTCCGCGACCGTCCGGCCGCGCAGGTCGACGTAGGGGGTGTCCTCGTCGGGCGCCGCCGGCCGGCCGAGCGCCACGTACGGCAGCCCGCGCTCGCGCAGCTGGGCCGCCGCCGCGTCCTCGACGTCCGGTTCGACCACGATGGCCCCGTCGATGTCGACGGAGTACAGCGCCGAACCCGACTGCACGGGCGGCACCAGGACGAGGGCGTAGTCATGGAGCAGGGCGCGCTCCGCGGCGGCCGCCGCGACCTCCATGTAGAAGCCGAGCCGGGACGGCCCGCCCGCCACCGAGAACGGCATCGAGGAGGCGAGCGCGATCACCTTGGCCTGCCCGCGCCGCAGCCGCTGCGCCCGCAGATTGGGCCGGTAGCCGAGGTCGGCCGCGACCTGCCGGATGCGCTCCCTCGTCCGGGGGTCGACCTGCCCAGCCCGTTGAGGGCGTGCGACACGGTCGTGCGTGAGACCCCGGCGACGCGTGAGACATCCGCGATCGTCGGCGGCTTGGGGCCGGGGGCGGACGTAGGCAGCTGCGCGGCCACTCCTCGCTGGCGGGAACGGCGGACCCGGCCATTTTCACCGACCCCGCGCGGTCCGGTGTGCCCCGGGCGCCCTCGCGCCACTCGGCGGCCGCATCCTCCGACGCGGTCCCGGTGGCGTACGTCTGCTGGCCGGACGGCGGGGGCAGCGGCTCAGCGGCCCGCCAGGACCTGCCCGAGGACATGGCGGGCGTTGGCGGAGATGACCGGGTTGGTGTGCCGGTAGTACGGCAGTTGCACGACCGCCATCGACAGGGCCCAGCCGCGCCCCCGCTCCCAGGTGGCCTCGTCCACGTCGACGCCCTCGCGGAAGGTGCGTCGAGCGGCCGGCGTGAACAGGTTCCAGGCCGGAATGAGGTCGATCGCGGGGTCGCCCACGCCCACCGTGCCGAAGTCCAGGACCGCGGTCAGCCGGCCGTCGGCGCCGAGCAGATTGCCCGGCATGAGGTCGGAGTGGGTCCAGCAGGGTGCCCCCGCCCAGTCGGGGGCGGTGAGCGCCTGCTCCCAGGAGGCGAGGAGCGCGTCGGCGTCGAAGGGCTCGTCCGTACGGCGCAGCGCCTCGATGGCGGCACGCGTCTGAGGGTCGGCCCCGCGCAGCGGACCGCCCCGGTAGGCCGGGGGACCGCCGTCGAGACGGGCCGTGCGCATCGCCCTGACGAACGCCGCGAGATCGCGGGCCAGACCGTCGTCCGCCGCGCCCTCGGCCAGGACGTCGCCCGCCAGCCACCGGTGGACCGCCCACCGCCACGGATAGCCCTCGGCCGGTTCCCCCAGTGCGACCACCTCCGGGATCGGCACCGGCAGCAGCGGCGCCAGCCGGGGCAGCCAGCGGGCCTCGTGGTCCACGCTCCCGGCGCCGCCTTCCAGCAGGGGCAGACGGACCGTCAGACCGGTGCCCACACGGTAGACCGCGTTCACCGTGCCGCCCGAGGCGAGCCGGGTCACGGGCAGCTGAGCCCACTGCGGAAACTGCCCGCGCAGCAGACGCCGCACCAGGTCCGGGTCGGTGGCGGCCTCTCCCTCGTGCATCTTCCGGGTCGTGGTCATGGGGTGGGTGAGGCTCCTGTTCGTGCGCGGGGACGGGTGGGGCTTCGTGCGCGGGGACGGGTGGCGCGGACAGGACGGTCGTGGGTCTGCCGGTACGCCCGCCGGGCGCAGGAGCGCCCGGAAGGACACCCGTTCTGCCCGACAGGTCACTGGAGGATCACAGGGGAGAACCCGGACCGGCGCAACCGATTTCCCCGGTGCGCGTAAGGGCCGGACGGCCCTGTCGCCCGGGTCCGTAAGGGACCAGGATCGGCAGGAGAGCCGAGAGTACGTGACAGGGAGTTGCCATGGCGGAGCGCGCGCAGACCGGACCCGGGAACCCGATCCGGGTCTTCCTCCTCGACGACCACGAGGTGGTCCGGCGCGGAGTGCGCGACCTGCTGGACGACGAGCAGGACATCACGGTGGCCGGAGAGGCGTCCACCGCCGCACAGGCCCTGGCCCGGGTCCCCGCGCTCCGCCCCGACGTGGCCGTCCTCGACGTCCGGCTGCCGGACGGCGACGGGGTGACCGTCTGCCGGGAGCTGCGCTCGCGCCTGCCGGAGCTGGCCTGTCTGATGCTGACCTCCTTCGACGACGAGGAGGCGCTGCTGGATTCAGTCATGGCGGGTGCGTCCGGCTACGTCCTCAAGCAGATCCGGGGTTCGGACCTGGTCTCCGCGGTGCGCACGGTGGCCGGCGGGCAGTCGCTCCTGGACCCCGGCGCCACCACCCGGCTCCTGGCCAGGCTGCGGGACGGGCGGCAGGAGGATGCCGAGCCGGACGGCCTGCCCGGGCTGACCGAGCGGGAGCGGGAGATCCTGGCCCTGATCGGCGAGGGGCTCACCAACCGGCAGATCGGCCGGCGGCTGTTCCTGGCCGAGAAGACGGTGAAGAACCACATCTCGCGCCTGCTCGCCAAACTCGGGGTCGAGCGCCGGGTCCAGGCGGCCGTCCTCGCCACCCGGCTCCAGAGCCGCCCGCGCGCCGGCGGGCCCCGGACATGAGCGGCGCCGGTCACATCCCCGACAGCCGGCGTCCGGTGACCAGATCCGGTGCGATGCGCACGAACACCCCGCCCCGCAGGGGCCGCCAGGAGTCCGGGCCGCACCGCGCGAGGCGCGCCCGCTCGGCCGCGTCCGTCACCAGGGCCGCCCGGCCGGTGACGACCACACTCCAGCCGCTGTGGGCCGCCGCGTCGAACTCATCGGCCTCGAACGCGACCACGGCGCCGTCGACCGCCCGCACCAGCTCCGAGTCCGCCGATGTGCGCAGCACCACGGAGGAGTCCGCGTCCAGACGGAAGTTGACCGGCAGCACGGCGGGCAGCGCTTGCCGGGTGTACACGATCCGGCCGACCGGAACCCGGCCCAGCAGGCGCAGGCAGGCCTGTCTGCCGAGCGCGCGGAAGTCACCTTGGTGAAGCAGCACCGGGCCATCGTGGACCCGGGCGGCCGTGCCGGGAAAGGGCCGATGGGCCCTGTCCGCGCGGCCGGAAACCGCCGCCGCCCACCGGGCCGCCGGCGTACCCCCGGACCCCGCGCCAGGGCCGTCCGCCCCGGCCGCTACCGTGATCCCGGGCGGAACGGCCGTGCGCGGGGCGAGGTTCGGGGAGGTACGGCGGTGAAAGGCTCCGAGGGCGCCGGTGAGGCGCACGTCGTACGGCTGCCGCAGCTGAGACTGGACGAGCTGCTGGAGGAGTTGCAGGCTCGTCTGGACGCCGCCCGCGGCACCCAGCACAAGGTGCACACCCTGCTCGAGGCCGTGGTCTCCGTCGGCCGCGAACTGGACCTGGAGCAGGTGCTGCGCGGCATCGTGGAGGCGGCGGCGGACCTGGTCGACGCCGAGTACGCGGCGCTCGGCGTGATCGGCACGGGCGGCACACGGCTCTCGGCGTTCGTCACCCACGGCGTCGACGCGGCCGGCATCGCCCGCATCGGCCCCTACCCGGAGGGCCACGGCATCCTCGGCGAACTGATCCGCCACCCGGAGCCGCTGCGGCTCGACAAGCTCTCCGCACACCCGGCGTCGTACGGCTTCCCGCCGAACCATCCGCCGATGAACACCTTCCTCGGCGTACCCATCCGGGCCCGCGACCGGGTCTTCGGCAATCTGTACCTCACCGAGAAACGCGGCGGGCTGCGGTTCGACGAGGACGACGAGTCGCTGGTGTCCGCGCTGGCCGTGGCGGCGGGCGTGGCGATCGACAACGCCCGGCTGTACGAGGAGTCCCGGCTGCGGGAACGACGGCTCGCGGCCAGCGCGGAGGCCAGCAGCAGCCTGATGTCCGGCGCGGACCAGCACGAGGTGCTGGCGCTCATCGCCGAGCGGGCGCGGGACATCAGCGGCTCCGCGCTCGCCGCCGTGGCGACCCCCGTGGACACCGGCGCGCTCGCGGTGGAACTGGCCATCGGCCGGCAGGCCGACGCCCACCGTGGCCTCGTGCTGCCGGTGGAAGGCACCCTGACCGGCCGGGCCTTCGCCCTCGGCGCCCCCGTGAGCAGCCCGGACGTGGCACGCGACGAGCGGGTCGCGGCGGGCCCGCCGCGGTTCGCCGGACTGGGCCCGGCCGTCGCCGTCCCGATCGGCCGCGAGGACCGGGTCCGGGGCGTGGTCCTGCTGGCCCGGGAGACGGGCGCGGGGGACTTCTCCGACAAGGAGACGGAGCTGCTGAGGGGCTTCGCCGCGCAGGCCGCCGTCGCGATGGAACTCGCGGAGCGCCGCCGGGACGCCGAGCAGATCGCGCTGCTGGAGGACCGTGACCGGATCGCCCGGGACCTGCACGACCTGGCCATCCAGCGGCTGTTCGCGACGGGCATGACGCTGCAGAGCGCGGACCGGTTCATCCAGCACCCCGAGGCCGCCGAGCGGGTGCGGCGGGCCGTCGACGACCTGGACGAAACCATCAAGATCATCCGATCGGCCATCTTCGGCCTGCGCGCCGACGACCGCGACGGGACACCCGGGCTGCGGGCCCGTACGGTGCGCGTGGCCGGCGAGGCGACACCGGCACTGGGCTTCGCGCCCAGTGTCCGGATGGAGGGCCTGCTCGACACCCATGTGCCCCGGGAGACCGCCGACCACGTCGTGGCCGTCCTGTCCGAGTCCCTCGCCAACATCGCCCGGCACGCCCACGCCGACCGCGCCGGCGTGGCGCTGGAGACCGACGGGACCGAGGTGCGGCTCACCGTCACCGACAACGGCGTCGGCATCCCGCCCGGAGGCCGTCGCAGCGGCCTGCGCAACCTGGCGGAACGCGCCCGGAACCTCGGCGGCGGCCTGGAACTCGGCCGTCCGGAGGGCGGGGGCACCCGGCTGGTCTGGCACGCGCCCCTGCCCGGCCGGAACCCGGGCCGGGGGCCCGCCGGGGCCGGGCCGGACGGCGGCCCGTGCGCGGGGTCACCCGGGCGGAGCAGCGCCGGGACCGAACGGACGTAGCCCGCGGGGACCGAGGACCGTTTGACCGGGCCCGGCCCGGTGGGATCGGTCATGGTGGACGTACGGGGCGACGGTCCGCAGCCCGAGGAGTGAGGAACCATGGCCGAGCACAGACCACCGGAACAGCCGTCGCCCACGGACGGCGGGCCCCCACGGGGCGACCTCGGGCGCCGCGTCGAACAGCGCCGCAGGGAACTGGGCCTCACCGTGGAGGAACTGGCGTTCCGGGCGGCCATGGCCCCGTCCTACATCGAGCACCTGGAGAAGCACAGCACCGCCGCACCCGAGGCCGGTACGCTCCTCCGGCTGGCCGGGGCCCTGCGGACCAGCGTCACGGAACTCGGCGGCGGTCACGTCGACCTGCCGTCGGGCCTCGGGAACGCCGCCCGGGCGCCCCGCTTCACCGAGCTGGGCGAGGAGGACTGCCGTCGGCTGCTGTCGACGCACGGCGTGGGCCGGATCGCGGTGTCCACCGAGGCCGCCCCGGTCGTCGTACCCGTCAACTACAGCGTCATCGACGACGCCCTCGTCTTCCGGACGCAGGCCGGGACGGTCGCGCTCCAGGGACTCGGCCGGGAGGTGGCCTTCGAGGTCGACCGCGTGGACGACGCGCTCAGCCAGGGCTGGAGTGTCGTGGTGCACGGCACGGCCGAACAGGTGACCGACCCGGACGCCGTGCGCCACCTCGCCGAGCGGGCCCACAGCGCGCCCTGGGCGGGCGGGGAACGCGACGTCTGGGTCCGCGTCGGGATGAACACCCTGACCGGCCGGCGCATCGACACCTGGTAGCCGACGGCTGTCCGGCCAGGTCCCCCGCGGCGGAGCAACGGCCGGAGCCGGTTCCCCCGCTCCGGGTCAGCGTGGCCGGTCCTGGTCCGCCCGGACCACCACGACCGGGCAGGCCGCGTGCTGGGCGCAGCGCAGCCCCACCGACCCCAGGAACGCGCGGGCGAAGCCGCCCCGCCCCCGGCGGCCCACGACGAGGATCTCCGCCCCCTCCGAGGCGGCGATCAGCACGTCGGACGGGTCGCCCTCCACCAGGATCTCGCGCATACCGGTGGGCCGCTTGTCCGGGAAGACCGCGCGCATCTCCTCCGCGAACCGCTCCTGCGCCTGCTCCAGGTCGAACTCGGGGTCGATCGCGGGCCCGGCCCAGCCGATGGCCGACGGCGTGTCCCAGGCGCACACGGCCTCCACGAAACCGCCGACCATCTCCGCGTACCGCGCCGCCCAGCGCAGCGCCGCGTACGACGACGGGGAGCCGTCCACACCCGCGACCACGCGGATCTTCGGTTCAGGGGGTTGCATGGCCACCTCACCAGCTGTCGTTGTCGGTACCCTCCACGCTGCCCGGGCCGACGGAACTGTGCCAGCCGGGAAGCCTTCTCCGGCGCTCCCCTGTGCGCGCCGCGTGGTCAGACGAGGCTTCCGCTGCGCTAGGGGGCGTACAGGCCGAGCAGCCGGACGCGGCACACGTGCAGCCGCTCGACGAGCACCCGGCCGACCCAGCCCGCCATCGCGCGGCCGAACCCCGGGTCCTCGGCGCACATGGCCCGGACCGTCCCGCCGTCGAACTCCCACGCGCGCACCGGACTGACTGCCTCGGCGCCCAGGTGCCACAGGTACGGCGGGTGGTACCAGGACCAGCCGACCAGCTGGCCGTGCCCGAGCGAGGCGACGACGGCGGGACGCCGGCCGGGAACGCGCAGATCGAGGGCGACCGTGCCGGTGCGGACGATCCACAGCCGGTCGGCCCGCCGGCCCTCCTCGAACAGCCGGGTCCCGGCCTCGAAGGACACCTCCCTGGCTGTCCGCGTCAGCCGTTCGCGGTACTCGGCGGGAAGTGCCGCGTTCATGGTGGTGGCGGAGGTCATCACACCGGCTCCCTTCGTGTGGTCTGCCCCCAGCCTGAGCCGCTTGTGCCGCCGCCACCACGGGCCGCCCGGCCCGCCCCCCGGGGCCCTTCGGCCCCGTCCGCCGGGGTCCCGGCCCGTGCCCCCCGGAGCGGGGCACCGTTCTCTCAGGGGCGTTCGCGGTGGCGGCCGTCCTGGGCGCGGGCGTGGTACAGGTCGCGCAGGAGGGCGATCTCGGCTCCGTGGTGCAGCAGTTCCTGGTTGACCCACCACACGATGTCCAGGAACGGCTCCTCCGGATCGCCGCCGTGCGGGTAGGTGCAGTACCCGACCGTGTCGAGAGCGGTGTCGTCGGCGCCGAGCAGGGCTCTCCGCCAGGCCACGGCGCCGGTACGGAAGGCCGCCACCGCCGTCGCCGCGTCGCCGCTGATCCGGTAGTCGTCCCGGGTGAGCCGGTGGCCGCCGGCGGTGTGATCGGCGCGCAGGGTGAGCATCTCGCCGAGGTGGCTCAGGCGCCACGCGAGGGTGGTGAAGGGCGGCGGCCAGGGGTGCGGGTGAGCGGCCGCGTCGCGTCCCCAGTCACCGGCGCCCGCCAGGTGCGTCGCGCGGGGCCCGGGCCCGTCCTCGCGCCGCCGTACCGACCAGCAGCCCGGCACCGGCTCCCAGAGGTGTTCGTCGTCCGTCATCGGACCGACCGGGGTGTCCGCCCCGTCGCCGCTGTCCATGACGGGGCCTGTCATGCGGTCGGCGAGACGCCTGTACGCGAAGTCGAACTGCTCCAGCAGCGGCAGCAGGCGGGGCGGCACCGTCATCGCAGGCTCCTGTGTCGAGACCGGTCGGGACGATCCGCCACACTCGCACACCCACGACGGAGCCGCGCCCGGTTTTCCGCCGCCCCGCCCGGGTGGGGTCCCCGGCCGCCCCTACTGCGGCGCGCGCCGGCACGCCTCGAAGGCGATCACCGCGGGGACGTAATCCCCCCGCAACTGGGCGTAACAGGACCGGATGGCCTCCTCGGTGCCCGCGGCCCCGGTGAGACAGGCCCGCTGGACCACCTCGGGATTCGCCTGGGGGTGCTGCTCCAGCACCGTGTAGAAGCAGGCCTGCGGCGAGGCGTGGGCAGCCGGGGCGGCGGCGACGGCACCGCCGAGCGCGAGGACGAGACCGCTGAGGGCAGCAGCGAGACGCATGGGGACCACGGTTCCTTTCCCAACCGGCGTGACCGGGGATGGTCACGCTGTGTAGTTGTTCCAGTGGGGAGAGTGCCCGCGCCCGTGGGCGGTGATGCGGCGGGGGACGGGGCGCGGAGAGTGAAGGAGAGGCGCGTGCGGGGACACCGCTGCGCGCCCCGCGTTCATGGCGGACGATGGCCTCAAGGTCCCGTCGCTCCCCGGAGAGAACCCGTATGAAGATCCACCTGACCAACGTCTTCGTCGACGACCAGGACAAGGCCCTGCGCTTCTACACCGGCGTACTGGGCTTCGTGAAGAAGCACGACGTTCCGCTGGGAGAGGACCGGTGGCTCACCGTGGTCTCGCCGGAGGACCCCCACGGGACGGAACTCCTGCTGGAGCCCTCCGGCCATCCGGCGGTGCGGCCGTACAAGACCGCGCTGGTCCAGGACGGCATCCCGGCCGCCTCGTTCGCCGTGGACGACGTGCGGGCCGAGTTCGACCGGCTGCGCCGGCTGGGCGTGCGGTTCACCCAGGAGCCGGTGGAGACGGGCGCGGTCACCACGGCCGTCCTGGACGACACCTGCGGCAACCTGATCCAGCTCGTGCACACCCCATGAGCGCTCCCGCGCCGACGAGGGATCCTGCGAGAGGAGCGCGCGTGGAGGTCGTGGCGTACGGCGTCCTCTCCGATGAGGAACCCCTGCTCAGGGCCGCGTTCGACAAGAGGTTCGACGGACGGCACGCGCTGCGCTGCCTCGGACTGTTCCTGGACCGGGACACCGCCCCCACGGCCGCCGGCCACGAGATCGTGCTCAGCAGCGTCAACGACACCCTGGACGCCGGCGTGCTGCGCACCCTGGCCGCGGGCGGCACCCGGATGATCGCCCAGCGGTCCACCGGATACAACAACATCGACCTCGCCGCCGCCGGGGAACTCGGTGTCACGGTCGCCCGCGTCTCCGCCTACTCGCCGTACTCGGTCGCCGAGTTCGCCTGGACCCTGGCCCTGGCGGTCAACCGCCGGATCGTCCGCGCCGCGCACCGCACCCGCGAGTTCGACTTCCGGCTCGACGGCCTGATGGGCCGCGACCTGCGCGGCCGGACGGCCGGCGTGGTCGGCACCGGGAAGATCGGATCCGCGTTCGCCGCGATCGCCCACGGGTTCGGAATGCGGCTGCTGGGCTGGGACATCGCGGAAAATGCCGACTGCCTCGCCCTCGGCATGGAGTACGTGCCCCGCGAGCGGCTGTTCGCCGAGTCCGATCTCGTCAGCCTGCATGTGCCGCTGCTCCCGGAGACCCACCACCTCGTCGACGCCGGCACGCTCGGCCTGATGAAGGACGACGCGATCCTGGTCAACTCCAGCCGCGGCGGCCTGGTGGACACCGACGCCCTGCTGGCGACGCTGCGCGCCGGCCGGCTCACCGGCGTCGGCCTCGACGTGTACGAGGAGGAGGCCGGTGTCTTCTTCCTGGACAAGTCGCTGGAGGTGATGACCGACGAACGCCTGGCCCGGCTGATGACCTTCAACAACGTCCTGCTCACCTCGCACCAGGCGTACTTCACCGAGGACGCCGTCGGCCAGATCGTCCGCACCACCGTCTCCAACGTCGAGGACTACCTCGCCGGCCGCTCCGGCGGCAACACCCTCGTCGCCGTGCCGTGAACCCCTCGGACCCGTCCCGTCACCTCGTGTCCTCGGCCGGCAGCACGACGCACAGCTCGTACCCCCCGTCGCCGGTCGGGCCCGAGGTCATCGTGCCGCCGAGGAGTTCGGCGCGCTGACGCAGCCCGAGCAGACCGTGGTGGGCGCCGGGCAGGGGCAGCGGCGGCTGGGTCGGCGCCGTGTTGGTCACCCGGACCCGCACGGAGCCGTCGGCATGGCTCAGGTCGATGTGCGCGGTGGCCCCGGGAGCGTGTTTGCGGGTGTTGGTCAGCGCCTCCTGGACCGTGCGGTAGACCGCGCGCTGGACGGTCGGCGGAAGACCGTCGGGCAGGGCCATGCGCAACTCGGTCCGGATGCCGCAGTTGTCGGCCAGCCGCCGGATGTCGCTGAGCGCCGGCTGCGGCGTGAGTTCCGTGGGGTGACCGCTGGAGGCGCGCAGCACCCCGACCATGTGGCGCAGCTCGTCCAGCGTCTGCACGCTCAGCCGCCGGATCGTCGCCGCGGCCTCCCGGGTGTCCGGATCGCCCGCGCCCACCTGCAGCGCCCCGGCGCGTACGGCGATCAGACTGACCTGGTGGGAGACGACGTCGTGCATCTCCCGCGCCAGCTGGGCGCGTTCCCTGGCGAGGACGGCCTGCGCGGTCAGCAACTGCTGGTGGTCACGCGCCTCCGAGATCTCCGCCAGCCGCAGCGACAGATCACGGCGGGTCCGCACCAACTGCCCCAGGAAGACGGCCGCCGCCGCCGTGGCCGCGCTGTAGCCGAGCGCGATCAGCGTCGGGGTACGGGTCAGATCCAGCTCCGGTGACGGCAGCGACGTCGTGTCGCCGACCGCGAACGCCAGGGCGCACCCGACCAGCAGGGCCCGGGGGCGGCTGGACGAGGCGAGCGTGTACAGCGCGGCCAGGCAGGCGAAGACCGCGTCGGACAGCAGGACGGCGGGCAGCGTGAGCAGGAAGGTGAGCAGCGGCCGCGGCCGGCGCAGCAGCAGGGCGACCGCGGCGGCCAGCGCGCAGGCCATCCGCAACGGCTCGTCGATGTCCCAGTGCGCCCACACGTCGAGGAGGGCCATGGCCACGGCCACGCCGTCCAGGAGCAGCGGGGACGGCCGGCGGGTCATCCCGCGCCCTCGGAGAGGAGCCCGGCCCGCTGGGCGAGCAGGGCGGCCTGCACCCGGCCGCTCACCCCAAGCTTGGTCAGGATCGCGCTGACATGGTCCTTCACGGTGCCGGTGCTCAGGTGCATCCGGGCCGCGATGTCGGCGTTCGACAGGCCCTCGGCGATCAGGACCAGCACCTCGCGCTCGCGCTCGGTGAGCCGTCCCAGCGCCTTGGGCGGGCGCTCCTGCGTCCCGCCGTTCAGATAGCCGTCCACCACGGTGCGCGTCACCTTGGGGGACAGCACCGTGCCACCACGGGCCAGGCTCTGCACCGCGGGCGGCAGCGCCTCGGGATCGGTGTCCTTCAGCAGGAAACCGGCGGCGCCCGAGCGCAGCGCCGTCTCCACGTACTCGTCCATGTCGAACGTCGTCAGCATGGCCACCACCGGAGGCTCCGGCAGCCGCCGGATGTCGCTCAGCACGGTCAGCCCGTCCACGTCCGGCATGCGGATGTCCAGCAGGACGACATCGGGGCGGGTCTCCCGCACCGTGCGCAGGGCCTGGCCGCCGGAGACCGCCCCGACGACCTCGATGCCGTCGGCCGCGTCCAGGATGCGCTGGAAGCCCGTCCGGATCAGGGCTTCGTCGTCGACCACCAGTACCCGGATCACGTGTGCTCCAGCCTGTGTGGGAGTACTGTGTTCCGATTCGTACCACGCCGGGCGCGTCGTCGCCGCCGGGGGCGGCGGGCAAGGTCTTCACGGCCCCGGGCAGCCGGGGCGCGGGACCGTCGTCCCGTGTTGCGCGGTGGCCGTGCGGCGGTGGTCAGGTCACGGCCGTCCGGCGGGGCACAGCCGCTCCCGGCCGGCAGGCAGGGTGAGCACGGCGGCGGGGACGGCCCCCCGGGCCGTCGCCGGCGGCCGCCGCGGTGCCGCGGGCGGGGCGAGCCGGGCCGTCCAGTGGCCGTCGCGCAGCGTCAGCGTCACCGCCGACAGCGGTGGCACCCGCAACTGCCAGAAGGCACGGGCGGGTACGGCCAGGGCATGGACCAGCGAGGCCCGGATGACGGCGGCCTCGGTGATCACGAGGAGGCGCCCCGGTCCGGCGGGCAGCGCCGTCAGCCAGTCCGCCGTGCGCGCGCAGAGCCGGGCGACGGACTCGCCGCCGTGCGGTACGGCCTCGGGATCCGTCAGCCAGGCGGAAAGGCCGTGCGGGTCCTCGGCCGCGATGTCCGCGAGCGGGCGGCCGGTCCACGCGCCGTAGTCCAGGTCCCGCAGGACCTCCTGCGGCACGGCCTCGACCGCCAGGGCCTCGGCGATCCGCCCGCAGCGGGCGGAGGGCGCCCGCAGGGCCCGCGTGTACGGCGGCAGGGCCACCCGTGCGGCGCCGGCCCCGCGCTCGTTCCCGACGACCGGGTCAGGGCCGCCCGGCGTGGCGGTCGCGCACAGCATCGTCAGTCGCACGGTCACCATCCGACCTCCTTCTCCGCACGGAGCGGCATGTCACCGGCACCCGGTGAGCAGGGTGGTGCTCGTCAGTCACCACACTCCCGGCAGGACGAGCGGTTCAGCCATCCGGCAGGTGGCCGGACCACCCCCGCCGGGTGGCGGGAGCCTCGTCCGCGCGGTGAACGGGCCGCCGCCCGCGCCCCCCCGACAGGAACGGGCGTACCGGCGGTGGCCGGAACCCGACCCCGGCCGGCCGGCCGCGAAGAGAATGGCGGGCGCCCGGCTTCCCGTACCGGCCCCGTTGGAGGAGACCCATGCCCCTGCCCCGGCTGCCCCGGCCCGCGCCCGCCGACGCGCTGCTGGTCTGCACGTGGTACGAGGACGGCGAGGCCCAGTGGGGCGAGCTGCCGGCCGTGGCCGGCGGCCGCAGGGACGGGGATCTGGTCGTCCTCGGCAGCGGCGGGGTGCGGCTGCGCCCGGCGGAGGATCCCGCGTGGGACGACCTGCGCGGCGGCTCCGTACCGGCACTCCTCCCGGCCGGCGGCCCCGTGCCGCCGGTCGCCGTCCTGGCCGATCTGCCGGCGCGCTACGGCGGCGGGCCGCTGCTCGTGGACCTGACGGCGACACCCGGCCGCGGGGCCCGGGTCCCGGCGGCCCGGCTCGGTGAGATCCTGGCCGCTCTGCTCGACGCCACGCTCACCTTCGACGACCTGGTGCGCGGCCTGGACACCTCCGGCGTCTACCAGGGAGGCAGCGACCGGCCGGCCTTCCCCACGCCGACGGCCGTGACCCGCCGGTCCTTCCCCGAGCTGCCCTCGGCCTCCGCCTCCCTGCTGGTCCGGACCGCGTACGACGACGAGGCGGGCTGGCGCGCCCTGCTCGACGAACTGGGCGGCATTGACGAGGGCGGCTGGATCGGCCCGGACCCGGACGCGGACGACCACCCGGAGGCGGACGACTACCCGTGGGAAGCGGTGGTCGTGGACGACCCGGTCTACGCCGGTCTCCAGCCCGGACAGGTTCCCGCGCTGGTCCCGCGCGGGGAGCACACCACCATGGTCGCGCTCGCCGACACCGGGACCTTCACCCGGCCCGGCCGCCCGCTGACGGTCGTCGACCTGTACGACACCCCGGGGCACACCGCCGTACTGCCGTGCCGTCGGGTCGGCTCGATGGCCTGCAACCTGGACCTCGGCAACATGGACTTCCGGGACTTCGTGGCCGCGGAGGGCGTGCGGCCGTGGTGGGAGGAGTGAGCGCGCCGGCCGTGGCCGGCGGTCAGCGCAGCCCCAGACACGGCAGCCAGTCGCGGGGCGCCCCGTCCACGGCGGTCAGCAGCGCGGCCAGCACCCCCGGGGGACCGGTCAGCAGGTCCGCGGGCCACCCGGCGAGGGGCAGGGCGGCCGCCCTGGCCGTCAGATGTGCGACGAGCCGGTCCTTCAGCGCGCCGGCCGCCGGCAGCCGGGCGTGCCGGTCGAAGGCGTCGGCGACCGCCAGTACGCCCGCGGCCCCGTGGCACAGCCCGAGCCGGTCGCCGGGGGTGTCACCGAAGAGGTGGAACGTCTCGTCGTAGCGCTCGGCGAGCGTGGTGAAGGCGGACGCGGCCCAGTCGGCGGCGGCCCCGTCCCCGAGGGCGTCGGCGGCGTCCCACAGGGCCCAGGCGACCCCCGGCGTGCCGTAGCACCACGCCTGGCGGGGATCGGCCTCGGGGGAGGGCGGGTGGGCGAGTCCGGCGCCGGGCCAGGTGCGGATGCCCCGCTCGTCGTCGTACGCCTGACGGACCAGCCAGCGGGTGGCCCGGCGCAGGGCCCCGGCGAGGTCGTCGGCGAGGCCCGTGTCGGGGTCGGTGCGGCGTAGTGCGGCGGTGAGCGCGGTGACGAGCCCGGCGACGCCGTGCCCCATCCCGGTGTTGATCCGGCCCTGCATCCAGGCCAGGAGCGGGTGGTCCGCGTACTGGCCCGCGCGCAGCCGCCCCAGTTCGTCCTCGTCGCACAGCAGCGCCAGATGCGCGGCGAGGGGTCGCGGCACGGGCCGCGCCTCTTCCGTCGCGCACAGGGCGAGCAGCAGGCCGGAGGGGCCGGAGATCAGGTCGTAGTCGGGAAACGCGACCCCGTGGGCGCGGTACCGGAGCGGGCGCCCGGCGAGGTGGGTGCCGAGCCGGTCGGCCGCGGCGCGCAGCCCGGGGTGCACCCGGGCGCCCAGGCGCAGGCCGACGAGCGTGCCGGCCAGGCCCCCGTCGTACAGGGCGGGGTGGGACGGCCCGCGGCCCGCCGTGCGGGACCACACGGCCACGGCGGCCGGAGACGCCCGTTCGTCCGCGACCAGGTGCGCCAGCACCGGGATCCCGGGGTCGCAGAGGTGCCCGCCCCGCTCGGGCGCCTCGGCCCAGTCCAGCAGGTAGCGGACGGCGAGGCCGTGGACGTCCTCGTGCGGCGGTGCGGCCGGTGCGGCCGTGTCGTGCGGCATCGTCCTCCAAGCGTCGTCGCGGGCGGGGCGGAGCCGCCCGCACGGGCGGGCGGCTCCTGGGGGTCGTCATCCACAGATGACGACCGTGGCACAGATGACGATCGTGCACAGACCGCTGCAGCCGTTGGTGTACACGGACGCCGTCGGCAGGTCCTCGTCGGTGATCCGCTCCTCGAGGTCGCTGATCAGCGTGTCGAGTTCGGTGATCTCGTTTCCGGGCATGGGACTTCCCCTTTCACTGTTCACTCATCGGGTGTTGGCCGCCCCGGCGGGCCGTCTGGCGGACGGGCCGGGGACGTCGGGCCGGCCGCCGCGGACCAGGGCGTCGGCGGCGGCCTCGGCGAGGCGGCCGGCGCTCTGGTCGTGGGGGAGCCGGAGCAGGAGCTGCGCGGCGACGCGCGCGCCGCCGTGCAGCGGGTCGCGCACCAGCAGGTCTTCGGGGGCCGGCAGCATCTCCTCCACCAGCAGCGCGGTGCCCGCCTCCCGGGCACACAGCCGTTCGATCAGCTGGAGGGCCGTCAGCGAGGCGAGGTCCACCGGGACCGGCTTCGCGCCGGGGGCGGTGCGCACGAACACGTGCCGGGGCAGGCCGGCCGACCGGCGCAGCAGGGCGAGGGCGCGGACCTTGGCGAGCAGGTCGTCGCCCGGCTCCCACAGCTTGCCGCGGTCGACGCGCCAGGTCGCGGGGGTGAGGACGAGGTCGCCGCCCGCGGTCAGCCGGGGCAGCCGGGCCCGGTCGGGCAGCGCCGCGTCCAGCGCGTCCAGCCGCACCAGATAGGAGGCGGCCGGATGGCTCGCGGCGAGCAGCAGGCGCACCAGGGTGTCGTAGGGCGGGGCGGGGGAGCGGGTGGCCAGGTAGACGGGGACGACCCGCCGGCCGTCCGCCTCGGCGACGATCCGGCCGTGGGCGCGCCGCAGGCTGATGCGGTCCAGCGGGAGGTAACGCGCGTGCCGGCCGGGCGAGCCGTAGTACGGCGTGGGGTCCGGGTCGCCGGTCCACCAGCGGGTCGTCACCGGACGGCGCACGGCGTTGGCGGACCGTTCGGCGAGCGGCGGCACGAGCAGGTCGACGAAGCGGACCCCGGTACGCTCCTCGACGGCGGCGAGGAAGGCGCGGTAGGCGTCGCTGTTGCCGTAGCCGCCGTGCAGGGTGCGCAGTCCGTCGGCGAACCGGGCGTCGAGCACCCCGGCGGACGAGGCGGTCTCCAGCACGGCCACCGGGCCGCCGTCGGGGGCCGGGGCCAGCGGGCGCAGCAGGCAGTCGACCGGCCAGGGCGGCAGCACGGCATCGGCGGGCGGCGCGCCCAGCTCGTCCAGCAGCGCGTCGTCGAGGTCCACGCAAGGCGTGCCGGAGCGGGCGGCCGAGTCCAGGCGGTGCAGCAGCCGGGCGTAGCCGCCGGCGGGATCCTGAGCGGGGGGCCAGCCCGTGTAGCGGCGGGCGGCGGGCGGTGGTTCGTCGGTGCCGAGCCGGTCGGCGAGGATCTCGCTGATGGGCCGCGCCCGTTCGGACAGCCCGGCGAACCACGGCTGCCGTTCCGGCGGTTCCGCGGGCCGGTCGGCCTCCCGCAGGGCGGCGATCCGGGCCGCGATCCGCAGCCCGCGCCGGACGCGTGCGGCGGCTGCCGCGGGCACGGCGGCGTCGGCGCCCAGCCGGCGGTAGGAGTCGAGGAACCAGGCGTCCGCCCCGCCTCCGGCCGGCAGCGGCGGCAGCGCGCCGGCGGCGCCGACGGCCTCGGCCGGCACCCAGCCGGAGCAGTGCTGCCGGGGCGCCCGGCAGATCTGTACGACGCCCATCCCGTGCAGGTGCTGGAGGAACCCGCGCAGAACGGCCGCGGCCACCGGGGGCCGGCCGGGCGGGGCGCTCAGCGGCGGCAGTACGCGGTCCAGTTCGCCGAGCGTGCGCGGCCCGTCGGCGAGCAGGGCCAGGACGCTTTCCAGCACGCGGGTGCGGCGCAGCACGATCTTCCGGAGCCGGCCGGGCTCCCGGGGGTCCACGACGTAACAGCGCACCTGCCCGGGAGGGTCGCCGGGACCGGTCGCGGACGGTTCGGCGAAGTGCAGGGGCGTCGGCGCCAGCAGGGTCGTGGGGTCGGCGGTGCGCAGGTCGGCGGGTGCGGTGCCGGCCCGCAGGAGGTGCACGTTCTCCACGGCGATCGCGGCGAGGGCACCGAGGGGGGTGCCGGGCGCGAGCAGCGGTGGACAGCCGTCCGGGCCGTCGGTCACCGGGAGCGGGCGCGGCGGACAGCCGTCCGGGCCGTCGGCCACCGGGAGCGCGGCGATCTGGCCGGCCCAGCCGCGGGGCGTCGTCTTCACGGCGGCCCGGCCCATGACGCGCCACAGGTAGGCGGCGCGTTTGCGCAACTGCTTGCCGGACCACGACTGGCCCTCGGCGAGCCGCCGCTCGATGTCGTCGGCGAGTGCCGGGGCGGCGCTGTCCAGGAACGCGCGCATCACCGGGCTGGAGCACGCCGTGCGCCACGCCTGCTCGGCGACCCGCTGCTGCTCGTCCGTGATCTCCTGCCGCAACCGGGCCAGTTCCGCCTGCGCCGCCTCGGCGCCGCGTCGCAGGGCGCGGGCCTGCCCGGTGAGATCGGCGGGCACGGCGGAGGAACGCTCCAGCAGCGCGCAGTCCGCCGCCCCGGGTGCCGCGCCGGAGTGCAGCCGCCGCCGCAGGGCGAGTACGGCGCCCCGGTCGGCGGGGGCCAGCGAAGGGTGCGGCACGACCTCGGCGCCCAGCCGGTCGGCCAGCGCGCGGGCCTGCGCGGCGAGCCGCTCGGTGCTGTCGGTGTGCCGGGCGGCGCCGTCGAAGAGGTGCTCGGCGCCGCCGGCGGTCCATGCCGTGCCGGGCATGCCGCCCAGCCGCAGCAGCGCCGTGGCCCCGAGTGCCGCGTCGCGCGTGCCGGCCGGCTGGGGTGCCGAGTGGTGGGCGCGGGTGGGTTCGGGGGCTCGCGCGGGGAGGGCCGTGGCTTCGGGGGCCGTGTCGGGTGTGCGGGCCGGTCCGGCCGTGGCCGGGGGTGCCGGGTCGGGCCCGTGGTCCGGTGGTGCCGGTACGTGTTCCATGCTCAGTCCGCCTCCTCCCGGCCGTCGGCGGCGAGTGCCTCGGTGAGCAGGCACTGGCGTGCCGTGGAGAGCGCGCCCCGGTTCCAGTGGAAGATCACGTGGTGGGCGGCGGCCCGGCGCGGGCCGACCGTGGCGTCACCGGAGGCGAAGTAGTGGGTGCGCCAGCGTTCGGCGGCCTGCCCGACCGCCGCCAGGTGCTCGCTGAGGACGTCGTGCCAGGCCTTCGGGAGGGCCTGGAGCCGGTCCTCGGGGCGCTGCTCCCAGTAGGCGCGGATCCCGGCGGCGGCCCGCCGCAGATCCGGTGCGCCGAGGCCGCCCGGCAGCCGTCGGCCGGTCTCCTCGCGCACGACCTGCCAGACCCCGCGGTGCTCCCAGCCGACGATGCCCAGCCCGTCGAACACGGCGTGCAGCAGCGCGAGGGACACCCGCCAGCCGGCCGGTGCCGGTGCGCCAGCCACGTCGGTGTGCACGTCCAGCCAGGCCCGGGAGTCGGCGGTGAACAGCGCGTGCACCCAGGGCATGGAGCGGGGGCCGCCGAAGAGGTAGGTCTCCGGCTCGTACACGCCCGCCACGGGCCGTGCCCCGGTGCCCTCGGTGTGTTCCGGCGCCAGGTGCCGCAGCAGGGCGGCGCGCAGTTCCGGCGCCCGGGAGGGCTCCGCCGCGAGGAACCGCACCCGCAGCCCGGGGGGCTTGTGCATGAAGAAGAAGTCGCGGGCCTGTCCGGTGCCGAGCAACTCACCGGCGGCCGCGGCGAGTCGGTCGTACGGTGGCGACGGCTCGGCCTCCAGGTTGAGCTGTACCCAGCCGGCTTCGGGGGCGTGGGCGCGCAGGGCCTCGAGTCCGGCGGTCAGGAAGGTCCGTCGGGCCGCCGGGTAACCGGGGTCCTCCGCCGCGAGGGGAACGGTGCCCGGTGGCTCGGCCCGTACGTCGTCCAGGCAGTCGGCCAGTAAACGCTCGACCCGCACCATGCGACCTCCTCACCGGGAAGGGCGATCCACTCCTGTGATGTCCAGATCTCACCCGTCCTGAAGCGCCGACACGAATTGGTCATATGATCAACAGGAGTGCGCGGGCGGTATGTCCCCCGAGGCGAGGGCCTGTCCGACGCGCCGGTCTCGCACCGGCGCCGCTGATGACGGCCACCGGGTGCCCGCATCGCCCTGCCCGGTCTGGTGCGACCCGGGCGACCGCTGCGAGGGTATGCCCATGCAGACGACACCCGACGGACGCCCCGTCCCGCCCCCGCACGCCGGTGAACGCGCCATGCTGGAAGCGTGGCTGGACTTTCACCGTGCGACGCTCGCCGTGAAGTGTTCCGGCCTGGCGGACGACCGGCTGCGGCTCGCCGCGGTGCCCCCGTCGTCGATGACGCTGCTCGGTCTCGTCCAGCACCTGGCCGAGGTGGAACGCAACTGGTTCCAGCGGGTGTTCGCGGGACGGGAGGTGCCGCCGGTCTTCGGGGAGAGCAACCCCGACGGATTCGCCGTCCGGCCGGAACGAGGGCTCGACGAGGCCATGGCCGTCTGGCGGGCGGAGGTCGCGCGGGGGCGTGAACTGGTCGCCGGCGCGTCGCTGGAGGACTCCGGGCGGCTGTCCGGACGGGAAGCCGGTCACGTCGGCGGACAGGGTGTCTCCCTGCGCTGGATCATGCTGCACATGATCGAGGAATACGCGCGCCACAACGGCCACGCCGATCTCCTGCGGGAGCGGACCGACGGAGTCACCGGCGCCTGAGCCGGGCGCGCGGCGCCGTGAGGACCGCGTGCGACGCCTCGCCGCCCGCTCATGATGCTCCGTACGAACTCCCCTGGCCCGGCAGAGAGATGACGAGAAAGATGACGGAAACCGCGGCCGCCGGCCCGACGTCCCCCCTGTCCGGTCCCGTACCGGCACAGCGCCGTATCCTGCGCGTGCTCGTCGCCGCCCAGATCCTCAGCGGCGCGGGCCTCGCCGCCGGTGTCACCGTCGGCGCCCTCCTCGCCCAGGACATGCTCGGCTCGACCGGCCTGGCCGGGCTGCCCAGCGCCCTGTTCACCGCCGGTTCCGCACTGACCGCCGTGGTCGTCGGCCGTGTCTCCCAGTCCCGGGGCCGCCGTCCCGGTCTGGCCGGCGGTTACTTCGCCGGCGCCGTCGGCTCGGCCGGCGTGATCACCGCGGCCGTCCTCGACAGCCCCGTCCTGCTGTTCACCGCCCTGTTCGTCTACGGTGCGGGCACCGCCACCAACCTCCAGGCCCGTTACGCCGGAGCCGATCTGGCCGCGCCCGGTCACCGGGCCCGGGCGGTCTCCACCGTGCTGGTCGCCACCACCCTCGGCGGTGTCACCGGCCCGAACCTCGCCGCGCCGACGGGCAGGTTCGCCGAACACCTCGGCATACCCGGCCTCGCCGGACCCTTCCTCCTGTCCGGCGTCGCCTACGCGCTGGCCGCACTCGTCCTCGCCCTGCGGCTGCGACCCGACCCGTTGCTCCTGGCCCGCACCGTCGCCCGGTCCGGGCCGGCCCGGACCGCCGCGGACCAGGGCGTCCCGGCGGCCGCCGGCACGGGCGAGGGCCGCGGCGGTGTCGTCCTGGGCGCGCTGGTCATGGTCCTCACCCAGCTCGTCATGGTGTCGATCATGACGATGACGCCGGTCCACATGCACGACCACGGCCACGGCACCGCGGCCTCCGGCCTCGTCATCGCGATCCACATCGGGGCGATGTACCTGCCCTCCCCGCTCACCGGCCGGCTCGTCGACCGCCACGGACGCGTGAAGGTCGCCGCCGCCTCCGGGATCACCCTGCTGGCCGCCGGACTGCTCGCCGCCGCGGCACCCGGCGACTCCGTCGCCCTCCTCGCGCTCGCCCTGTTCCTGCTCGGCCTCGGCTGGAACCTCGGCCTGGTCTCCGGCACCGCGATCATCACCGACACCGTCCCGCTGGCCACCCGCGCCAGGACCCAGGGCCTGGTGGACGTCTCCATCGCCCTCGCCGGAGCCACCGGCGGCATGACCTCCGGCATCCTGGTCGCCGCCACCGGCTACCCGGTCCTGGCGCTCACCGGCGGCTTCCTCTCCCTCGCCCTCCTGCCCGCCGTCGCCGTCGCCGCCCACCGCCGCGGCACATGACGACCCCGGCCGGCGGGCTCCGGCGCACTCGCGGGGGAAGTGCCCGAAAGAGCCCTCGGGCGGTCATGGGCATGGCGATACTTCCTTCATGGAAGCATCCGAATTAACAGCCTGGGTCACGACGTTGCTGACCCAGGTGTCGAACGGGGCGGCGGGTGCCATCGGCGGAGCGGCCGGAGCGGAAGCGTCGCGCCTGGTACGGGAACGACTGGGAGGCTCGCCCGAAGGGCGCGCGGCCCTCGACCCGGAGAGCGGGGACCCCGGCGAGGTGGCGAGGCAGGTCGCCGCCGTGCTCGGCTCGGATCCGGTGCTCGCCGGCCGGTTGGAGCGGTTGCACGAGGCGGCGCGGCGACAGCCTTCGGCGGCGCCGTACGCCGGACGGGACCTGTACCAGGCATCCATCGGCGCCCGGGCCAGGAGCAACACCATCGCGTTCGGCCCGCTGACCCTCCGCAAGGACCGCGCGCCGACCACCGTGACCGCTCTGCTCCTGGTCGTGGCGCTCATTCTGGGGTTCGCGGTCTACGGTCTCGTGCGGGCGGTGGGCGGAGACGGTGGTTCCGAGGCGCACGGCACGGCCTCCGGCGGGGCGAGCGGGGCCACGGACAGCGACGGACCGGACGTCCCGTGGACGGGGGGCGACGCCGGAGCGGGAGGCGGCAGCGGGAAGGCCGCGCCCGTCAGGGATCTCCGGCTCGCCAAGGCCGTCCTGCCCGACCTGCAGAGCATGCCGTCCGGGTGGTCGTTGGCCGAGAAGGCCGAGACGCGGGCGGTGACCTCGGACAACTGCTCGGGCGACTGCGGGGGGTTGCTCAGCAAGGGTGAGGTCACGTACGCGGCGGGCACTCACGATCAGGCGTCGATCCTGGTCGAGGCGTACAAGTCCGTCGACGCCGCGGCCACGGGCTATGAGGAGCGCGTCGGCAACGTCAGTTCGGGTGATGACGTCTCGTCCATGTCCCTGGACCGACTCGGCGACAAGAGCGTCGCGTTCTCGCGTCAGGAGTACACCGGGTCTGAGTACACGTACGCGATGGCGACGGTCGTCCGTGCCGGGACCGTGGTGATACGGGTCACCTACGGAGGTGGCTACGACGAGCTCGACTCCGCGGTCCTGTCGAGCGTCGGGCGCATGGTGACGGAGCGCGCGCGTCAGGCACAGAACGGCGAGGAGCCGTCCGCGGTGGTCGCCGAGGCGCCCTGAGCCGGGGCGGCCGGGTCACGGTGACGTGACCCGGCTCCCCGGCTGAGCGATCGAGAAGGTGGTGCCGGGGACGGCGTAGTCGACGGGGCCGTGGAAGCGGGCCGAGGCGCGGCGCACCGCGTCCTCGGGGGTGAGGGCCGGGCCGACGTGGGTGACGAGCAGCCGGCCCGCCCCGGCCGCCCCGGCCGCGCCGGCCGTGTCGCCGGTGTCCTCGGGGGTGTGGTGCACCTGCGGGCCCTCGGCCGGGACCCGGTCGCTCTCCGCCTCGCACAGCAGCGCGTCGCATCCCTCGGCCAGCCGCGTGAGGTTCGCGCACGGGGCGGTGTCCCCGGAGTAGACCAGCGACCGGCCCCCGGCGTCGACGCGCAGGGCGAAGGCCGGTATGCCGTGCTCCACCGCCCGGGTGGTCAGCGTGAGGCCGCCGACGCGTGCCCGATGCCCGTCGTGCAACTCGTGGACGGCGAAGGCGGATTCGACCGGGCTGCGGGTCGCGGTGTTGGTCAGGAAGTGGGCCAGCCGGTCGGCGGTGCCCGGCGGCCCGTACAGGGGGATGGGGGCGTCGAACGCGGTGTTCGCGAACAGCACCGCGTAGTACGCGGTGAGCAGGTCCGCACTGTGATCGGCGTGCAGGTGCGAGATCCAGATCGCGTCCACCTCGTCGAGCCGGACGTACCGCTGCAACTGCGCCAGCGTCCCGCTGCCCGCGTCCACCCAGAGGCGGGTGTTTCCGTCGGAGACCAGATAGCCGGAGCACGGGTTGTCGACGGTGGCGTGGGGCGTGGCGCAACCGAGGACGGTGAGGTGGAGAAGGGCACTGGTCATCCGTGGAGTCTACAGAGCGGATGATCTTATAGACCGTCAATGTCACGCGCGCTGGTCACTCACTCGGAGGAGGACGGTTCGCGTCACTTCGGCCTGCCGGAGCACCGCCACGGGCCGGTCGGGGGCGACGGCCACGCCGGGAAACGTACCCTTCGAGACAATAAAGAAGATCATTAGCTGATTCTTTTTACATGGTGAATCGTTCCGCCCGGACAGCATGCGAAGGCAGCGCTTCCCGAGCGAAGGGAGTCGGTGACATGGCCGACTGGAAGCAGATCAGCGGTGGGTTGACCCGGATCGCGGTGGGGTCGCGTACGAACGTGTGGGGGGTGAACTCGGCGGGGAACATCTACCGTTACACGAACAACGACGCGAGTCCGTGGGTGCAGGTTCCCGGTGGGCTGTCGGACATCGGGGCGGGTGCGGACGGCACGGTGTGGGGGGTGAACTCGGCCGGGAACATCTACCGTTACACCGGCGACCAGGAGTCCGGCCACTGGAAGCAGATCAGCGGCGGGCTGGTGCGGATCGCGGTGGGGTCGCGTACGAACGTGTGGGGGGTGAACTCGGCGGGGAACATCTACCGTTACACGAACAACGACGCGAGTCCGTGGGTGCAGGTTCCCGGTGGGCTGTCGGACATCGGGGCGGGTGCGGACGGCACGGTGTGGGGCGTGAACTCCGCGGGGAACATCTACCGTTACACCGGCGACCAGGAGCCCGGCCACTGGAAGCAGATCAGCGGCGGCCTGAAGGCCATCGCCGCGGGCTCCCGCACCACGGTGTGGGGGGTGAACTCGGCCGGCAACATCTACCACTACACGAACAATGACGCGAGTCCGTGGGTGCAGGTTCCCGGAGGACTGTCGGACATCGGGGCGGGTGCCGACGGCACGGTGTGGGGCGTGAACTCGGCCGGGAACATCTACCGTTACACCGGTGACCTGCCCGGCTGACCGGGCACGGCGGCGCGCCGGACCCTGCACGAGGAGTCCGGGGCGCCGCCACCGTACGGCCCGCGCGGCGAGGTCAGCGCGCGGCGAGCAGACCGAGCGTGTCGAGCACGCGGTTCGAGAAACCCCACTCGTTGTCGTACCAGGCGACCACCTTGACGTGGCGGCCGTCGACGCGGGTGAGGGCCGCGTCGAAGACCGACGAGGCCGGGTTGCCCGTGATGTCGGACGACACGAGCGGGTCCTCCGAGTATTCGAGGATGCCGGCGAGCGGCCCCTCGGCGGCGGCACGGTACGCCGCCAGCACGTCGTCGCGCGACACCTCGCGGCTGACGGTGGTGTTGAGCTCGACGATCGAGCCCACCGGGACCGGCACCCGGATCGAGTCACCCGACAGCCTGCCGTCCAGGTTCGGCAGCACCAGACCGATCGCCTTCGCCGCGCCCGTCGTGGTCGGCACGATGTTCACGGCGGCGGCACGGGCCCGGCGGGCGTCGCGGTGCGGCCCGTCCTGGAGGTTCTGCTCCTGGGTGTAGGCGTGCACCGTCGTCATGAAACCGTGCTCGATACCGGCGAGTTCGTCCAGGACCTTGGCCAGCGGCGCCAGCGCGTTCGTCGTGCACGAGGCGTTCGAGACGACCGTGTGCACAGCCGCGTCGTACGCCTCGGTGTTCACCCCGTACGCGAGCGTGACGTCGGCGCCGTCCGACGGGGCGCTGACGAGCACCTTCTTCGCGCCCGCGTCCAGGTGCGCGCGGGCCGCCTTCGCCGACGTGAAACGGCCGGTCGACTCCAGGACGATGTCGACACCGAGTTCGGCCCACGGCAGCCGCGCCGGTTCCCGCTCGGCCAGCACCTTGATGCGCCGGCCGTCGACGACGAGCGTGTCGCCGTCGGCGCTCACCGGGCGGCCGAGCCGGCCGGCCGTCGTGTCGTAGGCGAGCAGCCGCGCCAGGACGGCCGGCTCCGTGAGGTCGTTGACGGCGACGACCTCCAGAGCACTGTCGCGTTCGAGCAGCGCGCGCAGCACGTTGCGTCCGATGCGGCCGAATCCGTTGATGGCTATGCGGGTCATGTGTGTGCTCCTTTCCGTTCACCACCATCGTGGTCCGCGCCGTCCGCCGGTGACCACGGCGTGTGTGCCACGGTTCGCAAGGATCGCGCCAGGCCCGGGCCTGCCTCGGGCGGACGTGGGCCGTCGAGGAGCACGGCGCCGAACCGCCCGACGACGCCGGGGTGTTCGGTGGCGCCGCGCGCGTCGCTGGTCCGGTCGCGCGCGCCTTCGACGGTTTCCGAGCCCGGCGCATTCCCTCAGATCTCGCTCAATTGCTGCCGATCGTGACCGGAAGTGTGGTGTCGTTCGTCTCGGTACCGGACAGCCGCGTGCGGCACGGTTCCCGCTGCACACCGCCCCGCCCGGGGCGACGGCACAAGGAGGGCGGAGATGGCGAAGGCAGTGCACGCCTGGCTGGGCGAGACGCGGATCACCTGTCAGGTCTGCCGGGGCGATGTCTTCCGTGAGCGGGGTGTGAAGCTCAACAGCACCGGCATGGAATTCATGAAACTGGCCTGGGCGGACGAGACGGCGTCAGGGCTGATCTGCTGGCACTGCGGATATGTGCACCTCTTCGTCAACCGGCACATCGAGCTGCGCCGCGTCAAGGTGTGACACCCCGGCCGGCCGCTCACACGCCCGCCCCGTCCCCGTCCTCGTCGTCCGGGCCGTCCGCCGGCTGCCCGGTGAGCCGGGTCGCGAGGTGGTGGACGACCAGGGCGTCCCGGTACTCCCGGCCGGGAGCGACCTTGTCCGGGAGGTTTGTGCGCTCGCTGCGGGACAGCGACGTCCGCTCCCCGAGGCCGGGGAACCACACCGCTGTCCGCGGCTGCTCCGCGAAGCGCAGACGATCGGCGCGGACGGTCGCCCCGAACGCGATGTCCCAGGGCGGGGGCCCGGAATCCGGTGCCGGGGTGCCGGCCGTTCAGGGCGGCTCGTCCCGCTCCCTGGGGGCCCGGCGGCGCAGGGGCCGGGGCGGCACCTTCCCGCCCTCGCCGCGTACACGCCGCGCGCGGGCTTCCCCGCGACTGCGGGCGGCCCGGTCCCGCTGCGGGTCGTCGGGCTCGCGCGCCCGGGACCGGCCCGGGGTCGCGGTCCGGCGTACGGCACCCGCCGCCGCGTCCGGTGCGCCGCTGACCTCCGGTACGGCCTCGGCGGCATCCGGTACGTCCTCCACGACGTCTGTCACCCCCTCGACGACGCCCGGAGCCTCTCCCACGACCCCGGTCACCCCGCTCGCGGCACCCTCCACGGTGCCCCCCACATCACGGCCCACATCTTCCACGGCGCTCCCGGCCCCGCGCCCGACCCCTTCCACGGCCTGGCCGGCACCCCGGCCGACCCCCTCCACCGCCGACCCGGCCCCGCGTCCGACCCCTTCCACCGCCTGGCCGGCACCCCGGCCGACCCCCTCCACGGCTTGCCCGGCCCCGCGTCCGACCCCTTCCACCGCCTGGCCGGCACCCCGGCCGACCCCCTCCACGGCTTGCCCGGCCCCGTGCGCCACGCTCTCGACGCCTCGGCCGGCGCCCCGGCCCACGTCCCGCACGGCGGAACCGGCTCCGCTGCCGAGGTCGCCGACCGCCCTGCTCGCGCCCGCCCCCAGCTCGCCGACGGCCTGCCGCGCCCCGCTCCCGACGTCCCGCAGGGCGGATCCCACCCCGCGGGTCAGCTCCTCGAGGATCTGCGGATTGCGGTCGAGCGTGGTGAGCACCCGGTCGATGATCATCGCCACGTTGTCCAGCCGCACCTCCAGCCGGGCCTGTGCCTCCACCCCCGAGATGCCCAGGTGCACCCGGCCCAGTGAGACATCGGCGCCCACGTTCAGCCGCAGCAGGTCCAGCACCTCGGCCTGGAGCGAGACATGGGCCCGCAGGTCCTCGACGTCCAGGTCGATCTGCTCCACCTTGAGCACCGGGACGTCGAGGAAGACATCGGGTTCCGCGTCGGCGGCCCGGTGTCGGACGACGGGTACCGCGTCCGGGCCGGCCAAGTCGTCGTAGACCTCGTCCTCAGGGGGGACGGCGTCCTCGGCGGGCAGCCCGGACCGCTCCTCGACCGTCCTCTCGCCGTCCTCGGCGCTGTCACGCATCACCGAGTCGCCTCCGCTGGGTCGCCGTACATTTCGTCCCATTCTGCTGTGATGTGTGCCATGGCGCTCGGCGTAGGGCCATCGAAATGCCCTTGGAGTCTGGTCACTCTTTCGTCTTTGACCTATGAGGTCTCCCGGACGTGCACTGGAAGGGCAGTCGCATGACTCACCGGCCCGGTATCCGGGGAACCCGGCACCGGTGCCCCGCATGTTTCTCCGACACGGAAGGGCGATCATGGCCTCGCAGCACAAGAAGGTGGATCCGTTCGCCGTCGAGGGCGACTTCTTCCGGATCAAGGACCTGCTCGACCCCGAGGAACGGCAGACGCTGGAGCGCATCCGCTCCTTCCTCGCCGACAAGGTGGAGCCGTCCGCGGGCGAGCTGTGGGCCCGCTCCGAGTCCCCCCTGCACCTGGTGGACGCGGTCCGTGACCTCGGCATCACCGGCATCCCCGGCGACGCCCCCGGGATCACCGCGCGCAGCCCGCTGCTGAGCGGTCTCATCAGCATGGAGATGGCCCGCGTCGACCCGTCGTTCGCCACCTTCTACGGCGTGCACAGCGGGCTGGGCATGGGCTCCATCCGCGAATGCGGCTCCGAGGAGCAGCGACAGCGGTGGCTGCCGGAGATGGTCGACTGGCGCAAGATCGGAGCGTTCGGCCTGACCGAGCCGCTGGTGGGCTCCGGCACGGCCCGCGGGCTGCTGACCACGGCCCGCCGCGACGGCGGCGCCTGGGTGCTCAACGGCGAGAAGAGGTGGATCGGCAACGGCACGTTCGCCGACCTGGTGGTGATCTGGGCGCGCGACGAGGCGGACGGTCAGGTCAAGGGCTTCGTGGTGGAGAAGGGCACCCCCGGCTTCACCGCCCGCAAGCTGGAGGGCAAGATCGCCCTGCGCGGCGTGCAGAACGCCCACATCGTCCTGGACGACGTCCGGGTCCCGGAGGAGAACCGCCTGCAGCGGGCCGAGTCCTTCCGCGACACCGCGCGCGTCCTCAAGGTCACCCGCGGCGGAGTGGCCTGGCAGGCCATCGGCTGCTCGATCGGTGCCTACGAGGCGGCCCGCGCCTACGCGGTGGAGCGCGAGCAGTTCGGCAAGCCGATCGCCGGCTTCCAGCTCATCCAGGACCTGCTGTCCCGCATGCTCGGCAACATCACCGCCTCCCAGACGATGGCGGTGCGGATGGCCCAGCTGCACGCCGAGGACGCGCTGAGCGAGCCGCAGGCGGCCATGGCCAAGATGTTCTGCACCACCCGGATGCGCGAGACCGTCGCCTGGGCCCGCGAGGTCTTCGGCGGCAACGGCATCCTGCTGGAGTACAAGGCGGCCCGGTTCTTCGCCGACGCCGAGGCCCTCTACTCCTACGAGGGCACCCGCGACATGAACTCCCTCATCGTCGGCCGGGCGGCAACCGGCATCAGCGCCTTCGTCTGAGCCCCGCGCTCCCGAGCCCGGCCCCGAGCCCGGGCCGCGAGCCGTCGGGTTCCCCCGCTCGCGCACCGCGTGCGCCCTGTCCGCGCGCCGCGAGCCCGCACCCACCGCGCACCTCCCGCGTTCCGGACAGGGACCAGACATTCCGCAAGGGGATGAAACGTCCATGGACCACTCCACCCCGGCCTCCGGCACCCGCCCCCTCGACGGCCTGCGCGTCATCGACCTGGCCAGCGTCATCATGGGGCCCTACGCCTGCCAGATCCTCGGCGACCTCGGCGCCGACGTCATCAAGATCGAGTCGCCCACCGGTGACGTGATGCGCCACGTGCACCGGCGGGACGCCGACACCATCGGGGCACTGGCGCTCAACATCAACCGCAACAAACGCAGCGTCCGCCTGGACCTGAAGACGCCCGAGGGCAAGCAGGCCGCGCTCGCGCTCATCGGCACGGCCGACGCGCTGATCACCAACATGCGCCCACGGGCCCTGCGCAAGCTGGGCCTCACCTACGAGGACCTGGCCGAGAGCAACCCGCGCCTGGTCTACTGCAACGCCCAGGGCTTCCGCTCCGACTCCCCGGCCGCCGACTACGCCGCCTACGACGAGGTGATCCAGGCCGCCTCCGGCATGGTCGACCTGATGCGGCGGGTCACCGGCCAGCCCTACTACGTGCCCACCGCCATGGCCGACAAGGTCTGCGGCATGACCATCGCCTACGCCGTGCTCGCCGCCCTGCTCGGCCGGGAACGCACCGGCACGGGGCAGCACGTCGAGGTGCCCATG
Organism: Streptomyces sp. NPDC038707; assembly: GCF_040636485.1. Lineage (NCBI taxonomy): Bacteria > Bacillati > Actinomycetota > Actinomycetes > Kitasatosporales > Streptomycetaceae > Streptomyces > Streptomyces sp. NPDC038707. The sequence continues at coordinate 56,997 of NZ_JBEZUP010000027.1, forward strand.
GCGGACACGATGTTCGCCTTCACCCTGGTGGAGCACATCGGCGGCCAGGCGTACGAGCCCCCGGCCGGCCCCGTCGGCTTCCCGCGCTCCCTGGAACCGGGGCACGCGGCGTTCCCCACCAAGGACGGGTACGCCTGCGTCCTGCCGTACACCTACCGCGACGCCGAGGCCTTCTTCGCGTTCGTCGGGCACCCCGAGGCGCTGGAGGGCTTCACCCCCGAGAACTTCCAGTCCAGGATCGGGCAGCTGTACGAGCTGCTCGCCCGGTACACCGCCGGGCACACCACCGCGGAGTGGGAGGCGTTCTGCTCCCGGCACTCCATCCCGTTCGCCCCGGTCATGAACCTCGATCACGCCGGCGAGCACCCCTACTGGGCCGACGGGCACATGCTCGACGTCCAGCAGCACCCGCACGTCGGCGCCTACCGGGTGATCGGCGAACCCGTCCGCTTCTCCGGCTCGCCCTCCGGGGTACGGCGGCCCTGCCCGGAACTCGGCGAGGACACCGTCTCCGTCCTGACCGAGATCGGCTGCACCCCCGAGCAGGTGGCCGCGGTGACCGGTACGGCCGACGCGGAGCGGTGACGGGGCGGGCGTGCTCACGCCCTCGGGCCGGGACCGCCGGCGGACCGTCCCGCGCACGTCTCCCGCAGGATGTCCAGGAACGCCCGGCAGGCCGGGGAGAGGGGCTCCCCGCGGCGTGCCACCCCGAACGGAGCGCGCACGGCCGGTTCGAGGGGGCGTACCACCCCGCCCCGCTCCGCGATGCGCTCGGCGTACCAGCGGTCCACCAGAGCCGCGCCCGCTCCGGTCAGCACCAGCGGGATGACCGAACCCAGGTGCGGAGTGACGACACCGGCCCAGGAACGCGCCGCCCCGGCCGGCTCCCTGCCGTCCTCCCCGTGCCCGGCTCCGGCCTCCTCCTCGTGCTGCCCGGCTCCGGTGAGGGCCCGGCGGATCGCGTGCCGGGCGGAGCCGCCGTGCAGGACCGCCACCAGGGGCATGGCGCTCACCTCGGCCGGCGACACCGGCCCCGGCGCGACGACGGTGCCCGGTGCCATGGCCAGCCAGATGTCGTGGTGGCCCAGCTCCTCCGTCACCAGGGCGGGGGCCACCGGCAGGGGCAGCGAGACCACCGCCAGTTCATGGCGACCGTCGGTGAGCGCGTACACCAGCTCGTCGTCGTCGGGCGCGTCCTCCACCAGCACCTCCACCCCCGGGAAGGCCCGGCGGAACCTGCCCACCGCCCGCGCCAGCGGATCGGCCGTCACCGAGGCGTGCGCCACCAGTTCCAGGCGCCCGGCGCGCAGCGACGCCACGTCCGCGACCGCGCGGCCGGCCGCCCTGCGGGCCGCCAGCAGCCGCCGGGCCGGTTCCACCAGCGCCCGGCCCGCCGGGGTGGGCACGACACCGCGCGGCGTCCGCTCGAACAGCTCGGTGCCCGCCTGCCGTTCGATCGCCCGCACGGTCTGCGACAGGGACGGCTGGGCCACACGCAGCCGCCGCGCCGCCGCGGTGATGCCACCGCTGTCCACCACGGCCAGGAAGTACTCGGCCTGCCGCAGACCGGTGAACGGCGCTCCCCGGCCCGGTTCACGCGCCACAGGACCCACCACCCGCGTTCCCCCCGTTCTCCCGGGCCACCGCCAGGCCGGCCAGCGCCCGGGCGGCCGGGGACAGCCGGCCGGGCACGTACGCCAGCCCGTACGGCTGGCGCAGGGGCGGATCGAGCCGGCGGACCAGGGCGCCCTGCCCGGCGGCCCACCGGGCGACCCGCCCGGCGAGGAAGGACATGCCCGCGCCGGCCAGCACCAGCGGAATCACCATCTCCCGGTGCGCCACCTCGACCGTGACCCGCGGACGTACCCCGTGGGCCGCCAGATGGCCGCCCAGGAGCGCGCGCTGGAGGCTGTGCCCGGTGACCCCCACCGTCTCCCGGCCGGCCAGCAACCGGACCGGCAACGGGTCGGGCAGGGGCGGTCCGCCGGGCGGGAAGACGGCCATGATCTCGTGCTCGGCCAGCGCACGCACCGCGATGCCCTCCGTGTCGAGGGGCAGGTACGTCAGGCCGATCTCGGCCCGGCCGTCCGCCAGCATCCCGCCCACTTCCTCGTCGCGATCGGTGACCTGGACCCGTACCCGTACCTCGGGATGCAGCCCGCGGAACCGCCCGAGCAGCGGGGCGCACGGATCGACGGCCAGCACCGGCGTGGTGACCAGGTCCAGCTCCCCGGCCGGTGCGCCGTCCAGCTGGTCGAGCACGTCGCCCGTGCGTCGCAGCTCGCGCAGCAGCAGCCGCGCGTGGGGCACGAACGCATGCCCGGCGGGCGTGAGGACGGCCCCCCGCCGTACCCGGCGCACCAGTGCCGCGCCCAGCTCCTTCTCCAGGGTGCCCAGCGCCTGCGAAAGCGACGGCTGGCTCACCCCGGAGGCCGCCGCCGCGTGCCCGAGGCTGCCGTGCTCGGCGACCGCGAGGAAGTACTCCAGCTGCTGACGGTTCACGCTCCGCACCGTACCCGGGCCGGCGCGGATCCGGCCGCCCGCCGACGACGGCGCCTACGGGTCCCGCCGGACGAAGGTGCGCCGGTACTCGCTCGGGGTGGTGCCGAGGATGCGCTGGAAGTGGGTGCGCAGGTTGGTGCCGGTGCCGAGACCGACGTCGGCGGCGATCTGCTCGACGCTCCGTTCCGTGCGTTCCAGCAGTTCGCGGGCCAGGTCGACGCGCGCCCGCATGATCCACTGCATCGGCGTGTACCCCGTGTCCTCGACGAAGCGCCGGGAGAGGGTGCGCGGGGAGACCGCCGCGTGCCGGGCGAGGACCCTGAGCGTGAGGGGCTCGCCGAGCCGGTGCAGCGCCCACTCACGGGTGGCGGCGAACCGTTCGCCGAGCGGCTCGGGCAGACTGCGCGGCACGTACTGGGCCTGACCGCCGCTGCGGTAGGGGGCCGCGACCAGGCGCCGGGCCGCGTGGTTCGACGCGGCCACCCCGAGGTCCGTGCGCAGGATGTGCAGGCACAGGTCGATGCCGGAGGCCGCGCCGGCCGACGTCAGCACGCTGCCCTCGTCGACGAAGAGGACGTTCTCGTCGACCCGGACCAGCGGATGCCTCGCCCTGAGCGCCCGTGTGTAGTGCCAGTGGGTCGTGGCACGCCTGCCGTCGAGCAGGCCGGTGGCGGCGAGCGCGAAGGCGCCCGTCGAGATGGCGGCGAGCCGCGCACCCCGGGCGTGGGCCGCGAGCAGCGCCTCGACCACGGCGGCCGGCGGGTCTTCGCGGTCCGGGAACCGGTAGCCGGGGATGAAGACGATCCCGGCCCACTCCAGTGCGTCGAGGCCGTGGGCGACGTGGTACGACAGGCCGTCACCGCCGGTCACCAGACCGGGCGCCGCGCCGCACACCCGCACCTCGTACGGCATGCTCGCCCGGGTCGTGAACACCTGGGCGGGAATGCCGACATCGAGCGGCTTGGCACCCTCGAGCACGAGGACGGCGACGCGACGCGGACGGGACGATGACACGGGAACAGGGTACGAGCCGTCGCCTCAGCGGGAGCGGGCGGTCTGTCCGGGACCGAAGTCCGTGTCGGCCGGGCAGAGTTCACGGACCCGGGCGGGAGTGTGGAACGACGGCCGGAGCCGGCCGGTCAGCGCCAGGAACGCGACGAACGTGCCGGTGGCGACCCAGCCGGGCCAGCCGGCCATGCCCATGTGCAGCGGGTCGAGCGAGGCCGTGGGATCGGCGAACTCCCTGACCATGCCGACACTCACCGAACTGACGAACGCGTGGCCGATGACGGCGGGTACGACCGATCCCGACCGCAGCCGCAGCCAGGTGAAGACCGGCAGGATCAGAAGACAGCTCACCAGCATGGCGGGCACCGACACGTACCAGGGGTGTCCCGGGTACTGGCCGCCCATCAGCAGGGTCGGCAGGTGCCACAGGGCGAAGGCCGTACCGGTGAGCGCGTACGCCCGGATCAGCCTCCGCCGGCCACCCTCCTGGGCGAGGCGCGGGAACAGGTACCCCTGCCAGCCCAACTCCTCGCCGAAGAACAGCGGAAGCCACACCAGCATGTTCAGCACGGCCCCGGCCGCCCGGGCACCGAGCCCGTTCGCGTGCACGCCGTCGAACGGGTAACGGCCGGCCAGGGTGCCGAGGGCGAGAGCGGCCGCGGTGAGGCCGGCGGGGACGGCGAAGGCGGTCAGACAGGCCCGCGCCGTGCGCCCCCACGGCCTCGGCCACCGCAGCGCCAGCGTGTCCCGGACCCGGCCGCCGCCCTCGACCCGGCGGACGACGAAGATCGCGGCGAGGGCGGGTGCCAGCATCGCGGCGGCGATGCACACCTCCTGGAGCGCACCGGTCTCCTCGCGTGCGTCGCCGCGGTGGAAACCGCTGAGCAGCAGCGGTGACATGGCCGCCCACATGCCGAGACAGGCGAGGCCGAGGTAGACGAGGAGTCCGCGGCGCCGGTTCGCGAGGGGAAGGGGTCTGGTGGCGAGTGTCATGGCGGGGACGCTACGGACCCCTGGAAGGGCGAAGAATGGGGCTGGGGCGCGTATCGGTGGTGTGCCTGACACCACCCCCGTCCGCCCTCCTCGGCGCGCTCGCGCGGGGTCACGCCGCCGGCTGCACCAGGTCGTTCGGCTCGTCCGCCGGTGCCGTCGCCGATGTGCGGACCATCACGTAGGCGCACACGGCCACCGCAGCCGTGCCCACGGCGCCCGTGCGCAGCGCCGCGTGCAGACCGTCGAGGAACGCGGCGTGGAACCAGTGGCGTACCGCGCCGGCGTCCGGGCCCGCGAGCGCGGCCGCCGGTCCGTGGGCCAGGGCGCGGTCGGCCAGCGCGTGCGCCTCGCCCGCCGGGAGGACGGCCTCCGCCTGGCGCAGGAACGACTCCCTCATCCGGGAGTTGAGCACCGCCCCGAGCGCCGCCACACCGGTCACGCCGCCGAGTTCGCGCAGCATCTCGGCGAGCGCGGTCGCCATGCCGGCCCGCCGGCCGCGTACCCGCTGGACGACGATGACGTTGACCGGTACGAAGGTCAGGCTCACGCACACCCCGATGACCGGCAGGATCCAGCAGTACTCGGCATAGCGCGCGTGATCCCCGTACAGGGCGAGTCCCGCGAGCGCGAGCGGGCACAGCGTGACGCCGATCAGCAGCGGCCGGAGGGCTCCCCAGCGCGCGGACATCCGGCCCGCGAGGGGGCCCGTGACCACGATGAACGCGGACGCCAGCAGGAAGACGAGGCCGGCCCCGGCCGGCGACCAGCCGAGGACGTACTGGAGGTACAGCGACAGGAAGAAGATCGCTCCGAACAGCGCCAGGCTCGTGGAGAAACCGGCCAGCGCGGCCACCGCGCACAGCCGGTCACGGAAGAAGGACAGGTCGAGCATCGGCTCGGCGGCACGCGTCTCCACCGCGATCAGGGCGGGCAGCGCCAGCCCCGCCGCGGTGAGCCCGGCCAGGACGACCGGGTCGGTCCAGCCCGCCGACGGCCCCTGGATGAGCGCGAAGATCAGCCCGCCGACACCGACGGCCGACAGCGCCTGTCCGGGCAGGTCCCAGGAACGGTCGCGGCAGGGCGCCGCGTACGGCAGGAAGAACGCGCCGAACACCAGCAGGCACACGCCGATCGGCACGTTGATGAACAGCACGCTCTGCCAGCCGAACCGCTCCACGAGCGGACCGCCGATCACCGGGCCCAGGGCGAGCCCCAGCCCGGACGCGGCACCGCGCAGCCCCAGCGCTTTGGCCCGGCCGGCGTCCTCGGGGAAGACCTGACGCAGCAGCGCGGCGCTGGAGGGCAGCAGGGCCGCGCCTCCCGCGCCCTGGACGATCCGACCGGCGACGAGCGTCGCCCAGCTGTCCGCCGTCGCCCCGAGCGCCGACCCGAGGATGAACGCGGCCAGTCCGGCGAGGAACAGCCGGCGCCGCCCCAGCCGCTCGCCGACGATGCTGCCCGGCAGCAGGAAGGCCGCCAGGACCAGCGTGTACGAGGCCACGACCCACTCCAGGCCGCCGACCCCCACGGCCAGGTCCCGGCCGATCTCCGGCAGGGCGTTGTTCATCGCGAGATTGTCGAGCATGACCATGAAGACGGCCACGGACTCGACGACGAGAACGGCTCCGGGGCGACAGCGCCGGGGCCTGGGCACGGATGGGGCGGCGGCGGGCGAGGGCGGGCCGGTACGCGGCAGTGACATGGCGTCGTCCAGAAAGGGAGGGGGAGGGAGGGGGAGGGGGCACGGGGCCGGTGGGCGGGGTCAGGCGGACGCGACCGGCTCGCCGGGCCCGTTCCGCCTCGGCCGGCCCGGGGCGGCGAGCAGCACGTGGGCCGACTGCGCGAGGACCGGAACGCCCACCGCCGCACGGGCGTTGTCCCGGGCCGCACCGTGACCGGTGACGGAGCACGGGGAGTCGCGGAGCCGTTCCCGCCGGGCTCGGTGGGCGAGTCCGGGGTACCGTCCGGGGAATTCCGCGCCCCTACCGGGTCGATGGGCTCCTCGCCCGGCGCAAAGGACTGCGATCACCCGGCAAAAGGTACGCGTTTCCCGCCGGAACGCAGGCCGATGACGGTGAAGATCACCGGCAGAGGTGAGGCACGTACTCCTTGCGGGCATCATGCGATGGTCGTACAACCTGCCGCATGCGTTGCGGTCGCCGGTCAGAGCTGGGCGCGCACCCATCGCGGATCGGGGTTGACGTACGGCCGGCCGCCGACCACCACCGTCGGCACGGTCTCGTCACCGTCGTTGACCGCCCGCACCGCCGCCGCGCCCGCCGGGTCGCGCCAGATGTCGACCCAGTGCAGCCGACGGGCGTCGCGGCCCAGCCGGAGGCGCAGGCGCAGGCAGTACGTGCACCCCGCCCGCCAGTAGACGACCGGCCGGCCGTCGACCGCGCCGAGGTCCCGTGCCTCCTCCGCACCGACCGACCGCGGGAACATCAGCGGCGAGCACCACCCCGCGAGCAGCGCGAACACCAGCCACAGCGCGACGGCGCGCCCTATGGACCCGCCCACGGCCGACACGGCCGCGACGAGCGAGCCGAAGCCCGCGAGCAGGAGGGGCAGGAACCAGCCGCGCGTCATGAGGGCAGCCTATCGGCGGGGCGGGTCGAGCGGGCCCGCGGACGGTCCCTCCCGTCAGGGCCGCGGCCCGGGCACCGCCGGACCGGCGCCGTCGTGCGCGGGTCAGCCGGTGCGGTCGAGGCGGGTGGCGTCGTCGTAGGACTCGCGGGCCTCGAGGAGTTCCTCCCAGTGCTGCTCGGCCCAGGCGCAGGCGACCGCGATGGGTCCGAGCAGACTGCGGCCCAGCGAGGTCAGTTCGTACTCCACGTGCGGCGCGCCCTGCGCGTGGACGGTGCGCTTGACCAGACCGTCCCGCTCCAGCGAACGCAGCGACTGGGTGAGGACCTTGGGGGTGACGCGCCGGAGCGGAACACGCAACTCCGAGAAACGGCGCGGCCCTTGCTCCAGGCAACGGATCACGAGCGCCGCCCACTTGTCGCCGAACCGGATCGGGGTGAGCGACGACGGGCACACCTCGTCGAACATGTCGGCGGGCAGCGGTTCCCTCATGGCGTCCATGGCGTCACGATAACCGCGGCAACCGGTATCCGAGGGGAAACCAAGGCCGTCGCTAGCGTCGCCGCACCGACCGGGCGCAAGGGCTCCGGTCCTGGGGAAGGCGGTTCGTCATGAACATCGTGGTCTTCGGCGCGGGCGGCAGGGCCGGGCGGCAGGCCGTCGCCGAGGCGCACCGGCGTGGCCACCGGGTCACAGCAGTGGTACGCGACCCCGCGCGCCACGGCGACCTCACCGACGTGCGGCTGGTGGCGGGCGATGTCACGGACGCGTCCGGTGTCGCGGAGGTGGCGGCCGGGCACGATGCCGCGCTCAGCGCCGCCGTGGACCTGTCCGTCCCGTCGTACGACTTCTTCACCGCCTCGTCCCGCGCGCTGACCGCCGGTCTGGCCGAGGCCGGGTTGCGCCGCCTGGTCGTGGTCGGCATCGCCTCCGTCCTGCCCGGGGCATCGGGCACGCCGCTGATGGACGAGCCAGGCTTTCCGGACGAGTACCGGCCGTTCTGCCTCGGTCACGCCGCGGGCCTCGAAGAGTTGCGCTCCAGCGACCGCGACTGGGCCTACGTGGCACCCGCGGGCGACTTCGACCACGACGGCGACCGCACCCACCGCTACCGGGTCGCCGACCACGGCGACCCGGCGAGCCGGATCACGTACGCCGACTTCGCGCTCGCCCTGCTCGACGAGATCGAGACACCCCGCCACCACCGCGCGGTGGTCGGCGTCCGCGGGTAGCCGCCGGGCAGGGGCCACCGTGCGGTCGCCGAAGGGGCGGCCCGGCCCGCGGCGCCGGCGCCCTCGGCACCGGACGGCCCACACCGGCCGCGGGCGGTGCGGGCCGTCACCTCCGGGGCCCGCTCAGGCCGCCTTGCCGGGCTCCCTGGCACCCTCGGGGGCGAGGGGCGGCGCGGTGGTGTTCCGGCGCGGCGGGGCCAGGGCGGCGCAGACGGCCAGCGCGCCGACCGCGCACACGGCGGCCGTTCCGTACAGGGCGACGTGCAGGGCGTGGGTGAAGCCGTCGGCCGGCGCGGTCGAGCCGCTGCCGGCCAGGTCGCCCGCGGCGACCTTCGCGGCCAGTTCCCGGGACCCGACACGGGCGTCGATCAGGCTGACCAGGACCGCGCCGTACACGGCGATCACGATGGCCTCACTGCCGATGCGCATGGTGTTGAGGAACCCGGTGGCCATACCGGCCTGTTCGGGCGCCACGAGGCTCATCGCGGCGCCGTCGCCCACACCGAACGACACCCCGGCGCCCAGCCCGGTCATCAGCAGCGGACCGGCGATCACGGCGAGGGAACTGTCCGGGCCGATCACGGTGAGCCACGCGTTCCCGCCGGCGAACATCAGCAGGGAGAGCGTGATCAGTACCCGGGGCGGGACGCCCCGGTTGACCAGGCCCCCGGACAGCGGGGGAGCCAGCAGCACCGGCGCCGTCATGAACAGCAGGACCGTTCCGGCGCGTTGGGCGGAGAAGCCGCCGGCTCCCACGAGATAGGTGGGCAGGTACGTCAGCAGCGTCACGAAGCCGAACGTCGACACCACGGGCACCATGCACAGCGCGAGGAACCGGCGGTCGCGCACCAGCGCCATGTCGAGCACGGGGGCCGCGGAACGCGACTGCAGGACGACGAACACCACCAGCAGACCCGCGCCCGCGACGAGCAGGGCCGGCACGCCGGGGCTCGTCCAGCCCCACTCCGGGCCCTGGACCGTACCCAGGACGAGCAGTCCGAGGCCCGCGACGAACACCAGCGCGCCGGTGGCGTCCAGCCGGGGGCGCCGCGGGGCGCGGGACTCGGCGACCAGGCCGACGCCGGTCAGCGCCACCGCCACCAAGGCCGCGTGCAGCCCGAACGCGGAGCGCCACCCCAGCGTGCCGACCAGCCAGCCGGCGAGGGTCGGCCCCGCCGCCAGGCCGAGACCGGCGGCGCTGCCCAGGGCCGCGAAGGCACGGGTGCGCGCGGGTCCGTCGAAGGTCGTGGCCAGGATCGCGCCACCGCTGGCGAACACGCCCGCCGCGCCGATGCCCGACAGGGCGCGGGCGAGGTCCAGCAGGACGACACCGGGCGCGAGCGCCGCGGCGAGTGACCCGGCGGCGAACACCGCCGCTCCCGTCGCGAAGGCCCGCCGGCGCCCGACCAGGTCGGCCGCGGACCCGGCGACCAGCATGAACGAGGCGAACGTCAGGTTGTAGGCGTTCATGACCCACTGCAGGGGCGCGCCCGAGGTGTGCAGGTCCGCACCGATATCGGGCAGCGCGACGGCCGCTCCGGAGATGGACATCGGCACGGTGACGAAGGCGAGCAGCACCACGGCCAGCGTGATCGCCGGACGTGAGCGGCCCGTGGGGACGGTGGTCACGAGTGAGGGCTCCTTCGGGAGACGGCCAGGAGCGGCCGCTGAACGGCCACTTGGGCGACAGTGCCACCGAGTGGCATTAGCTGTCAAAGGGCAACCGCGTCCCGGTGGTAGGCTCCTGGGTGTGAGTGACGATCTGCGCGAACTGCCGCTGCGGGAACGGAAGAAGCTGCGTACGCGCCGGGCCCTGGCCGAGACCGCGCTGCGCCTGTTCACCGAGCGCGGTTACGACGCCACCACGCTGGACGACCTGTGTGACGCGGTGGAGGTGTCCAAGCGCACCTTCTTCCGCACCTACCGGTCCAAGGAGGACGTCGCGCTGGCCGCCGACAGCGAGCTGTGGTCGGCGTACGTGGACCGCGTGGCCGCCGTGCGGCTGGACGGCCCGCTCCTCGAAGCGCTGCGGGCGGCCCTGGACGCCACCCTGGACGCCATGGACCCGGACTGGGACCGCCGCTTCCTGGCCACGCGTGAGCTGGCGGAGGCCGTTCCCGTGCTGCGGTCGCACAGCCTGGGGTACTGCCAGGACACCACCCAGGCCATCGTGGAGACACTGGCCGGCCGTTCCGGCGCGGACGAGATGCGCCTCCGCCTCACCGTCGAGATCTTCGTCGCCGCCTGGCACACGGTGTGCCTGCACTGGACGGCGCGGGGCGGCCAGGGGGACCGCGAAGGCCTGACGGGAATCATCGAGCAGACCTTCGCCCTCATCCCCGACGCCCTCACCTGCACCGCCGGGACACCGTCGCCCGCAGGGCGGCCGGCGGCCGGCTGACCGGCGGGCGACTGAAGCGCGCCGCCGAAGGGTTCATCCGCTACGGAGCGGCCGCCTCGAAGGAGCCGCCCGGCGCCGCGGGCGCCGGGCCGGCCGTCACCGCGGCTCGTGCCGGGCGAGGACTCGGGTGAGCAGGCGGGTCAGGGTCTGCCGGTCCTCGGCCGACAGCGGTTCCAGCAGGTCGTCCTGCACCTGGTCGAGCACCTTGTCCATGCGGCGCAGTTGCCGGGCGCCGTCCTGGGTGAGGGTCACCCTGTTGCGCCGTCCGTGATCCGGGTCGGGAGCCCGGTCGGCGAAGCCCCGCTCGACCAGGTCGTTCACGGCCGCCACCACATCACTGCGGTCGATGCGGCAGCGCCGGCCCAGCTCCGCCTGGCTCGCGGGCCCGTACTCGTGCAGTGCCGCCAGGATGCGGTAGTGGTACCCGCGCGCCCCGACGGCGGTGAAACCGTCGAACACCAGCTTCCGGGCATGCACGGCCAGTTGGGTGATCAGCCAGCTCGGCCGCGTCGTCAACCGCTCGGGGGTCTCGTCCATGACGATCACTCTACCTGTGTTGGTGTGACCAACATCTTTCTGTAGTGTTGGCCACACCAACACTGGAGTGTCCGTCAAAAGGAGGCGCCGTCGTGACCACTGCTGCCCCGACCGCCGATCGCCTGGAGATCGCCGAACTGTTCGCCCGCCTGGCCCGGCTGCTGGACGAGGGCCGTCACGAGGAGGTGCCCACGGTCTACCACCGCGACATCACGGTGCGTTCGCCGCGCGGCGAGCTGTACGGCCTCGACGCGGTGACCGCTCACCTGGAGCGGCACCGGGTGGAGGGGGAGCACACCCAGCACGTGCACGGGGACGTGCTGCTGCGTGTGGACGGTGACGTGGCGGAGGCCACGGCGAACCAGGTCGTGTACTTCTACCGCGAGGGCGAACCGCCTCACCGGACCAGCGGCCTGCGTGTGACCTGCGCCACCGTGCGGACGCCGGCGGGCTGGCGGATCCGCGACATGCGCATCGCGCTCGCCTGGACGCACGAGCGGTGACGTGAGGCGTCACGACCGGCCCCGGGGGTGATCGTCGACCAGGGAGTGGGCGTACGTGTAGCGCTTGACGCCCGCGTCACCTCCCGTGGCGGCCTCCTGCGCGGCGGAGTCGGTCCATTCCGTGACGACGACGGTCCGCCCGCCGTCGGATGTCACGTGCAGGTGCGCCGCGAGCAGGCCCGGCGCCGGGGCGGTCGCGGCCTCCACGCCGCCGGGCGCCACCGTGTGCACGCCGAAGAGGCCGGCCGGCCGCCTCGCGTCGTGGACGACGCTGCGCGCGAGGCGGGACCGGATCAGCCCGGGGCGCTCGATGCCGGGCACCAGTGTGTCGACGCGGCTGACGACCTCGGTGCGATGGGCGCGGGCCCAGGCCAGGTGTTCCTCGTCGCTCGCCCACTGGGCGTAGAAGAAGAGGCCGGCGCCGTCCAGGGAGAGGAAGACGTGCTGTGCCAGCCGCCCGGGCGGCGTCCGTGCCGCCGACCATTCGCCGAGCAGGGCGTCCAGGGCCGTGCGCGACCGCTCGGCGGTACCGGTGCGCCATTCGCTCATCAATGTCGTCCCGGCGGCAGGGTGATGGAGATCTCGCATACGTGTCATGGTCTTGACCCTCGTACCTCAACCGCCCTTGAGGTCAAGGTCCTCGCGCCAGGACCCGTCCGCCGCCGGGACATTCGGGCACCCGTAATTCCCGCCAGGTGATCTTCCTGCTGCCCGTAAGAGGCAAACCCCGGCCACACCACTCGGCTAACATGATCGAACTCATGACGAGCGTACCCATCGCCCGTCATTCACCGGAAAAGCAGACTGTCCGGGGCGAAGAGTCACCTAATTAGACAACGACTAACAAATCGGCCAGACAATTGATACCTATACCAACACGGGCACTTACCCGAACAAAGGGCGGAACGGAGGTCGCCCCGTGGCGTCGGCCACGGGTGATTCTCTGGGCCGTGGCGGCGGTGACGACTCTCGGTTTCCTCGTCGCACTGGAGATCACCGCACGTCACTACGGACTGCCCGGGCCGCTCACCACCGAGGCGCGCGAGCTGGTGCTCCCGCCCAAGTCGGGATTCCTGCTGTACGCCAGCATGGGCCTGATGATGGTGGTGCTCACCTGGCGCGAACGGCTCATCGCCGCCGGAGTCGCGGTCGGCATCGACGTCGTGTTCCTGCTGGTGCGGTTGGCGTCCGGCTACCACTTCGACCTGGACGAGGGCCACCCCTTCGGCAACGGCGCGCTGTTGGTTCTCCTCGGCTGCGCGGTCCTCGCCGTCACCCGCCGCACCGGCGCGGAACGTGCCCTCCTGCTGAAGGGCGTCGCCCTGGGCCTGCTGCTCATGACCGGCCGCAAGACCGGTGACACGTGGCTCCTCATCACGTCGAAGAGTCGCCCGACCGTACTCGACCAGTACGTGGCGACCGCCGACCACGCGCTGGGCAACCCGTCATGGCTGGCCGGCCGCCTGCTGAACGCCAGCGGCCCGGTCGTCACGCACCTGCTCGACTACGTCTACGCGCAGCTCGCGGTGGCCGCGGTCGTCGTCGCGCTGTACCAGCTGCGCAACGTGGCGAAGGAGCGCCGTTTCCCCCGCCACCACCTGGTGCGCACCTTCCTGGTGATCGGTCTCCTCGGCCCGGGCATCTACATGATCTTCCCCGTGGTCGGACCGATCTTCGCCTACGGCCCGGGCGCCTCGGGCACCGGCGGCCTGGAATGGGCGGCGGCCAACCTGTGGCCGCACACGCCGACACCGGTCACCACACCGCACCCGATGCTGTACGACGGGATCACCCCCCGTAACTGCATGCCCAGCCTGCACACGGCCTGGGCCACCGCCATTTTCATCCACTCCCGCAAGGGCCCGCGGGTACTGCGGTACGGGGGCGCGTTCTGGCTGGTCGCCACGCTCGCTGCGACCCTGGGATTCGGCTACCACTACGGCGCCGACATCGTGGCCGGCGTGGTGTTCACGCTCACCATCGAGGCCGCGCTGCGCTCCCTCGCCCGGGGCTGGGACCGCTCCGGGACCCGCCTGGTCGTCCACGGCACGACGGTTTTCGTGGCGCTCCTGCTGGCGTACCGCTATCTGCCCATGGAAATGGCCCGGCTTCCCTGGCTGTTCGGGCCGCTCGTCATTCTGGCGATGCTCTCGGTGATCTACGGCTATCTGCGGACCACCTCACGGTGGGAACCGAAGGCCGTGCCGGCGCCCCGTCCGGAACCGCAGCCCGAACCCGCGTGAGCCATGCCGCGGCACAGGGGACACGAGCCCGGGGCCGGCATCGGGCGCGCGGTCACGACGACCGCCGGCCGGATCACCGGCCCCGGCGGTCTCCGCGCCAGGAGTGGCGCGAGACGCCGTTGCGGTCGGCCCGTCACTCCCAGGGATCCGTAACCGGTCAGCGCGCGGCCGGAGAACCCCTGCCGCGCGGCGGACGCGGCAGGCAGGATGATCACCATGACCCGTCCCCGCCACGGTGCCGCGCCGTTCCACGACCTGCTCGCCGGACATTCCCGCCTGACCGCGCTGGCCCTGGCGCCCGACGGGGCGCGCCTGATCGCCGAAGTGCGCTCGGTCGACGACGAGGGAACCCGGCACGTTCCGAGGCTGTGGGAGGTGGACCCCTCGGGCGCACGGGACAGCCGCCCGGTCGCCGGATCCCTGCCGGGCGACCACGCCCCCGCGTTCGCCGCGGACGGCACGCTGCTGTTCCTCGGCGAACGGGAGGGCGCCGACTCGGCCGACGACAAGGGGGAAGGGCAGGGGACGGCGCTGTGGGCGCTGCCCGAGGGCGGGACGGCCGAGCGGATCGCCGGCCACCCGGAGGGCATATGGGCCTTCACCGCCGCCGCCCGGGACGCCGGCACGGTCGCCTACACCGCCGAGCTGCTGCCCGGCGCGACGGATGCCGGAACCCACGCCGCACGTCTGCGCGAGCGCGCCGGAATCGACGCGATCCTGTACGAGGAGACGGTGGCCCACATCTGGCGGACCGCCCCCGGCCCCGGGGAGCCGCACACCTTCGTGCTGCGCCGCGGCGGTGCCCCGGTGAACGCGGGCGGCCAGGGCCTGGCCGGCTCGGGTGACGTGGTGCTCTCGCCGGACGGCTCACTGGTGGCCTGCGTCCGGGCCGCGAACGACCTCGCCCCGGACACGAACGTCGTGGTGGTCGCCGACGCGGCCACCGGCACCGGGCGCCGTACGTTCTCCCGCCCCGGCCACCAGTACTACCGCATGGCGTTCACCGCCGACGGCACGGCCCTGGTCTGCGAGCGCCAGCGGGAGGAGACCCACGACACGGAATGGCGGGTCACCCTGGTCGCGTTCGACCTGGCCTCCGGCGAGGAGACCGATCTCCTGCCGGACTTCGACAACTGGCCGTGGCCGGGGCGGGCGGTCGTGTCGCCGGTTCCCGGGGACGACACGCTGTGGTTCACCGGTGACGAGCGGGGGCACTGCCCGGTGTTCCGCCGCGATGCCGACGGCACGATCACCCGCCTCACCGCCTCGGGCGCCTACTCGTCCCTGTGCGTGACGCCCGACGGAACCACCCTCTACGCGCTGCGCAGCGCGATCGACAGCCCGCCCCGGGTGGTCCGCCTGGACACCGTCACACCGGACCAGCATCCCGTCTTCCTCGATGCGCCCGGCGGCCTGGGCCCGCTGCCCGGCACGCTGACCGAGGTGCGCACGCGGGCGGACGACGGGTTTCCGCTGCGGGCCTGGCTCGTCCTGCCGGACGGCGCCTCGCCCGAGCACCCGGCGCCCCTGCTCGTCGTCCCGCACGGCGGACCGCAGGCGTCCTGGAGCGCCTGGACCTGGACCTGGAACCCCTGGCCGTTCGCGGCCCGCGGTTACGCCGTGCTGCTGCCGGACCCGGCGCTGTCCACCGGATACGGGCAGCGGATGCAGGAACGCGGGCGGGGGCAGTACGGCGGCCGGCCCTACCGCGACGTCATCGCGCTGACGGACGCCGCCCTGGCCCGCGACGACCTCGACGCGGCCCGGACCGCCCTGGCCGGATGGTCCTACGGCGGCTACCTCGCCAACCGGGCCGCGACCCGTACCGGTCGCTTCAAGGCGATCGTCTCGGCCGCCGGGATGTGGAACCTGGAGGCCTTCCAGAACGAGACCGAGATGCACGCGTACTTCCGGAAGATCTTCGGCGACCCCCGGACCCACCGCGACCGGTACGAGACCGACTCGCCCCATCACGACGCGGCGGGGCTGTCGACACCGATGCTGCTCGTGCACGGCGGCCGGGACCAGGGTGCGCCGCTGGGCCAGGCTCTGAGCCTGCACAGCGATCTGCAACGGCTCGGGGTGCCCGTGAAGTTCCTCTATTTCCCGGGCGAGGGCCACACCATCGGCAGGCCGAACCACGTCCGCGTCCTGTACGAGACGGTGCTGAACTTCCTCGACCATCACGTCCTCGGCCGGCCGTGGCGGCGCCCGGCCCTGTGAGGACGGCAGAGGGGCGTCAGCTCCACAGGCGGGAGAGCACCGTACGCACGGCACGGGTCACCGCCGCACGGGACTCGTCCGTCGGTTCGTGCATCTCGAAGCCGTGGGCGCCGTGCGGTACGTCGATGATCTCGACCGGGGCCTCGCGCTCCTTCGCCGCGTCCAGGAACGGCTCGATCGTGGCGGCGATCTGCGGGGTCTCCAGGCCCGCCCGGGTGAGCAGGAGCGGCGGCAGCTTCCCTCCGCCGGCTCCGAGCACGTCGGCCGGGCGGAAGCGGGGGGAGACGGCGTCCCAGCCGGGCAGCGGGGCCAGGACGGGGTAGGTCAGGGCGATGCAGCGCAGCCACTCGGGCGGGTCCGTGAGCCAGTCCGCGACGAGCAGTCCGGCACCGGAGAAGAACCACAGGGCGATGCGCTCCGGGTCCACGCGCGGGTCGGCCCGCAGCAGTTCGACGGCCTCGGCCACGTCGTCGGCGGCCCGCGGACAGGCGGCGAGGCCGTGCAGACGGTGGTCCACGACGGCGCCCACCGCACCCGCGTCCGCCACGAGACGGGCGTAGCCGAGGTAGAACGGCCAGTCGCGGGGCGTCGGGACGAGGTCGGGCGACAGGGGGCCGCCGTGCACGAACAGCACCGCCGGCCGGGGTGTGTCCCCGGCTTCCGGCAGGTGCAGGTCCACGCGGCCGGTGCGCACCCGCGGCCGCTCCGGGACGTCCAGCAGGAACGGGCGCAGGAAGGCGGGCTCGCCCTCGGGCGCGGTCAGCCTGCGTCCCTCGTCCGCGGCGGCGCGCGCCAGGATGTCGGTCAGCTCCTGCGGACGGGACAGCATCGGCCAGTGGCCGGTGGCCAGTTCGAAGAAGCCCACCCGCGGGTCGGCGAGCTCCCGCAGCTGCGGGGGGCCGACCCGCACCAGTTCCTGGATGCCCTCGATGGTCGTCCCGCCGGCCGTGCACAGGATCGCGCTGACCGGAACGCCGGCCGCCGCGCCGGTCAGCCGCAGCGGCTGGGTCAGCGTGCGCGGCGGCTGCGCGACGGCCACGGCGCTCAGGAACTCCAGCTGGTGTGCCGCGAGGCCCTCCGTGCTGCCCCAGCGCCGCCAGTCCCCAGGCCCCGGCGGCGGGACGGGCCGCGGGTCGTCGCCGGCGCCGAGCAGCTCATGCACCGCGGGGTCGGGAACGAGGGCGAGGGCCGGGTCACCGGGCTGCGGCAGCCCGGCGTCCAGGTAGACGATCCTGGCCACCCGCTCCGGGCGCCGGTCGGCCGCGCCCAGCACCGGGTGGATGGCGTAGTCGTGGCCGACCAGCACCACCTGCGGCACGTCGAGGGAATCGATCAGCCGGACCACGTCCTCGACATGCGTCTCCAGGTCCGCCTCCGGCCGCATGTCCAGGGTCACCGGGTGGGCCCCGGCCCCCGTCCGCCGCAGCCGGCCCACCACCGCACACCAGATCCGCCCGTCGGTGAACGGGCCCGAGACCAGCACAAACGCAGACATCAGCGCCTCCAGACAAGTAGGTCGTCGCGGGTAACGTAGGAACTCCCCCTGAGGGAGGTTCAACCCGTGTCACCGGACGGCACCCTGAGCATCGGCGATCTGGCCGCGCGCACCCGCACCACGGTCAAGACCATCCGCTTCTACTCCGACCAGGGGCTGCTTCCCGAAGCCGCCCGCAGCAGCGGCGGCCACCGGCGCTACGGGCCGGACGCCCCGGCCCGGCTGCGCACCATCCGTTCGCTGCGCGCCCTCGACGTGCCCGTTCCCGAGATCAAGCGGGTGCTGGACTCGGGCGACGGCCTGGAAGCGGTCGTGGCCCGCCGGTTGGCCGGCGTCGGCGGCCAACTCGCCGCGCTGCGCTGGCGGGAGGCCGCGCTGCGGGCGCTGCACGAGTGCGAGCCGGGGCAGCTGGCGGAGCGCCTGGAGCTGATCGGAGCGGTCAGTGTCCCGCCCGACACCTCCGCCCTCGCCCACTACTGGCGCCGGCTGCTGCCCGTCCGCCTGTCCGCCCGGCTGCGCGCCGCGGTCACCGAGGCGGCCGTTCCCCAGCCGCCCGCCGACCCCACCCCGGACGAGGTCCTCGCCTTCGCCCGCGTGCACGCGCTGGCCACGGCCGCCACCGACGGCTGCCTCGCCTCGCACCGGCCCGTCACCGAGACCCACCCGGACCTGCTGTACGACGGCCTGTACGAGGCCCACCAGTTGGTGGAGACCGCCGTCCGGGCCGGCCGCGCCCCGGGCCCGGGCGAGGCCCTGGACTGCTATGTCGCCGCCTACGCGCGGGCCGCCGGCGCGCGGGACACCCCCGCCTTCCGCCAGGCCCTGGCGGCCCGTCTCGCCGCGGCGGACCACCCGGTGATGCACCGCTACTGGCAGCTGGCGGGGCAACTGATCCCCGGCCTCACCCTCGGCGCGGCCGACGCCTGGCTGCGCGACGCACTGGCCGCGCACACGGCGACGGTCTGAGCCGCCGGACCCCGGCGGCTCAGCCCCTCCACTCCGGGGCGAGCAGCGCGTAGACGTACTCGCTGCCCCAGCGGTCCCCGTCGAGGTCGTTCTCCACCAGATGGGCCTCGCGGCGCATCCCGAGACGCTCGCACACCCGCGCCGACGCCGTGTTGAGGGCATCGAGCCGGGCGAAGACCCGGTGGGCGTCCAACTGCCCGAAGGCCAGCGAGAGGAGCGCGCCCGCCGCCTCGGTGGCATAACCCCGCCCGGCGTACCGGGGGTGGAAGACCCAGCCGATCTCGGCCTGCCGCGCGTGCGCGCTGGCGAGGGTGAGGACCACCTCGCCGACGACGCCGGGTTCCCCCGCCCGGCACACGGCCAGCAGCAGCGTGTCGCCGTCCGCCCGCCAGTCGGTCCCCCCGGCCCGGACCGCGAGGGACTCGGCACAGCCCTCGCGGGTGAGCGGCGGACGGTACAGGTAGCGGGCCACCTCCGGCAGGCACTGGTACGCGTACCGGTCCTCGGCATCGGCGGGCGTGAACAGCCGCAGCACGAGCCGGCCGGTGGTGACCGGCGCCGCGACGCGCTTCGTGGTGTCCTCCGGGACGGCGGTCATCGTGTCTCCCCCGTACTGCTGCCCGGCCTGCCTGCCGCGACAGACTAGCCGAGCACCGCGTGACCTTTCCCGCGCATTACGGGGGAGACGGCACCCGGTGCGCTCAGTCCAGGGGCACGACCACCTCGCCCGTGCCGGTCGCGCCCGCGCCGCCGGCGACGCGGACCGTGAAGGGGCGGTCGGTGCCGCGCGCGGTGACCCGCAGCCGGGTGCCGTCGCGGCGGGCGGTGAAGACGGCGGCGGGGGCGCCCGACAGATCGGGGACCGTGACCTCGGCGGCGTAGTCCGGCTCCGCCGTCGGGTGGACCAGCAGGGTGGGGGTGTCCAGCCAGTCGCCGTCCGGGCGGCTGTCGTCGGCGGCCAGCGGCAGCACGGCGCCCTCGCGGACGTACAGCGGCAGGCTGTCGTAGGCGTGCCGCTCGGTGCGCCAGGCCGGGCCCGTGACCCGCTCGCCGGACAGCAGGTGGGTCCAGGTGCCCTCGGGGAGGTAGACCTCCACCTCGCCGTCCGCCGTGAACACCGGGGCCACCAGCAGGTCGGGGCCCAGCATGTACTGGCGGTCCAGCGGGCGGCACGCCGGGTCGTGCGGGAACTCCAGGACCATCGGGCGCATCACCGGCACACCGGTGCGGTGGGCCTCGGCCGCGGCGCCGTAGAGGTAGGGCATGAGACGGTGCTTGAGCAGCGTGAACCGCCGGGCGACCGTCACGGCCTCCTCGCCGAAGTTCCACGGCACCCGGTACGACGTGGAGCCGTGCAGCCGGCTGTGGGAGGAGAGCAGGCCGAAGGCGAGCCAGCGCTTGAACACCGCCGGGTCCGGGGTCCCCTCGAAGCCGCCGATGTCATGGCTCCAGAAGCCGAACCCGCTCAGCGACAGGGACAGTCCGCCGCGCAGCGACTCCGCCATGGCCTCGAAGGACGCCCAGCAGTCGCCGCCCCAGTGCACCGGGTACTGCTGCCCGCCCGCGGTGGCGGAACGGGCGAAGAGGACGGCCTCGCCCTCGCCCCGCTCCTTCAGCAGGAGTTCGAAGACGGTCCGGTTGTACAGGTGGGTGTAGTAGTTGTGCATCCGCTCCGGGTCGGCGCCGTCGTGCCAGACGACATCGGTGGGAACGCGCTCGCCGAAGTCGGTCTTGAAACAGTCCACGCCCTGGTCGAGCAGCGCCTTCAGCTTGGCCTGGAACCAGGCGCGGGCATCGGGGCTGGTGAAGTCGACCAGGCCCATGCCGGCCTGCCACAGGTCCCACTGCCAGACGTCGCCGTCCGGCCGGCGCACCAGGTGCCCCAGGGCCGCCGCCTCCTCGAACAGCGGGGACTTCTGCGCGATGTACGGGTTGATCCACGCGCTGACCCGCAGCCCCTTCTCCTTGAGCCGGGCCAGCATGCCCTCCGGGTCGGGGAAGACGGCCGGGTCCCACTGGAAGTCGCACCACTGGTACTCGCGCATCCAGAAGCAGTCGAAGTGGAAGACCGACAGGGGGATGCCGCGCTCGGCCATGCCGTCGACGAAGGACATCACCGTCGCCTCGTCGTAGTCGGTGGTGAACGAGGTGGTCAGCCACAGGCCGAACGACCAGGCGGGCGGCAGCGCCGGGCGGCCGGTGAGGGCGGTGTAGCGGGCGAGCACCTCCTTGGGGGTGGGACCGGCGATCACGTAGTACTCGATGCTCTGGTCCTCGACGCTGAACTGCACCTGCCCGACGGACTCCGACCCGACCTCGAACGAGACCTTGCCGGGGTGGTTGACGAAGACGCCGTAACCGCGCGAGGAGAGGTAGAACGGAATGTTCTTGTACGCCTGTTCGCTGCTGGTGCCGCCGTCCGCCTGCCAGATCTCCACCACCTGGCCGTTCTTCACGAACGGGGTGAAACGCTCGCCGAGGCCGTAGACCTGCTCGCCCACCCCGAGCGCCAGCTGGGCGAGGACGTGGTGGGCGCCCTCGTCGGTGGTGGCGAAGGCGGTGCCCTTGGCGCCCGCCCGGGTCAGCTCCCGGCCGTCCGCGCCGAGGAACGCCAGCGCCCAGGGGGCCGCCTCGTCCAGGCGGAGGGTCAGCGGTCCGCTGGTCAGCTCCGTGACCGTGCCGTCCCGGCGCACCACGCCCGCGCCGTCCGGCTCCCCTCCCAGGGCGAAGTCCGGACCGGGACGGTGCTTGCCGGCGTGGTGGGTGACCCGCACGCCGATGACGCCCTCGGCGGGGGAGAAGCAGTCGACCGTGAGCAGCGGCGCGTTGAGCGTGTCCCCTCTGCGCGCCACGTTCTGCACGGCGGCATACGCGGTGAAGCGCTTCGATGACGGACGTACATCACGGGGTTGAACTGAGTACGAGATCTGCACGCCGTCGCGGACGCGCCAGAAGCCGTTGGTGAACTTCATGTTCTTCCTCGGGGGAGCTGGAGTGGGTCGAGTAGGGCGCGAAGGCGCCGCCCGGCGGTTTGATCGTACACAGAACACCTTTCCGCTGGGCAGGCCCGCGCACCCAGAAATCCCTTCTGAACAGGGAGGTTGACGGATTTCCCGGCATCGGTCACCGGGGGAGCGCGCGAACGGAACCGTGCTCGGGTCTGGCGCGACGGCCTCCGCATGGCGTATTAGTCATCACCATGAACAAAGGCGTCCGGCGCTGGTGCCGGACGGTACGACAGCAAGGGCCGTACATGTCGAAGCGCTTCAATAGACGCTCCCGCCGGGCCGTGACACCCCTCGCGGTCGTCTGCGCCCTGGTCGCCGGGGCGGCGCTGTCCGGTTGCGGCGGGCAGCGCGACGGCTCCGTCTACACCGTGCTGAACTCCTCGACCGACGAGACGTACCACCGCTGGGACGCCGAGGCGATGGCCCGGTGCGGCGAGCGGCTCGGCGTCACCGTCGAGCAGCAGAGCGTCCCGGCGGCCCAGGTGATGACCAAGGCCCTGCGCATGGCGTCCTCGAAGTCGCTGCCGGACATCGTGCAGTTCGACGCCTCGGAGATGCCGGTGTTCGCCGAGGCCGGCGGGCTGACCGACCTCAGGACGCTCGGACTGGACACCGACGGCGTGCCGCGCGGCATCGTCAACTTCGGTTCCTACAAGGGGACGTACTACGGAGCCGCCCGGTCGGTGAACTCCCTCGCGCTCTTCTACAACAAGGACCTCCTCGGCCGGGCGGGTCTGAAGGTGCCCACCACCTGGGCGGAACTGCGGGAGACCGCACGCGCACTCACCCGGGGCAAGCGGTACGGCCTCGCGCTCAGCGCGGGCGGCGCGGAGGACGGCGTCTTCCAGTTCACGCCGTTCATGTGGTCCAACGGCGGCGACGAGACCCGCCTCGACGGGCCGAGGGTCGTCGAGGCGCTGGACTACTGGAAGAGCCTGCTCAGGGACGGCTCGCTGTCCAAGTCGACGGTGGGCTGGACCCAGGCCGACGTCAACGACCAGTTCATGGCGGGCAACGCGGCCATGATGATCAACGGCCCCTGGCAGGTCGAGACGCTGAACACCAAGAAGTCCCTGCACTGGGGCATCGCGCGGATCCCCGTGCCGCGACCCGGCGCGCGGTCCGTGGCGCCGCTGGGCGGTGCCGTGCTCACGGTCCCGGACACCGGCGACGAGCGGCGGGAGCGGATGGCCGGGAGGATCGTCGGCTGCCTGACGAGCGAGCGCGAGCAGCTGACCTACGCACGCAACAGCTGGATGGTCCCGGCGAACGAGAAGGCCGCCGCCGTCTGGCGCGAGCAGGTGCCCCAGCTGGACGCGCTGGCCGACCAGGTGGCCGCGGCCCGGTCCCGCACGGCCCGGCTCGGCGCCGGCTGGCCGGGAGTGTCGCTCGCCCTCCAGAGCGCCTTCCAGGCCGCCCTGACCGGACAGTCCAGCCAGGCCGCCCTCCAGCGCGCCCAGCAGCGGGCCACGAGCGGGAACTGAGGCAGACGCACATGACCACCTCCACCGTCACCGCGCGCACCGCGGTCTCCACGACCGGCGTACCGGCCCCCGCCCGGCTCCGGTACCGCCGCCGCCTCGCCCAGTGGGGGTTCGTCGCCCCCGCAGTCCTCTTCATGCTGCTGTTCTTCGGCTACCCGCTCGTCCGCAACGTCGTGATGAGCTTCCAGCACTACACGCCGAAGACGTTCTTCACCGGCGAGGCGCCCCTCAACGGGTTCGACAACTGGTCGACGGTCCTCCAGGACGCCCTGTTCGGCAAGGCCCTGTGGCACACGCTCGTCTTCACCGCGGGCTCACTGCTCGGCCAGTTCTGCGCCGGCCTCGCCCTCGCCGTCTTCTTCACCCGCAGGTTCCCGCTGAACGGCGTCCTGCGGTCGCTGATCCTGCTGCCCTGGCTGGTGCCCATGGTGGTCTCCGGCATCGTGTGGCGGCGCATCCTGGACCAGGACACGGGTGTACTGAACTCCTTCACGGCCACCCTCGGACTGGACGGTCACACACCATGGTTGACCAGTCCGCACATGGCGCTGCTCTCCGTCATCCTGGTCAACATATGGATCGGGATCCCGTTCAACATGGTCATCCTGTACGGCGGTCTCCAGGAAGTGCCCCGCGAGCTGTACGAGGCCGCCGCCCTGGACGGCGCCTCCGCCTGGCGGACCTTCCGCTCCGTCACCCTGCCGACCCTGCGTCCCGTCATCACGGTCGTCCTCGTCCTGGGTTTCATGTCGACGGTCAAGATTCTCGACCTGATCCTGGCCCTCACCGACGGCGGCCCCGCCGACGCCACCCAGACCCTGGGCACGCTCACCTACCAGAACTCCTTCGTCCGGCTGGACTTCGGGGCGGGCGCCGTCGTCGGCAACGTACTGATCCTGATCTCCGCGGTCTTCGCGGTGTTCTACCTGCGGGCCAACCGCACCGAGGGGAAGTGACCGGCGATGGCCGCAGAGAACGTCAAGCCGCGTGTCCGCCCACGCCGCCTGGGCTCCACCGTGGCCGGGACACTCGTCCTGGCCGTGATGCTGTTCCCGCTGTACTGGATGCTCAACACCGCGCTCCAGCCCGAGTCCGGACTGCTGGAGGTCGATCCGGTGCCGCACGGCCTGGACCTGTCCGGCTTCTCCAAGGCGCTCGACGACCAGGGCGGGCACCTGCTGACCTCGCTGCTGGTCTCGCTCGGCGCGGTCGTCATCTGCCTGGCGATCGCCGCCCCGGCCGCCTACGGGCTGGCCCGGTTCCGGCTGCGCGGCACGCGCACCATCGTGTTCGGCACCCTGATCACCCAGATGGTGCCGGGCATCGTCATCGCCAACGCCCTGTACACCTCGTACGTCGATCTCGGCCTGGTCAACTCCTTCTTCGGCCTGATGCTCGCGGACGCCTCCCTGGGCATCCCCTTCTCGATCGTGCTGATGCGGTCGTTCATGCAGTCCATACCGGGCGAGGTGATCGAGGCCGCGGAGATGGACGGGGCGGGGCGGCTGCGCACCTTCGTCCGGGTGGTGCTGCCGATGAGCCGCAACTCCCTGATCACCTCGGGCCTGTTCGCCTTCCTGTTCTCGTGGAGCGACTTCATGTTCGCGCTCACCCTCAACACCACCGACGACGTCAAGCCCGTCACGCTGGGCATCTACCAGTACATCGGGGCGCACGTGGGCGACTGGGGCTCGGTGATGGCGGCGTCCGTGCTCTCCGCGATCCCGGCCGCCGTCCTGCTCGTCCTCGCCCAGAAGTACATCGCCGCCGGCATCACCGGAGGCTCCGTCAAGTGACCTCCGCAACAGGACCCCGGAGCTGTCGGCTATGACGTGGGAGCGATGGTCCCCACGCGCAGGTACTTCGCGAACTTGACGTGCTCGAGGGACGCGTAGTCCTCCTTGGTGCCCGGCGGCTTCGATCCGTACTCGGAGACGAAGGTGAACTGTTCCGAGTTCTTGACGTCGAACGCGCCGTACTCCTGCAGTGCCTTCGCGATCACCCGCTCGTACGGTGTGAGCGAGGTGTCGGCGCCGATGTCGTACGCGCGGTCCAGCCAGATGAACTGCCCCTCGCGCCACCGGCCTTGGCCCTTGCCGTCGCTCGTGACCGCCGGGAAGACGTACTGGCCGTTGTTGTCCGGGGTGCCGAAGCTGAGGGCGTGGTCGATGTGCCCGGCCTTCCAGTCGGCGCGGGTGATCAGACCGGCGAGGCGGGACAGGCCGCTGCCTGTGGCCTGGCCCTTGGCGGAGACCGACGAGCCACGGGTATGGGACACCGCTCCCCATTCACAGCTCGGCTTCCCGTCCCTTACCTGGGCCCGCCAGCATTCCAGCGAACGCCCGTCCGGTGTGATCACCACCGTCCACTGGCGCTCCGGCGGCGCCTTCCAGGACGCGTCCCAGGGAAAGCCGACGCCCTCGAACGGATTGGCTCCCCATGGCCCCAGGTGCTTGCGCGGGGTGACCGCGTAGGTCGGAGTGCTGGGGGTGGCCCGGTACACCACGGGGCTGGCCTCGCCCGTGCGCACCTCCACGCGCCCCAGGGCGAGCAGGCCGGTGACCAGCTGCGCGGAGTCGGGTGCCGCACGGGGGTGCGGGTGACGTTGATTGAAGACATCGTCGTCGGCGAAGAAGCGGGAGGAGTGGCCGGTGGAGTCCGACGGTGGTGACTCGTGCACGAGCCGCTTCGCGAGAAGGGCGCCGGCGACCGCCAACGCGAGCGCGGCGGCCCCGGCGACGGCGAGGACGGGCCACCGGCGTTTCGGCGCCGGCGCGGTTCCGAGGCCGGCCCGAGCCGCCCGCCACCGCCGCTCCCATTCCGTACGATCACCGCCGCAGGCTTCGGCATAGGCCAAGGCGATCTCAAGGGGCGGCAGGTGTCCGCCCTGCGCGGCATCGGACAGGACGCTGGGTGACTGGCCCGTACGCGCGGCCATCTGACGGTACGTCGGGTTGCCCGCCGAGTCGCGCAGAGCACGTAACTCAAAAGCGAATCGCTGCGCCGGATCCTCCGGCGGATCACCCGGTCGAGGACGTGGTGCTGCGGCCATCTGTCCGCCTCCAAGCATGGCCTGTGACAGTCCACATGTGGTGATGGGTCGGCTGGTGAGTCTAGAAGACGAAAAGATCCGGGGAACAGGTCCCGTGCGTCGGCGTACCGCGGAAGGATGGTCCGCATGGACCAGGGATGGGCAGCCGTGGCGGGAGCCGGAGTAGGCGTCGTCGGCACCCTGTGCACCTCGTGGCTGACGTATGCGGCCGCTCGTCGGCAGACGCGTGACCAGGGGGCGGTGGAACACAGTCGCGCCCTGCGGAGCGAACGTCTGGAGGCGTACCTCGCCTTCATGAAGGCCGCGGAACCGGTCGACAGCGTGCTGCACCGGATCGCGCATCACGACGGTCGACGGTCGCGGAACTCCCCGCCCCCGGCCGACGTGTTGCGCGAAGCCGTGAGCGAACTCGATACCGCGGTGGACGCGCTGTACAAGGCACAGGCGCGACTTGACCTGATGGGACCGAAAACCGTCGCCGTCGAAGCCGTGCACGTGTGGTCGGAGGTGAGATCCCTGCGGACGCACCTCGAAGGAATGCGTCGCGACAGGCCAGGAGACGAGGTGCCGGACGACGGCTGTCGCACCGGTCTGCAGGACGCGGTCGACGCGGTGGAAGTGAGCCGGGAGCGGTTCGCCCGTCGCGCTCGCGAGGTGATAGAGACACCGCCGTGAGGACCGTTGCCGCGACCGGTACGCGGATCCGGCCGGGTGGAGGCAGGAGCGGCGAGGCGGGGAGCGCGTGCCGGTGGTCAAGGGCGGCCGGCAGGGCTCGGTGCGGCGCGAGGACACCCCGTGCCACCGGGGCCGGGCCGTCCGGCAGCGTGCCGGGGCGGTGCGCCGAGGTCGCGGCGGCGAGCCGATACGCGCGACGTCCCGTCCGGGCCGGGGCGGCGAGCGGCAGGGTGGCGACGTCGGCGGTCGAGCCGGCCGGCCGACGAGGCGGTGGAGCGTCATCGCACAGCCGTCGGCGCCCTCGTCCGCCACGGGACAGCGACGGGACGGACGTCACTACGTGTCCCGACACCGCCGCCCGGCCGACGGCCCTGGTCCGCCCGCCCGGCCGCATCCGGGCCGGCGTGCCCGCGCCCCTCCCGGAACCGCCGGGCGCCGGGCATCACCGGACCGCCCCCGCGGCCACGCCCCAGTCCCGGCACGGCGGGCCGGCATCCCGGCGTTCCGCACCACTCCCCGCTCGTCACCCGGGCCCGCCGCGGACACCTCGTCCCGTCCCCGTACGGCGCACCGGAGGACCAGCCGGTGACATCAAGCATCCACCGAGCGCCACCGGTCCGCACGGCGGCCGGTGCGGCCGGGCTCGACTTGCCGTGGGGGCCGGACCGCCGCAGCATGGCCGGAAGACGGATCCGAGGGCGACAGCCGCGAGGCGGACCGCCGTTAGGCAGGTGAGACCCGGAGACATACGAGGCGGCATCCCGGGTGGTGTGTCCGTGGATGACGTGCCTCCGATCGACCCACCGTGGTTTCTGGCCTCCCGCTTCCCGCTCCGGGACGCTGCGGGGCCGAGGACGTCTGGGAGGCCGGCCAGTGGTGTACTTCACGAACTCGCTCGACCGCATGGTCCCCGACGCACTGGCCGGGTTCGCCCGGGTCCACGCCGACCTCGTCGTGCACGACGAACAAGCCGGGTTCTTCCGGGCCCGGCACCCGGCTCCCGGCCGCCGGGTGGCGATCGTGTCGGGCGGCGGCTGCGGGCACGAACCGCTGCACCTCGGATTCCTCGGCGCGGGCATGCTCGACGCCGTGTGCCCCGGGCAGTTGATGGCCTCGCCGCACAACCGCCAGGTGTTCGACGCCTCCCGTGCCGTGTCGCGCGGCGCGGGCGTACTGCACCTGGTGAAGAACTACACGGGGGACCGGATCAACTTCGGCATCGCGGCCGAGCGGCTCGCCCATGAGGGCATCGACTGCGCCCGCGTGCTGATCGACGACGATCTGGCGTCGGACTCACCCGAGTCGGCCACGGGCCGCCGGGGCACCGGGGCCGCC
The DNA here is from genome assembly GCF_040636485.1 of Streptomyces sp. NPDC038707. Lineage (NCBI taxonomy): Bacteria > Bacillati > Actinomycetota > Actinomycetes > Kitasatosporales > Streptomycetaceae > Streptomyces > Streptomyces sp. NPDC038707. The sequence continues at coordinate 85,240 of NZ_JBEZUP010000027.1, forward strand.
GTGCTGGTGGAGAAGGTCCTCGGGGCAGCCGCCGACACCGGTCTCGGTCTGCGCGAACTCGTCGACCTGGGAACCGAGTTGGCGAGCCGCTGCCGCAGCCTCGCGGTCGCCTCGGCCGCACATCGCACACCGGCCACGGGGCGTGCCGCCTTCGAGCTCGCCGACGGGGACCTGGAGTGGGGGGTCGGCATCCACGGTGAGCGGGCCCGTCGTACGGAGTCCCGGCCGGCGCTGGACGAACTGGTCACCCGGATGACGGAGGAACTGCTGGCGGCGCTGGACCCGGCCGCCGGTGACTCGGTCATCGCCCTGGTCAACGGGCTCGGCGGGGTGACGCGCCTGGAGCTGTACGGCGTGGCGCGGGAACTCGCGGCGCGCCTGGACCGGTGGGGACTGATCCTCGAACGCGTCCTCGTGGGCGACTTCGTGACCGCGCTGGACATGCGCGGTTTCTCGCTCACGCTGATGCGGGCGGACCCGGAGACGGTCAAGTGGTTCGACGCGCCCGCGCACACGCCCTCATGGCCTCGATGACCAGGGGCGGGCAGGAGGTGGCACCATGCTGGAGCACTACTCGGCGCAGGATGACGCGGCGTCCCCGGACACCGGTATCGCGAGCGCGACGCGGACGGACACCCCGCCCGCCGACGCCGCCTTCACGGAAGGCTGGATGCGGAGGTTCGCCGCCTCCGTCCGGGCCACCGAGGCCCAGCTCACGGCGCTCGACCAGCGGGTGGGCGACGGCGACTTCGGTACGAACCTCAGATCGGGACTCGACGCGTCCGTGCGCGCTCTGGACCGGGCGACGGCGGTGTCACCCGCGGACACCGGGCGGGCCGGCCGGCCGCTGCGCACGGTGGCGACCGTCTTCCTGGACGGGGTCGGCGGTACCAGCGGCCCGCTGTTCGGGTTGCTGCTGACGGAACTGGCGCTGGCGGCGGTCGGCCCGGAGCTGGACGTGCCCGCGCTGCGGGCCGGTCTCACCGGTGGGCTCGCCGCCGTACAGCGGGTCGGCGAGGCGCGGCCGGGGGACAAGACCCTCGTGGACGCCCTGTATCCGGCGTGCGAGGCGCTGCGTGTGTGTCCGGAGCGGACCGGCAGCCGGGTGGCCCTCGCCCATGCGTCGCGCGCCGCATGGGAAGGGGTGCGCCTGACGGCGCGTCTGCGTGCGCGCCGCGGCCGGGCCAGTTACGTCGGCGAGCGGGGCAGGGGAGTGCCGGACCCCGGGGCCGTGGGTGTCGGCCTGTTGCTCGCCTCGGCCGGCGGCGTGGTCACCGTACTGCCGCCCTTCGGGTCGGACGCGGTGCCGGACCAGCCGGACTGAACGAGCGGTGACCCGTCCCCCGAGGACGGACCCGGGCCCCGTTCACCCGCCGCGGGAGCGCGGTCACGGTGCCGTGGCCCGCCGCAGCCCGGAGCCGGCCGGTGACGGAGCCGCGGCGGGCTTCGGCGGCGTGGTCCGCAGCGGGGTCCGCTCGGTGGCCCAGCGGATGATCCGCGGGTCCTCCAGCGTCTCGACCCACAGGTCCGTCAGGGCGGCCGTCTCGTCGCCCGGCCACGGGCCCGCGCCGAGCACCGTCAGTCCGGCGCGGACCGCGGCGAGGATGCCGCAGCGCGTGTCCTCGACCGCCATCGTGTCGGCCGGGTCGGCTCCGCAGCGCTCGGCGGCGGTCAGATACACGTCGGGGTCGGGCTTGGGCCGGATCGTGCCCTCCGGCACCACCACGGCGCGGAAGTGACGCAGCAGCCCGGCCTCTCGCAGACCGGGTTCGACCACGTCACGGGGGCAGTTGCTGGCGACGGCCAGGGGCGCGAAGGCGGCCGCCGCCCGTACCAGCTCGCGGGCGCCCGGCATGGTCACCGGGTGGTCGCAGACCAGGACGCGGAAGTGCCGCAGCAGCCGGTCGGCGAGGTCCTGCCCCAGGTCGGGGCGGCCTCCCTCGTCGGCCATGAGCTGCCCGCACTCGGTGTAGTGCAGGCCCTTGGCCCGTTCCGCGAAGCCCGCGGCGGGGGTGAGGCCCACGTCGTCGAGAACCCGCCGGCGAGCGGTCTCCCAGTGTCGTTCGGTGTCCAGCAGCGTGCCGTCGCAGTCGAAGACGACGGCCGCCGGTGTCCAGGAAAGGATGCGATGAAGCGTCATCTGTGTGCTTTCCGTTCGGATGAGCCGCGAGAGCGCAGACCGGGGCGTGACGTCTTCCCACCGCAGGGGGGCGAGCGGTGCCGACGGGCCACCCGTGTGCGCGGGGCGGCGCAGGGTTCCGGGCGGGGCCGAAAGTCGTACGGTCGGCCGTTGACGCCCGTACGGACTAGTCCCACCAGGGAACATAACGATCGTTACGCTAGATTTAGTCACAGTAGGGAGTCAAGCTGTGACGTCAAGTTACGCCCGCAAGGGTGATGTGTAGTGCAGAACGCCGAAAGCGGGGCATTGGCTGTCCTGTGTGAACCGGAAGACGCAGGTGCGGTGGTGCGGCACGCAGACGATTCGCGCGGCCGGGGAGAACTCGGTGAAGCGCAGTGCCGTCAGCCGGGCACCGGTGGGCCGGGTCAGGGCTCCGTCGCTCGCCAGCGCGGCGGCCTGGCGGGCCGCCTCCAGCAGCACCATCCCGGGCACATGGTCGGTGGCGTGGTCGAAGAAGAAGGGATGCCAGGGATCGGCCGCGTCCACCAGCACCTCCCGGGGGGCCGGCCCAGGGGTCCCGGCGCACCCGATGACCACGTCCCGGGCATGGGGCACGCCGAGCCGGGCCGGGTCGGGCCGGAGCAGGCCGGCCGACGCCGGGGGCTGGCAGGTGCCGGCGAGCGGCCCGCGCAGGGCCGCGTACCGTTCGGCGGACAGGAACCGGGCACCGCCGCCGGCCCGGGCGAACACCGCGCCGCCGGCCAGGAACTCCGTGTGCATCCGCAGCCCGGCGGCGGCACCGTCGGCACCGGCGCGCAGCCCCGTGACCCGCACCCGGCAGGTGATCTGGGTGGCGCCGTGGGCGGCCCGTGGCTGCGCCGCGGGTTCCGTGGTGAAGAAGACGTCGGTGATCAGCATGCGGGTGTCCACCGGCACGCCGAGGTAACACAAAGGGATGAAAATACCCAGCTGCCGTAATGTCTCCACCACCATCAGCGGATGATGGACGGCATGGCCGTCGACCGGAAAGGTCGGATGCGACCGGGACCAGCAGGCGGCCGCCAGGAAACGCGTCTCGTCGACGCGCAGTACGTCGGTGAGCAGAACCTCCGCCACGGACGCCCGGTGGACCAGCTCCCGGGGGACCGTGCGCGACCAGCTCAGGGCCCGCGGCTCTTCGACGGTGCCACGGATTCGAGCGTCCATTCCCCCAGCAGACCGCAGTTCGGCGCGTTCCGCACACCGACTCGACAGTCCGGACGGGCTCGGGTACTACATTGCCTAGCGGCAGGAGAGGTACGAGGACCTCGGAAAAAGGTTGCGACGCGTGCGAGCGAATCTGACACGGCGGGCTCTGCTGGAAACCGCGGCACGATTGTTCGATGAACGGGGTTACGCCGGGACCAGCATCAGCGATATCAGCGCACTTTCCGGGCGCACCAGCGGCGCCATTTATTTCCATTACGCCAGCAAGGAGAAACTGGCCCTCGCCGTGGTCGAGGAGCACTTCGCCTCCTGGCCGCGCATGATCGAACACCATCGGTCCACCGGCCGCCCGGCCCTGGAGAAACTGGTCGCGCTGAGCTTCACCGTCGCCCGCGCCTTCCGGGACGACGTCGTCGTACGCGCCGGCTCACGCCTGTGGATGGAACGCAAGGCGATCGCCGCGCCCCTGCCCACGCCGTTCGTCGACTGGATCAAGGTGGTCACCGAACTCCTCACCGAGGCACGCGTCCACGGGGAACTGGCGGCCGGAGTCGACCCGGTGCCCGCCGCGCACAGCGTGGTCTGCGCCTTCTTCGGCCTCCACACCGTCTCCGACGCCCTGGACGGCCGCGAGCACATCGAGCAGCACCTGAACGACCTGTGGCGGCTGCTCCTCACCGCGCTCCAGGCCGACCCGGACCCGGCGGCCCTGCTGGACCGCGTCCACGCCGCCCCGGCAGCCGCTTCCCCGGTGCCGCAGCCGCCGGCCGGCGAGGCCGCACTCACCCGCGCCGAGGCCTAGGTGTATTGCCTTGTGAGGTTGGGGACGCGGCTGGCGGGTGGTTGGCCTTTCAGCGCGGTGTGTCCGCGGTGGTGATTGCAGGTGTGTAGCCAGCCGGGGAAGGCGTCGCGTCGTTGCTGTTCTGAGCGGTAGGGGCGGGCGTAGGCCCATTCGTCGAGCAGGGTGCGGTTGAAGCGTTCGACCTTGCCGTTGGTCTGGGGCCGGTAGGGCCGGGTGCGTTGGTGGGTGGCCCCGGCGGCTGCCAGGTGGTCGCGCCAGTGGCGTGAGCGGTAGCAGGAGCCGTTGTCGGTCAGGACCCGCTCGACGGTGATGCCGCACTCGGTGAAGTAGGCGTGTGCCCGCTTCCAGAAGCCGGTGGCGGTCTCCTTCTTCTCGTCCGGGTGGATCTCGCTGTAGGCCGGGCGGGAGTGGTCGTCGACGGCGGTGTGCAGGTAGCTGTAGCCGGCGTTCGTGCGGTTCTTGCGGCCCGCGGCCCGGCGAGGACTTTGTGGCCGCCGCCGTCGGGGATGTTGCCGAGTTTCTTGATGTCGACGTGAACCAGTTCACCGGGCTTGTCGCGTTCGTAGCGGCGTATGACCCGGCCCGTTGCCCGGTTCATATGGGCGAGACGGGCCAGGCCGTAACGGGTCAGGACACGATGCACGGTCGAGGGCACCAGGTGCGGCAGGTGAGCGATGCGGGCCGGTCCCCACCGGCGTAGGAGGCGGACCTTGATGATCCGCCGTTCGGTACGGGTGGGCGTGCGGCGCGGGCTGGTGCGCGGACGGCTGGAGAGGTCGGCCATGCCCGCCTCGCCCAGCCGACGGTAGCGATCGGCCCACCGCTGAGCGGTGGTGGGCGAGACCTGGAAGCGTTCCGCAGCGCGGCGCAGGCTCCAGTTGTCGTCCACGACGCAGCGGGCCAGGCGCAGGCGGCCGGTCTCGGTCAACGGTGCATTACGGTGGGGCACGAGGGCCTTTCTGTTGGTGTAGACGTCGCAATCCACACCGAACCGGAAGGCCCTCACCTGTTCAAGATCCCTCAGCCGAGACCTGGCTCACCCGTCCACAACCTCCCCGGACAGAACACCTAGTGCCCGCGGACCGTGCGGGAAGAGTACGCCTTGTCGAGCCAGGGCGGTGAAAGCAGGTGCATCGCCGGCGGCCCGCCGGTGAGGACGAATGCCAGAGGCCGGCAACGGGTGGCGGCGGTGCGGTGGATCTCCGTGGTCGGTCCGCCGCGGGACCGGCTGATGGGGGCTCTTTTTGTGGTCCCCGGCCGTGTGCTGGCGGGTCCGCACGATCGTGAAGTCCACCGACCCGACCCAGTCGAGGCCTTCGTCCGCGTCGGCCTGGGCCACCCGAGCGGTGAACACCCGCTCCAGGTGCCGTCGACGGCCCGAATACGCAGCCGGTTGCGGATGCCCCGCCCGTTGCCGTACCTCTCCGGCAGATGCACCCACTGCGTGCCGGACTGTAATTTGCAGGCGATCGCGTCGATCATCTCGCGATGATCTCGCCAACGGCCGCCCCGCTTCGGTGTCCGGTCCGGGAGCAACGGCTTGGCCCGCGCCCACCGCACGTCGGTCGACGCCGCGCCCGGACCGACGGCCGAGCGATCCGGACGAAACTGCCTGCCCGCTGAACTGATCGCAGTGCAAGGCGAGTTGGGGACGCCGGACAGCCTCGGGTGACTCGGTGTGCCACTTGTAGCATGGTCGGTAACCCGGTCAGAAGGGACCGTTCCATGCATGCCGGATCCTCTCACGACACCCTCGTCCAGGCGACGAAGCATTTCATCTCCGCGCGTCCGCGACTCTTCGGCATCGCGTACCGCATCCTGGGCAGCGCCGCTGAGGCCGAGGACGTGGTGCAGGAGACCTGGCTGCGGTGGCAGAACACCGACCGGACGACCGTCCACGAGCCGGCCGCGTTCCTGACCACGGTGACCACCCGTCTGGCGATCACCCTGGCCCAGTCCGCACGCGTTCGCAGGGAGACCTATGTCGGTCCGTGGCTCCCGGAGCCGGTCGACACCAGCCAGGATCCGCAACTGGGCGCGGAACGGGCCGAGGCCCTCGAGCTGGCGGTACTGCTGCTCCTGGAGAAGCTGAATCCCGTGGAGCGCGCCGCCTACGTGCTGAGAGAGGCCTTCGACTACCCCTACGGGCGGATCACCGAGATGCTGGAGACGAAGGAGGCCAACGTCCGTCAACTGGTGAGCCGGGCACGCAGACACCTGGCCGCCGAACGCGGCAAGCGGGTCGATCCGGCGGCTCACCGGCGCCTGCTGGAGGTCTTCCTCGCCGCGGCCCGGACGGGCGACCTCTCGGTGTTGGAGGACGTGCTGACCGCGGACGTCGTCAGCTACTCGGACGGAGGCGGAATGCGCGGCGCGTCCAAGATCCCGGTCGTCGGACGGACCCACGTGTCCCGGTACCTGGCGGCGTTCGCACCGCGCTTCTGGCCGCCGGCAGAGACCGAGTGGGTCGAGGCGAACGGCCGGCCAGCCGCGCTCATCTCGGCCGATGGGGCTGCTCTGGCCCTGCTGTCCATCGATGTGTCCACCGAGGGTATCGACCGGATCATGTGGGTCATGAACCCGGAGAAACTGTCTCCCTATGTCGCGTCCCTACGTAACTGACCCGCTGCCGGCCGACGGCGACCTGGGCCTGGGTCTGCGCCTGCCCTCCGTTTCGATGGTGACGGCCAGGGCACCGGACCCGAGACGGGGCCCGGGGGACCAAGGGCATGCCTGTCGCGCGTCGATCTGGTGGTGACGTGACCGCGGGTACGGTGGCGCACGGCATGCCGAGGGCAGACGTCGGGCGCGCTTCTCGCGGAACGTCCGTGCCGCCTCCCCGTTCTCGCCACGCACGGTGGCCACGAGGCCGGAGCCGGATGACGATCGCGGTGCCATTGAAGGCGTGATGGCGTGATGACGCTTGTCATACCGTGCGGCCGGCAGCCGCAGGGCTTGCAGTGGGCCCGCTGCTCATCGGGTCCGGCGGTGGCGGCCCCGTTCCCCCGCCACCGCGGACAGGCGCGGTCGTCCCAGCCGAGTACGCGCCCGGACCCGCTCCGGCCTGCCACGCGGACGGCCCACGCCGCGGCACCGGAGAAGCGCAGGCCGTCCGGAACCGCGGCGGTTGGAGGCACCCCGACGATGCCCCCTCCTCTCACCCGGCATCCCGCTGCCCGGCGGGAGGGGCCCGTTCCTGCGCCTCCCCTTCCCGCCGAGGGCCGTGAGAAGCGGTGTGACCGAGGTGCGGTCAGTAATCCCAAACGGCCGGTACGAACCGGAAGGCGTTACCGGCGACCGCCACGCGGCAGAGGGACGGGAAGGGCAGGTGAGTCGCGATCAGTTGCTCGCCGCTCGCCGCCATCTCCGTCAGGAGACGGATCCGGACGCGGGCTGATTCCTCAGGGTCGTGTTCGAATCCGTTGTGCCACTCCGGGTTGTCGAACCCGCACTGGAACACCGCATCACCGGCGAACGTCAGCCGCTCGCCGCCGGACTCCAGGCGGACGATGCTGTGACCGGGGGTGTGACCGCCGGTGCGGCAGATCCTTACTCCTGGCGCTACCTCGTACTCCGTCTCGAACGGCCGCAACTGGCCGCGGAACACCTCCAGGAACCGCGAGGCGGTCGTGCGAAGCACCTCCGGCACCGGTGCCGGCATGGCGGTACGGGAGAAATCAGGCGCTTCCCAGAACTCGGCCTCGGCGGTCGCCAGGTGCACCCGCAGGTCGGGGCGCAACCGGCCCCTCAGCCCCTCGACGAGCAGCCCACCGATGTGGTCCATGTGCAAGTGCGTGAGCAGCACGTCGGTCACGGACGCGGGGTCGATCCCGGCGGCGTCCAGTCGCATGGCCAACTGCCCGGCCCGCGGGAAGCCCGGGAACTCCGTCCCCAGCCCGGAATCGATGAGGACGGTCCGGCCACCGCTGCGCACCACGGCCACATTCAGCGGGTAGTCGATCACCTCGGGCGACAGGAACATGTTCTTGAGCCAGGCCGACAGCTCGGCCTTGGAGGCATTGGTGGCCAGCGTCGCGGGGGATATCGGCAGCACCCCGTCGCTGATCACCATCACGTCGATGTCGCCGACCTTCAGCGCGTAGCGCGACGGAACGGACTCGTCCTGCCCGCGGGCATCGGGGCGTGCGATGTTGGTCTGGATCATGCTGTTTCTCCTCTTGAAGAGAGTTGACCGAAGACATCGACGGCGCCATGGGTCGCACCGTCCAGTCATCCCTATGACCGGACGGCAGCCGGGTTTGTGACAGCCGCCTTGCCCCGTCTCGCAGATCAAGCCGAGGACCGGCGAGGCGGTCTCCTGACGGGACGGGCAGGTTCCCCGGGATCGGCGGTGGACCAGGGGAAGATGCCCGGGATGTGGAGTCCGGCCAGGCAGGCAGTCGTCACGGGTCTCCGGCACTCCGGATGTGGGGTGGCCGCGGTGGCGATCATCGTGGTCGGCGTGGTCCCCGGATCCATGAGGGTGGGCGGCCCGAGCGCCCGGACGACGGGCGCCGGCCTGGCCGGCTGCGGTCCGACGGCCGCGGGGCCATGGGCCTGTGGGCCCGCAGGGGAGAAACTTCGCCGGACCGTCCCGCTGCTCGGCCCGGACGCGCCACTGGCGGACGAGTCCGAGAACTGCCGACTGCGTCCCGAGTCGCTGTCTCCCTGCCGGCGTCTGGGAGGCGCCTCCGCATCCGGGGCGCCGGCGGCCCGGCCGCCGCAGTCCACGGCCGCCGCAGTCCACGGCCGCCGCAGTCCACGGCCGCAGCGGCGAGGCCGTCGTCCGTGACGGCGTACGACGGACGGCTCGGCAGCCTCCCGGAGCCGGAGGTGATCGGCGGACTGGGGCGGGCGGTGGCGGGCATCGGTGATCGTGGGTGAACGCACCGCTTCCGGCGGGTACCCGTCAAACATGATCAGGCCTGAACGTCCCGGTGAGCGGCCGCTGCCTGTCGATCGGGGGGGGCGCACCGGGACCGGACCGGGCCAGCCGGGTGCGGGCGGCCGGCCAGAAGAGGACGGCCGATCAGCGAGGAGACGGGTATGGCAGGGCCTGAACGCACGGGCACGGACGCGAGCAGTGGGCGGCAGCAGTCCGAAGACGTATCCGCCGGTGTGCTCACCGAAGCACTGGAAGCCATCGGGACCGGCGCCTATGTCGTGGACGAGCAGGGCCGCATCGTCGCCGTGAACTCCTGCGGGGAGCGGATGCTGGCCATGCCCGCCGAGGATCTTCTCCGCCGCGACGCGCACGATCTGTTGCATCGTGACGCTCACGGTCAGCCACTGCCGACGGCACGGTGCGTCATGCGGCAGGCGTTCCACGCCGGGCGCACCGCCCAGGCCGAGGAAGACCATTTCGCGCGCGGGGACGGTTCCGTCCTGCCCGTTTCCTGGCTGATCACGCCGTATCGCATCGGTGGGCGGCAGTACGGCACACTCGTCGTCTTCCACACCACCGACCACGCGCGGGAAGCCGGCGCGCGACGGGGGCCGGTGGCCGAGCTGACGGAGTTGGAGCGGCTGGCGCTGCTCGCCGAGACCACCACACGGTTGACCTCGACCCTCGACGTTGACGAGGCGCTGCGCCGGCTGGTGGCGCTGGTGGTGCCTCGGCTGGCGGACTGGGTCATCATCGACCTGATCACCGAGCGGGACGAGGTCTGGCGCGCGGTCGTCGTCCACGCCGAGGGGGGCACCTTGGGGCATCACGAGGACCTGCAGGGCCCGATGCCGCCGATCCCGGAACGATCCCCCATGCCCCTGTCCAGGGCTCTGCGCGGGGTCGCCTCCACCGTCGCCGGACCCGAGACCTACCAGGGGGCGCCGGATTCCGGCATCGCGGTGGAGCAGCGCCGCCTGTTCGATGCCACCGGCATCCGCTCCGCGGCCATCGCCCCCATCCGCAGCACCCGTGAAGTGCTGGGGGCCCTCACCCTGGGCCGGGCCGCACACCCGGGGAACTTCACCGGTGACGACCTGCCCCTGATCGAGGACATCGCCCGCCGGGCCGGTCTCGCCCTGGACAATGCCCGCCTCTACCAGCGTCAGCGCAAGGTCGCCGAGACCATGCAGAACCATCTGCTGCCCCAGATGCCGAGCGTGCCCGGGCTGGAGATGACCGTCCGCTATCTGCCCGCGCCCGACGCCTCGCACGTCGGCGGCGACTGGTACGACGCCTTCCCTCTCTCCGACGGCGCCACCGCCCTGGCCATCGGCGATGTCGTCGGCCACGACCTGGAGGCCGCGGCCGGCATGGCACAGGTGCGCAACATGCTCCGTGCCTACGCCTGGACCCACCGGGAAGGGCCCGGCCGGATCGTCGAACGACTCGACGAAGCGGTCCAGCACATCACCGATGTGCCCATGGTCACCATGATCCTCGCCCGGATCGAAGAGGCGAGTGAGGGCTACCGGCGACTGACCTGGACCAACGCGGGCCATCCGCCGCCCCTGCTCGTCAGCCGCGACGGCCTCGCCGACTACCTCACCGACGGCCACGGCATCCTCCTCGGCACCGGACTCGGTGCTTCCCGCCCCGACGCCACCGTCCTGATCCCGGTCGGCTCCACCCTCGTGCTGTACACGGACGGCTTGATCGAAGCCCCCGGCTACAGCCTGGACACCGGTCTGCAGCGGCTGCGCCAGCACGCCGCCGCACTCGCCCACCGGACGCTGCCCTCCTTCACCGATCGACTGCTGAGCCGGGTCCGACCCGCCGACAACGACGACGACGTGGCCATCCTGACCCTGCGGGTTCCCGCCAGGACGTGAGGCGCGACGCGGCGTTCCAGGGGACCCGGGGGCCGAGCGCTCGCTGCCCGGTTCGCCGGCACCGGCGGAACCGCCGTCGCCGAGACCGTTCGCTTGCCCTTGGCGCTGCGCGACGTCTCCGGCCTCACCGACGACCTGCTGCGCGCCGCGCCATCACGCGGCGTCGACAAGCTCACCGTCGACGCGGTGCTGTGCCGGTCGGCGTTCACCGGGTTCGGGGTCCCGCCGAGCGGCACCCGTGACGACGGCCGCGCCCCGCGGGCGCTGCTGGAAACCGCCGCCGCTCGGTCGCCGCCGCCGCGGCCCACGTCCGCCTCCGCGGAGCCTGACGGCGACGCCGATCGCGACCCGGTGTCCTGACGGGGCATCAACTCCCCTCGCCCCGCCGGCTCCGTGCGCCCACCAGGCGGCGTCCCGGGACGTGCCGGTCCGCGGGGTCTGCGGGCGCAGGTACTGTATTGCCCGCAGCGTTGTTCACGCGGCTGATGGGTGGCCTGCCTCCGAGTGCGGTGTGGCAGCGGTGGTGGTTGTAGGTGTGGAGGAAGTCTGCCGGGGCGTTGGTGCGTTCGGTGTTGCTGGTGTAGGGCCGTGGGCAGGCCCATTCGTCGAGCAGGGTCCGGTTGAAGCGTTCGACCTTGCCGTTGGTCTGCGGCCGGTAGGCCCGGGTGAGCTTCGCATCGCTTCTGATGTGGGCGTGACACTTTGACGACAACTCCTAGCCCGCCGCAGGCGACCGCGAGCGGGGCAGGCCCGCGGGCCTGCCCCGCTCCGTGCTGTCAGGCGGACGGGTTGACGGTCACCGTCGCGGAGTTGTTCCCGCTGTCCGGGTCGAAGGCGAACGACGTGCCGTACTCGGGCCGGGCGACGACGCGGCCCGTGGCGTCGGGGACGACCCGGTCGACGCGCAGCTGGAACGGGAAGCTGACGTCGAGGTCGGGCTTGGCCCACGTCGGCAGGGTGCAGGCGTAGTGGGCGACGGCCGGGCTGCCGGACGATCCGGCGGTGTGGCAGGTGTCCGGCACGGAGGTGGCGGTGGTGCCCTCCGGGAGAGAGAAGTCGATCACGGCGATCGGGTCGCCGGAGCCGACATTGCCGGCCCAGGCCGGGCCGTGGTTGGCGAAGCGGAAGGCGGCGGTCACGGTGTCCCCGGCGCTGCCGCTCACCTGGGTGCCGTACACCGCGAAGTCGGCGGTGTTGCGGGCGGTGATGCTCCAGGACTGGCCGTTGTCCGAGACGTCGAGGTCGGTGGCGTCGCCGCCGGGCTGCACCTCGTAGTCGAACCGCTCGTACAGCGCGCGGCCGGTCACGGCGAGCCGCAGCGGCTCCGGCAGCTCCACCGTGGCGCCGGGCGCGACCTCGGTGTCGAACGAGCACGTCACGTACGTCATGGGCGTGTACTCGTTGTCGTCGGTGTCCGGCCCGGCGTAGGTGCACTGCGGGTAACGAGTGGCGACGTCGAGGCCGTACGTCGCCCACAGCTTCACGCTGAAGCCGTGGGCCGTCCGGTCACCGGTGTTGGTGACGGAGAACGGCACCGTGAGGGTGGTCCCGGGCGCCACGTCCCGCACGCTCCGCAGGGCGTTCACACCCAGGTCCGGGCCGGAGCCGACGGTGAGGAAGGTCTCCGCACCCGGGGCGACGAGCTTCCCGTCGGGCCCGCCGGTGGCCTCCGCCGCGTACTCGATCGCGCCCTGCACCGCGCCGGCGCCGGCGGCGGCCCGCACCTTCAGCTCGACCTGCGGGGTGTAACCGGTGGGGACGTCCCCGGTGTCGCACACGGCGACCGTACCGGAGGTGTTCGGCGCGCAGTTGTCGGGCCAGGCCACGTCGACGGACCCCGCCAGCCCCGAGACATCGACGGTCAACCGGCCGTCGGTCACGGTGAAGCCGGAGTTGTCGTGGTACAGGCCGAGCGCCAGCGACCGGTATTCACCCGCGGCGCCGTCCGCGCCCGCGGTGACCGCCTGCTCGTACGGCGCCTGGATCCACAGCTGGTCGGTCTGCGCCTCGTCGGCGAAGGCGACCCCGCTGCCGAGACCGGCGGCCAGCAACGCCCCAACGGCTCCGGCACATGCGCCGCGACGCAGCACACGGCCGACGGAGACAGAACTCATGGCATCTCCCACATCGATAGGAAGGGAAGTCCGGCACAGTGATCGCGCCGGACTTCCCTTGGACGGCCGGCTCAGCCGAAAGGTTGTAACTGACCTGCGGCGACCCGGTGTTCCGCAGCGCGTCAGACCCCAGGCAGACCTCCGGTCCCGACTCGGCGAGCGCGTCCAGGTCGCAAGAGGCCGCCCTGGGGTGGTACGCGCCCATCACCTCGGCGGTGCGGGTCGCGTCGCTCCCCGCCGGCATCCGCTGGATCGCCTCGGCGAAGCCCGGCGCGGCCACCATGTTCCGCAGGATCAGCAGGTGCCGGGCGGCCGGTGCGGCCGAGGACAGCGGCAGGAAGGTGACCCCGGGCACGCGCTCGACGGCCGCCCGCTGTTCCTCCGTACCGACGGCGTAGGCGCAGGTGCCGTCCGCGGCGAGGCGGGTGCCGAAGTCCGCCCGGCAGCCCGGGGCCACGCCGCCGTCGGGCAGCGGGTTGGCGACCACCTCGCCCGGCCCCCACCACAGGTTGTCGCACATCGACCAGTACCGGACCTGGGCACCCCGGCGGGCCAGGGCCGGGCGTGGTTTCCGGCGGTCGCGGTGGGCGCCTTGCCGTGGACGACCAGGACCTGTCCGACGGGCGGCGCGTCGAAGCCGGTGCTCAGATACGCGTTGTCCGGGTTGGGGTGGAGGCCGGCCGGGGCGGGGTGTCCGCCCCGGCCGGGGACGGGGGCCCGGAGGACGCGCCGGCGGCGGGAGCGCCGGGGGACAGGGCGTTCGCGCACGTTCCCACCCGGACGCGGTGCCCGTCCCGGACGAAGGTGACCTTCGGCAGGCGGAACGTCCCGTGCGGCAGATGGATCCGGTGGACGACGGTTCCCTCGGCGCCTTCCGGGGTGCCGGCGGGGGCGAGCGGCAGGGTGTTGGGCCGGCCCGCGGGGGTGTCCGTGACCGTGACGGTGAACTTGCCGCCGGGGTGGACGGGTTGACGGTACGGGTTGCCGCTGCCCCGGTCGGGGAGGAGTTGGTGATCCGTCAGGGCGGACGGAGCTCCGCCGGGACCCGTGGAACTGCTGGGGTGGGCGTCGTAGGTGGCGACCGAGGCGTAACGGGCGTCCGGGAAGCGGCCGTCGAGCCAGATGGCCAGCCCCTTGCGCATGGTGTGACGCAGCAGCCAGTACTCGGCATTGGTGTCCGGATAGGCGACGTTGGACGTCCGGTGACCCAGCGGCTCCCAGGCGCAGGCGGGCACCTGGGGCGCCGGGGCGCCGGCCGGGGAGGCGGCGGCCGCGGGGGCGGCCGCCGGCGGGGCGAGCGCGGCGGCGAGCAGAACGGGCCTCCAGCGCTTCATGAGGCGGTCCTTCCGGTGTGGGAGTCCCGGCCAAGCCACGACGCGGCGGCGGCCAGGAGGTGGCGTACCCCGGCGGCGACGGCGTGCCGGTCGGAGGGCGCGTAGTACGGGGAGTGGTTCGTGGCCGTGCCCGGCGGGAGCGTGCCGCGTTCCAGCGCGGCCACGGCCGCCTCGTCGAAGCCCGCGGGGTCCGCGCCGCCGAAGTGGAAGAACACCGACGGGCATCCGGCCGCCGCCGCGAACCGGCCGAAGTCCTCGCTGCCCGCGAGCGGAGCGGACAGGGTGTGCCCCAGGGCACCCGCGCCGGCCACGGCCGCCAGCACCCGCTCGGCGGCCTCCGGGTCGTTGACCGTCAGGGGGAAGGAGTCGTACGTCGTGATGTCCGGCGTACGGGTGGCGCCCTGCGCGCAGGCCTCCGCGTCGACGACCCGCCGGATGCCGGCCAGTACCTGTTCGCGGGTCTGCGCGTCGAACGTCCGCAGGCTGCACAGCAGTTCGGCGGTGTGCGGGATGACGTTCGCGACCGTGCCGGAGTGCAGGGCCCCGACCGTGAGGAGCGGCGACGGGGACAGCGGTGCCAGACGGGCGGACAGGGTCTGCAGCCGCAGCACCACGGCCGCCGCCATCACGACCGGATCGACGGCGAGATGGGGGGCGGAGGCGTGCGCGCCCGCGCCGTACAGGGTGACACGGAGGCTGTCGGCCGCCGCCATGACGGTGCCCGGCCTGGTCGTCACCACTCCGGCGGGCAGCGGGCCCACATGCTGGCCCAGCACCACCTCGGGCCGGGGGAACCGGTCGAGGACACCGTCGTCCAGCATGGCCTGCGCCCCCTGCCCCACCTCCTCGGCCGGCTGGAAGACGGCCACCACGGTCCCGCTCCAGGCGTCGGGGTGCGCGGCGAGCTGCCGGCACACCCCCAGCAGGGCGGCCACGTGCACGTCATGACCGCAGGCGTGCATCAGCC
This sequence comes from Streptomyces sp. NPDC038707, assembly GCF_040636485.1. Classification (NCBI taxonomy): domain Bacteria; kingdom Bacillati; phylum Actinomycetota; class Actinomycetes; order Kitasatosporales; family Streptomycetaceae; genus Streptomyces; species Streptomyces sp. NPDC038707. The sequence continues at coordinate 100,562 of NZ_JBEZUP010000027.1, forward strand.
CGGGCTCGGCGGAGGCGTACGGAAGCCCGGTCTCCTCCCGCACGGGCAGCGCGTCCATGTCCGCCCGCAGCCAGACCACCGGCCCGGCGCCGTTGCGCAGGACGGACACCACACCGGTCCGGCCGACCCGCTCGGTGGTCTCCCAGCCGCCGGTGCCCGCCAGTTCCCGGACGACGGCGGCAGCGGTGCGCCGCTCCTGGAAGGCGAGTTCGGGATGGGCGTGCAGATCGCGGTAGACCTCCTCCCAGTGCGGCAGACGTGCCGAAAGGCCGCGGTTCAGGCCGGCCTCAGGCGGGGTGGGCGGCAGCGGACGTATCACTGTCGTCCTCCTTCGGGGTGTCGATGACGACGGCGCGCAGACGCGCCAGGAAACGGGGGGAGGTCTGGGGCACCCAGAGCACGGCGGCGACGGCGAGCACGGGGCCCACGAGCAACGACCAGAACGCGACGCGGTAGGAGAAGGCGTCGACCAGCCGGCCGAACACGGTCGGCACGATGATGCCCGACACCTGGCCGCCGAAGAGGATGATTCCCGAAGCCGTTCCCGTCAGGGCCGGCGGAAGGCTGCGCAGGGGCACCGAGAAACAGGGCATGTAGCACAGGCCGACGATCCCGCTGACGAGTGTGCCGACCACCACGAACTGGGCCAGTGTGGTGGTGAGCGGCAGCAGGACGAGCAGGCCGGCCGCCCCGCACATCGCCGGGACGACGATCCGCCGGGGCCGCCCCTCGAACCGGTCGCTCAGCCGGCCCCCGGCGACGGCGGCGACCGCCCCGAGCAGGGTCGGCGCCAGGGACACCAGCCCGGCGTCGGACACCCTCAGACCGCGCTCCTCCATCAGGAAGGAGGCGCTCCAGCTGTTCAGGCCCCACACCACGACGTCGTAGGCGAGGAACATCACCGCGAAGCCCCAGACGGCCGGCGACCTCAGCAGCGCGGCCGCGGCCCCCTTCGGGTGGCTCAGGGACGGGCCGGTCCGTTCGGCGGGCAGCGGCCCGGGCAGCCGGCGCCGGATCGCGACCACCACCAGCAGGCCCAGCACGGACACGGCGAGGAACATCACCCGCCAGTCCCAGCGGGCCAGCAGCAGCCCGCCCAGCACGGAGGCCAGCAGCCCGCCGACCGCGTTGGAGCTCTGGATCCAGCCGTTGGCGGTCAGCCGCTGCTCGGGCACGCTGCGCCGGCTGAGGGTCTCGATGGCCGCCGCGGGGAACAGGCCCTGGGCCATGCCGAAGAGACCGCGGAAGACCACGAGCGCGGTGAACGACCAGGCGACGGCGGTCAGTCCGGTGAAGACCGACCACAGGACGAGGGCCACGCACACCACACGCGCGCCGCCGAAGCGCGCGGCGACCGGGCCGGCGGGAAGCTGCGTCAGCGCGTAGGTGAGGAAGAACGAGGAGAGGATCACGCCCCGCTCCGCGTGGCTGAGACCGAAGGTGTCGCCGATCGACGGCAGCGCCAGATTGATCACCTGGCGGTCGATGTAGTCGACGGCCCATGCGGTGAACAGCAGGACCGCGGTGGTCCGGGTGGTTCTGAGCAAGGAGTCCTCCCGCCGTTCGAGGCGACGCTTGGCGGACACCCTGCACCGTCCGCCGCTTCGGGCCACGCAATCGCAGGAATCCGGCAGCCGTACCGCGTCGGCGCCGGAATCCGGCGTCCCGGGTACGTGACGGGGGCTTCAGCCGGGCCGCCCGCGCTGACAGGATGAGACGCGTGCCGCCCACCGACACCGCCCTCCCGGACACCCCCGACGGGCTCGACGAGACCGACCTGGCCCTGGTCGAGGCCCTCCAGCTGCGACCGCGCGCTCCCTGGGCGCAGATCGCCGCCGTCATCGGCATCGACGCCACCACCGCCGCGCGCCGCTGGCGGCGGCTCTCCGACAGCGGCCTGGCCTGGATGACGGCCTACCCGGCGCAGCACGCCTCGGTCGTCGGATACGTCGATCTCGCCTGCGCCCCTGGCGCACTCGACGCGCTGACCACCGAACTGTGCGGCTGGGGGCCGGTGTTCAGCGTGGAACGCACGACGGGCGACCACTCGTTGTTCCTGGGCGTGGCCGCCCGCGACCTGTCCGCCCTGGACGGCTTCGTCACCGGGCGGCTGGGACGGCTGGACGGAGTGCGCTCGGTACGGCTGAGCGTCTGCACCCGGGTGTACCGCGAGGGCAGCGGATGGCTGGTGCGCGCGCTCAACGAACGCCAGCGCACCCATCTCGCCGGTGGTGACAGCCGTACGCGCGCGCGGCCCGGCAGCGGACCGCTCGAAGGCGACCGCGGGCTGCTGCGCGCGCTCGGCGCCGACGCCCGCCGCGGCCACGCCGAGCTGGCGCGGGAGTGCGGACTGAGCGAGACGACCGTACGCCGGCGGCTGGGGCGCATGACCGCGGGCGGCGAGGTCTACCTCCGGTGCGACCTCACCCAGCAACTGGCCGGCTGGCCGGTCATCGCCACGTTCCGTATCACCGCCCCAGGCCCCGGCACCGAGGCCGTGGCGCACGCGCTTGCGGGGCTGCCGGAGACCCGGCTGTGCTCGTCGGTCACCGGACCGGAGAACCTGCTGCTGTCCGCGTGGCTGCGCTCGCCCGCCGACTGCCTCACCCTGGAGGAACGCATCCTGCACCGCCATCCCGGCCTGCGGATCGGCGAGCGGAGCATCACGCTGCACACCGCCAAGCGCATGGGCCGGCTGCTGGACCGGTGGGGCCGCGCCCGGGGCCACGTGCCGATGACCGCGGCGCCGGAAGCCGGGGCCGGCGGCCTGGCGGACATCGGCCCCGGCCTGGAGTGCGCCGGCCCCGGTCTGGAGTGCGCCGGCTGAGACTCCGGTTCCGCGCCCGGCCGCCCCGCCCTGGGGCCGACGGGGACCTTTCCTGACGGATCCCTTGACGTGCACCTGCCGTAACTGGCTCTATGGGAGCGCTCCCACAGCTTTCGGCCGCCCTTTGTCCACCCACTCCTGGAGCCGCAGTGAGAACAACGACACGTTGGACACCGAGGAACCCGGTCGCCGTGGTGCTGGCCGCCCTGGTCACCGTGCTGGGACTGCTCGCCCTCTCCCCGGCCCCCGCCCACGCCGGCTCCCGGCCGGCCGCCGCCGCGACCGGGCTGCACATCGGCAACGGCCGCCTCCTCGAAGGCAACGGCAACGATTTCGTGATGCGCGGCGTCAACCACGCCCACACCTGGTACCCGGGCGAGACCCAGTCGCTGGCCGACGTCAAGGCGCTCGGCGCCAACACCGTGCGCGTCGTCCTCTCCGACGGCTACCGCTGGTCCCGCAACAGCGCGCAGGACGTCGCGGCCGTCATCCAGAACTGCAAGGCCAACCGGCTGATCTGCGTCCTGGAGGTGCACGACACCACCGGGTACGGCGAGGACTCGGCCGCCGGCACGCTGGACCACGCCGCCGACTACTGGATCAGCCTCAAGGACGTCCTGGCCGGCCAGGAGGACTACGTCATCATCAACATGGGCAACGAGCCCTGGGGCAACACGAACCCGGCCGGCTGGACCGAACCCACCATGGCCGCCGTCAAGAAGCTCCGCGCGGCGGGCTTCCAGCACACGATCATGGTGGACGCGCCCAACTGGGGCCAGGACTGGCAAGGCGTCATGCGGGCCAACGCCCGCACGGTCTACGACGCCGACACCACCGGCAACCTCCTCTTCTCGATCCACATGTACAGCGTCTTCGACACCGCCCAGGAGATCACCGACTACCTCAACGCCTTCGTCACCGCGAAACTCCCCCTTGTCATCGGCGAGTTCGGCGGACCGGCCGACCAGTACGGCGACCCGGACGAGGACACCATGATGGCCACCGCCGAGCAGCTCGGCCTCGGCTACCTGGCCTGGTCCTGGAGCGGCAACACCGACCCGGTCCTCGACCTCGCCCTCGACTTCGACCCCGCGCGGCTCAGCTCCTGGGGCCGGCGCATCTTCCACGGCGCCAACGGCATCGCCGCGACCTCGCGCGAGGCCACGGTCTTCGGCACCGCCGCCCCCGACACCCAGGCCCCGACCGCACCGGGCACCCCGGCCGCCTCCGCGGTCTCGCCCACCTCGGTCACCCTGACCTGGCCCGCGGCCACTGACAACGTTGGCATCGCGGGCTACGACGTGGTCCGCGTCAGCGGCACCACGGAGACCCAGGCCGCCTCCACCGCGACGACCGCGGTCACCGTCCCGTCCCTGACCCCCGACACGGCGTACACCTTCGCGGTCTATGCCAGGGACGCCGCCGGCAACCGCTCGCCCCGGTCCGCGACGGTCACTGTCAGGACCGGGAAGGGCACCGGCACCCCCGGCGCCGGCTGCTCCGTGCGGTACCGCGTCGTCGGTGAATGGCCCGGCGGCTTCCAGGGAGAGATCACCATCGGCAACACCGGTACCACCGCGATCAGCGGCTGGACGCTGGGCTTCAGCTTCCCGAACGGCCAGACCATCAGCACCATGTGGGGCGGTACCCCGGCCCAGAGCGGTGCCGAGGTGACGGTTGCCGCCGCGTCGTACACGTCGACGGTCCCCGCGGGCGGCTCGGTCACGGTCGGCTTCACCGGCGGCAAGTCGGCCGCCAACACCTCGCCGACGGCGTTCACCCTCAACGGGACCGCCTGCACCACCGGTTGACGAACCGGCCGCGGACGCACGGGCGGTGGCGCGACTTCCCGGCCCGTCATCGTCTTCTTCAGCGTCAGCGTCAGTGTCGTCGTCGGCCCTCGTGCAGGGCACAGGGCCGTCACAAGGTCCGGGGACGTCCTTCTTCTGTGTGAACCGTCGGCCGCACGGGGGAACCCGTGCGGCCGACGGGCATCTTCCGGGTGCCCGGCACCATCCGCGACCACAGGCTCAGGCACGCGTTGGGAGAGGCCATGCAATCCCGCCCCACCTCACGGCACGTCACCGCACGGACCACCGCCGCGGTGGCGGCCGGGACGCTCGGCGGGGGAGACACGGACAGCCCGCCCCGGCCCGTGCGGATCATGCCGCTCGGGGACTCGATCACCGCCGGAATGAACAGCACCGGGGCGGCCGGGTACCGCGACGAACTCCTCCGCCACCTCCACCGCCTGGGCCACGACGCCTGCTTCGTCGGCCCCTGCGTCAACGCCTTCCAGCCGCAGGGAGATCCCGCGTACGCCGCGGTCTGCGGCATCACCGTCGAGGCACTCACCCCCCTGCTGCCGCAGTGGGTTCCGGCCGCCCGGCCGGACTGGCTGCTCGTCCACATCGGCACGAACGACATGTACGGCCCCGAGCACACGGCGGCCCCCGGCCACCTGCGCACCTTCGTGCGGACCCTGCTGCGCCTGGCCCCCTCCGCCGGCATCCTGCTCGCCTCGATCATTCCCTCGCGGCAGCCCGAGTGGCAGGCGCACATCGACGGCTACAACCGTCATGTGCGCGAGATCGCCGAGGAGTACGGGCACCGCGGCCGGGTCTTCTTCGCCGACATGGCCCCCGCGCTGCACGCCTCACCCCAGGGTGGCGACGACCTGTCCGACCTGGTCCACCCGAACGACCAGGGCTACGCCAAGATGGCCGCGGTCTGGCGGGACGCCCTCCGGGCGCGGCTGCCCGTCCCCGCAGGCGGACCGATCCTCAACCCCAACCCCCACCTTCAGACCCCCTGGATCTCCGAGGCGGTGGAACGGGACCGGGGCAGCGCTCCCGCGTGCTTCCCGGGCTGGACGAACCATGGGGTGCACGCCTGTCACGGGCGTCTCGCGGGTCTGGACAACGGCTCGCACGCGGCGGGCCTGTGCGCCGCTCCCGGATTCCTCGGCACCCGCCTCGCCACCACGCCCGGCCGCCCGGTCCGCGTCACCTTCCGCGCCCGCGCCGGCACCCTCGGCGCGAGCGCGGCACCCGGCGAACGGGCGCGCACGGGAAGGGGCCTGGGCATCCAGGCGGACGGGCACTCCAGGGCCACCGTCGCCGTCACCGACGACTGGCGCACCTGGACGTACGACTTCACCCCCACCGGTGCGGACACCGGCCTCCGCTTCACCCCGGGCACCCGGCCCGGCACCGGCCCCCTGGTCACGGACGTCGTGGCACGCGAAGCGGCTTCCTGAGCGGGCTCGGCCGTGTTCCGCCGCCGGCTGGCGCGGCCGGCGCGGAGCCGGTCCGCGCGGCGGTCAGCCCAGGTCCGGCCTGCCGAACAGGTCCGCGTAGCCGGTCGGCAACTGAGCCAGCAGGTGGTCGACCTCCGCGCCCGGCACCGCGTCGGCGACGGTGGACAGGACGGCGCCGGCGTCCCACTCGGCGGTCCGGGGCCGGGCGCCGGTCTGCTGGGCCACGCGCCGCAGGAATTCCTCCAGCCCGAGAGCCTCCGGCCGTGCAGGATGCCCGTGCAGGACATCGTCCAGCGGCGCGGGCAGCCGGTCGGCCAGGTCGTCCGCCTCCTGAGAGGGGATCCGGGCGGCGAGCACCCGCAGCACCGACGTACTGATGTGCTCGGCCTCCTCCGGGCTGTGGTACTCCCCACGGTCACGGACCCGGTCCAGAAATTCCGCCAGCTTCACGGTGCCCTCCTGTACGGGTTCCTCCGGCATGCGCGGACGCGGGCCTGTTCGGTGTCGGGCACAGCCCGCCCTGCCCTCCGCGGGACGCACCACCGGGTTTCCGTCGCGCGGCACGCCGAAACCGGCCGGCCCTCACGGGACCGGCGGGACGAGCGGGAGATCGGGTGCCATGTGATGTGAATCACATTGAGCGGGTTCGATGAGGTCGCTTCAGTCACTCAAGTGGGGGAATTCGGGTAAAAAGGACATAAGCCCAATGCGGGAGAGGAGACGACGCCCATGTCGTATCCGCAATACTCCACCGGCTCCACCGGCGGGATGACCGGACACCCCGAGATGGCGGAGATGAGGGAGCGGCTCGAACGCACCGCCTCGTCCGGCAGGGCGATCGCCCTCGAGGGGCTGATCCTGCTGACCGGTCTCTACACCGCGATCTCACCGTGGGTCGTCCACTTCGCGGGCCGGCCCAACATCACCACCAACAACCTGATCGTCGGCATCACCATCGGCCTGATCGGTCTCGGTCTCGCCCTCGTCCCCGAGCGGATGTTCCGCCTGGCGTGGGCACTGGTGCCCCTCGGTGTCTGGCTCCTGATCTCACCATGGGTGGTCACCGCCACGCACAGTGCACGGGCCGGCATCATCTGGAACAACGTCCTGACCGGCGTCATCACCATGGCGCTCGGCCTGGCGGCCATGGGCCTCACCATCGGCGTCACCCGCCCGGAAAAGCGCTGAACCGAGGAGGGCCGCCGGTCTGTTTACATGGGCGGGCAACCCCGATGATCACTTCGGAAGGACCCGC
>NZ_JBEZUP010000028.1:0-101435 GCF_040636485.1 Streptomyces sp. NPDC038707
CTGGGCCGTGTGGATGATCAGGTCAAGATCCGTGGGTACCGGGTGGAGCTGGGTGAGGTCCGGGCGGCGTTGGTGGCTCATCCGCGGGTGAGTGATGCGGCGGTGGTGGTGTCGCGGGATCAGCGGTTGCTGGCGTATGTGGTGGGTGCTGTGGAGGGGCTTGCGGAGTGGCTGGGTGCTTCGTTGCCGGAGTACATGGTTCCCTCGGTGTTCACCGCGCTGGACTCGATTCCGCTGACGGCCAACGGCAAGATCGACCGCCGTGCCCTGCCGGACCCGGACGAGTCCGCTGTGGACACGTATGTGGCGCCGCGCACGGTGACCGAGGAGCGGATCGCCGCGGTCTGGGGCCGGGTGCTGGGGCTGGAGCGGGTCGGTGTCGAGGACAACTTCTTCGACCTCGGTGGTCACTCCATCAAGGCCATCGCCCTGGTCGGCGCCCTGCGCGCCGAGGGCTTCGAGGCCGGCGTCCGCGATGTGTTCCAGCACCGCACCGTCGCCGGACTCGCCGCCGCACTCGGGGGTACGGAAACCGGCTCGGGGTTCACCCCCGCCGCGCCGTTCTCGCTCATCGCCGCGCCGGTGCGGGAGACTCTCCCCGCCGGGCTGGTCGACGCGTACCCGCTCTCCAGTGTGCAGCTCGGCATGCTGGTCGAGTTGCTCGCCGACGACGGCCTGAACAAGTACCACAACACCTCGACGTTCAGGATCGCGGACGGCCGGCCGTTCGACGCCGACGCGCTCCGCCGCGCCGGGCAGACCATCGTGGAACGCCACGAGATGCTCCGCACGTCCATCGCGTTCGAGGACTACGAACTGCCCCTCCAACTGGTCCACGAGAGCGCCGAGATCCCGGTCACCGTGCACGATCTGCGGGGCCAGGACGCCGAGCAGCTGGCGGCGTCGCGTACGGCGCACATCGCGCGCGAACGGAACGAGCTGTTCGATCTCTCCCGGCCGCCGCTGCTCCGTATCTCCGCGCTGATCGAGTCCGACGAGGCATGGCACCTGGGCTTCACCCACTGCCACGCCATCACGGAAGGCTGGAGCCAGCAGTCGCTGCTCCTCGAGGTGCTGGGCCTCTACCGCTCCTACGCGAACGGGGAGGAGCCGGAGCGGCACGAGCGGCCGGCCGTCCGCTACGCCGACTTCATCGCGGCCGAGCTGGAGGCACTGGAGTCGGATGACGACCGCGGCTACTGGCAGCGGATCGTCGACCACCACGCCATGACCGTGCTCCCGCCCGACTGGGGGGACGGCCCCGGCGCACCGCGCGAGGACTTCAAGCTGTCCATCGATTTCCGCGACATCGAACCGGAACTGCGGGCACTGGCCAAGTCCACGGGCACCTCCTTCAAGGCCGTGCTCCTGGCCACCCATCTGAAGGTGCTCAGCACGGTCACCAACGAACCTGCCTTCCACACCGGGGTGCTGTACAGCGCACGTCCGGAGCAGCCGGGCGTCGAGCGGGTGTACGGCATGTACCTCAACACCCTGCCCTTCGCGCACGACCGCAGCGCCCGTACCTGGCGCGAGCTGATCCAGCAGGTCTTCGACCGCGAGGCCGAGGTCTACAGCCACCGCCGCTACCCGCTCCCGGCGGTGCAGCGACTGGCCGGCGGGCAGAGGCTGTTCGACATCATGTACCGCTACCAGGACTTCAACCAGGCACTGGGCGACGGGCCGGTGGACTGGGAAGCCGGGGCCGGCGACAGCTCGAACGAGTTCACCCTGTCGATCGCCAACGTGCCGGGGCGGCTGGTTCTCCGGGCCGTGAGCACCGGTCTGAACCGGGCCAACGCCGAGCGGCTCGCCGGAATGTACCGGGCGGTGCTGGAGGCCATGGCCGGCGATCCGGACGGCGACGCGAACGCGGCGCTGCTGTCCACGACGGAGCTTACCCAGGTCCTTGAGGACTGGAACGACACCGAGGTGGAGTGGGTATGAGCAGGTATGTGCACGAGGTGATCGAGGCGACAGCCGCCTCGACACCCGACGCCATCGCCGTGCAGACGGGGGAGGTGACCCTCACCTACCGCGAGCTCGACACCCGGGCCAACCGCATCGCGCACCATCTGCGGGCGGCCGGCGTGGGGCCGGAGTCGGTGGTCGGTGTGCTGCTGAGCCGCGGCCCGGACACCCTGCCCTGCCTGCTCGGCATCTGGAAGGCGGGCGGCTCGCATCTGCCGCTGGACGCCGGACTGCCGGCGGACCGGCTGAACTACATGCTGGAGACGTCCGGCGCCCGCCTGATCGTGACCGAGGGCACGCTGGCCGAGCGGGTGGGCGAGAGGTACGAGGGGGAGTTCATCCATCTCGACCGGGCCCGCGCGGAGATCGCCGGGCTTCCCGCTACCGCCCCGGACGCATCGGCCGTACGTGATCCGGCGGATCTGAAGGACGAGGGCCGTAAGCACCGGCTCGCGTACACCCTCTTCACCTCCGGCTCGACCGGCCGCCCCAAGGGTGTGCAGATCGGCCAGTACGCCCTGCTGAACATGCTCTTCTCGCTGCGGCAGCGCTACGGATCCAAGCCGGAGCACGTCTGGCTCGCCGCCACGTCGCTGTCCTTCGACATCTCGACCGCCGAGATGTATCTGCCGCTGATCTCCGGCGGCCGAGTGGTCCTCGCCGACGACGAGGATTCCAACGACCCCGCCGCTCAGCTGAAGCTGATCGACGACGCCGGGGTGACCCATGCACAGGCCACCCCGGCCGGCTGGAAGCTGCTGCTGGCCGCCGGGCTCGGCCGCCGCCCGCTGGTCGGGGTGACCGGTGGCGAGGAGTGCTCGCTGCCGCTGGCCCGGGAGCTGCGCAGTCGGCTGGACAAGTTGTTCAACCAGTACGGGCCGACCGAGACCACGGTCTGGTCGCACGCCTGGGACGTGGTATCCGACCCCGAGGCGGTGGTGCTCGGGCGTCCGCTGCCGAATTACCGGACGTACGTGCTCGACGCGGCTCAGCAGCCCGTTCCGGTGGGTGTGGCCGGTGAGGTGTACATCGCCGGTGCCGGTACGGCGCGCGGCTATGTGGGCCGGCCCGCGCTGACCGCCGAGCGGTTCGTCCCCGAGCCGTTCGGCGGGCCGCCCGGCTCGCGGATGTACCGCACCGGTGATCTGGGCCGTTTCCGTTCCGACGGAGATCTGGAGTTCCTGGGCCGGATCGACTTCCAGGTGAAGATCCGCGGCTACCGGATCGAGCTGGGCGAGATCGAGGAACTGCTGCTGACGCACCCCGGGGTGCGTGACGCGGTGGTGATCGCCCGGGAGGACGCAGGCGGTGAGAAGTGGCTTGCCGCCTACGTGGTCCCCAACCGGCCGGACGGCGAAGCGGAGCTGGACCAGTCCGAGTTGCGTGACCACCTGGCGGCCTCCCTGCCGTCGTACATGGTGCCCGCGGCCTTCATGATGCTGGCCGCCATGCCGCTGAGCCCGGCAGGCAAGCTCGACCGGAAGGCGCTGCCCGCACCCGGCCGTACGGCATTGGTCACGGACCGGGAGTACGTGGCGCCGCGGAACAGGACCGAGCAGCTGCTGGTCGACACCTGCGCCGAGGTGCTGGGCGTGGCAGAAGTGGGTGTGCGGGACCGGCTGGCGGACCTGGGCGCCGACTCCATGCGCATCGTCCATGTGATGACGGCCGCCCGGCGGGCCGGACTCGAGCTGACGCTGCGGATGCTGCTGGACAGCGAGACCATCGAGGACCTCGCGGTCGCACTCGATGGCGTGACGCCGGATGAGGGCGACGAGAGCGACGAGGGAGCGAAATCGGTGAAGGCCACCATGGTGTCACGTTCCGCGCTGAGCACGCCCGAGGTGGCCGAGGTGATGGTGGCCCACGGGGTGCCCGGCGCGGCGGTCGCCCTGCTCAGGGACGGCCAGCTGGTCGGTGTGCAGGCCTATGGGACACGGAACGCCGAGACCGGCGCCCCGGTGACCCTGCGGACCCGGTTCCAGGCCGGATCGATCAGCAAGCATGTGACCGCCTTCGCGGCGCTGCGGCTCGTCGACCGAGGTGTGCTCGACCTGGACGCGGACATCGACGGCTATCTGTCTCACCGCAAGGCACCCCGGGCCGTCGGCGGGAACCCGCTCACTTTGCGCCATCTGCTGTCCAACACGGCGGGTCTTTCGCAGACCTCGAGCGCGTGGTGGCGGCCGGACGAGACCATGCCGGAACTGTCCGCCGTACTGGACGACGTCTGGGCGGAGCACGAACCCGGGGCGCTTTTCCGCAAGGCCGGCAGCCAGTGGGCCATGGTCGAGCAGCTGCTGCTCGATGTGACCGGCCAGGAGTTCCAGGAGCTGGCGGCCGAGCTGGTGTTCCGCCCGCTGGGCATGCGGGACAGTACGTTCCTGCCGCCGGCGGTCACGGACGGTTCCGTCCCCCAGGACCTGGCCGCAGGCCATGACCAGCATGCCCGTGGACTGCTCGGCGGCCACCGGCTGCGGCCGGTGCACGCGGGCAGCGGGCTGTGGTCCACACCCGCCGACCTGGCGCAGCTCGCCGTCGAGATCCGGCAGGCTCACCTGGGCCTGTCGGGGCTGCTCTCCGCGAAGCCGGTGGACGCCATGCTCACGGAGGCCTTCCCGGGCAGCTTCTACGGCCTGGGCACGGTGGTCGACGGCTCGTCGACCGACCCCGACTTCGGCCATGGCGGGCAGACCGCGGGCTATCGAGCGCTGACCTCGATGCAGCTGCGCTCGGGCAACGGCTGCGTGGTGATGACCAACTCGGACAACGGAAAGCAGGTCTACAAGGCGGTCGCCGCGCTGCTGGGCCGGGAACTCGAGGTGGCCGCGGACTGACCGCAACGGATGAGGGGCAGCCCCTGCCGCGGTCCGGCGCGGCGTTCTTCAGCCCGGTGTCCGCCCCGCGTGGCAGGTCAGTGACGGCTCTGCCGTGCCGCGTCCGCGGACCTCGGCCAGCCGCTGCTGGAAGCGCTCCAGCACGGCCCGGCGTTCCTCTGCGCTCTCCTCGGCCTCCGCGCGTTCCCGGGCGAAAATCTTCATCAGTTCCTGGAACCGGTAGCGGATGGTGTGCGGACCCGACCCCGGCACGACCTGGACCAGATGGGCGTCGACGAGTCTCTCCATGAGGTTCTCGGCGTCCAGCTGGTCCGTGTCGAGTACGGCGGCGCTGGCCCACGGCTCGAAGTCGGGCGTGCTCAGCAGACCGAGCCGCCTGAACAGCCGTCGGCCGACGGCCGGCAGGGCCCGGTAGCTGAGCCCGAACCCGGCCCGTACTCCGCCCTGGCCTGGGCTGAGTTCGTTCATCCGCCGGGCCGGGTCCATGAGCCGGCTGGTCAGATGCTGTACTGACCAGTGGGGCTTGGAGACGAGCCGGGCGCCGGCTATCTGCAGGGCGAGCGGAAGCCGGTCGCACAGTTCGCTGAGCCGGAGGGCGGCCGCCGGATCGGAGCCGATCCGCTCTTCGCCGGCGAGCTTGGCGAGTAACACCGGTGCCTCCGCGGGAGCCATCGCGTCGAGCCCGACCTGCAGCACGGTGTAGTGGCTGATCAGGTCCTCGATGCGCTCTCGGCCGGTGATCACCACACAGCAGCGGCCGTTGCCGGGCATCAGCGGACGGATCTGGGTGAACGACCGGGCGTTGTCCAGCACGATCAGTACCCGCTTGCCGTCGAGCACACTGCGGAAGAGCGCCGACCGGCCGACCAGGTCGGCGGGTATCCGGGACGCGGGCACGCCGAGAGCACGGAGAAACCGGTCGAGTGTGGCGAACGGCGAGATGAGCGCGTCGCGTTCGTCGTATCCGTGCAGGTCGGTGAAGAGTTGCCCGTCCGGAAAGCGCTCGGCGACCCGCTCCGCCCAGTGGATGGCCAGCGCCGTCTTCCCGATGCCGGCGACGCCGCTGATCGCGGCCACGGTCAGCGGGACCCGGCCGGCCCGCTCGACCAGCATCCGGTCGAGCGCCGCGAGTTCCGGGACCCGGCCGGTGAAGGAGACAGGCGCCGCCGGGAGCTCGGCCGGCACCCGGCCGGCCGGAATGGCACCGGGGTCGGTGGCCGGGCCGCCCAGCTCCGGCGCGTCCTGCAGTACGAGATCGTGCAGTCCCCGCAGCGCGGGCCCCGGTTCGATACCCAGCTGCCGCACCATCAGGTCGCGGCCCTCGCGGAAGACCTCAAGGGCCTCGGCCCTGCGTCCGGCCCGGTAGTGGGCCAGGATCAGATGGGCTCTGGCCCGTTCCCGCAAGGGGTGTTCCGTCACCAGAGTGGTGAGTTCCGCGATCAGTGGCTGCGGGCGGCCCAGCTGGAGCCGCAGTCCCGCGTGTTCCTCGCGCACGTCGAGGTGCGTTTCCTCCAGCCGGGCGATCTCCTCTTCGATGCGCTGCCCGGTGACTCCGTCCAGGGCCCGGCCGCGCCACAGCGAGAGTGCCTCGGCGAAGAGGGAGCAGGCTTCGGAGGTCTTCCCCGTGCGGATGGCCTCCCGCGCCCGGCTCACCAGCTCCTCGAAGTCCGCGGTGTCGATTCGGTGTCCGCGCAGGTTGATGACGTAGCCGGGATGCGAGGTGGTAATCAAATCACCTTGCCCGGCCGCGTCCTTGAAAAGTTTCCGCAGGCCGGCCACGCAGATGGCGATCTGGTTACGCGCCGTGGCGGGAGCACCGCTCGGCCATACCGCCTCGGTGAGTGCGTCCACCGACACGGTCTGACCTGGAGTCAGCAGCAGCATGGCGAGAATGGTGCGATGGCGTGGCCCCCCGAGCCTGACCGGCTCCCCGTCGATCCGGACGTCCAGTGGTCCAAGAAGCCTGAAGACAGCCTGTTTCATCGTGCAGAGTCCTTCCCCCCGTTGACCAGCACGTCTCCCGAGGCTACCGGGAGAGTTTCATTGTGGACACCTACCGACTGGTAGTCCAGCGTCGAACGGATTGATGAGAGGTGACTATCCGGCGAGATTGAAAAGTGAATTGCCTTGGGGGCGACGGGGCTCGCGGCCTTGGGTGCACGGGGTTCTGCGGTTGTTCGATACGGGTACCTTTCCGCGTGGAGGACCGGGTGGGCCTTGTATCACTTGGCTTGAAGTAGTAGGAAGTGCCGCTGTGCCGGGCGGTGACGGGTGCCGCGGGCCGGACATCCGGGGCTGGGACAGAAAAAGTGAGGGTGCCTCACGTTCCGGTTTCCTTCCCCTCGGGGAACGCGTGTAGGGCCGAAATCGAAGTGATAGCCGCACGAAAGGCGGCTCTCCTACCTTCAGGAGTCGCACACACGGGGTAACCACTGAACGGGGCGATGTATGGAATTGCGGATTCTGGGGCCAGTCGAGGCATGGCACGGTGATGTCCGGGTCGCGTTGTCCGGTTCGAAAGTGCATACGGTCCTGGCCGCTCTGCTCCTGGCCCGGGGGCGGGTCGTCTCGGACGCGCGGCTCAGCTCGCTGCTCTGGGGCTGGGATCCGCCCGCCACGGCCAACGCGCAGATCTACACCTACATATCCCGGCTGCGTAAGCACCTCGGGGACGAGGTGGAGATCGTCCGGCAGCAGCCGGGCTACCGCTTCGTCGCGAACGGCAGCCGTACCGACCTCCACCGGTTCGAGGAGCTGGCACAGGAGGGCCGGGACCGCCTGCGGCGACAGGAGTTCGAGCAGGCCGGTGAACTGCTGCGCGCGGCCCTGGACCTGTGGCAGGGCCCCGCGCTGGCCAATGCCACCGAGCACCTGCAGGACGTGGAGCGGCAACCGCTCGAAGAGGCACGCATCCGCACCCTGGAGAACCGCATCGACGCGGATCTCGCGCTCGGCAGGCACGAGCAGGTGACCGGGGAACTGACCGCCCTGGTCGCCCAGCTGCCCACCCACGAACGGCTGCGCGCCCAGCTGATGACCGCGCTCTACCGGTGCGGCCGGCAGGCCGACGCGCTGCACACCTACCACGAGGGCCGCAAGGTGCTCGCCGAGCAGCTCGGCGTGGACCCGGGCGCCGCCCTCGACTCCACCTACCAGGCCGTACTCGGCGGCGAACTGGGCCTGGAGTCGCCCGCCCCGATCACCTCGGGACGGTACCCGGAAGTACCGGCGATGCTGCCGCCCGACATCGACGACTTCACCGGCCGCCGTGCCGAACTGGCCATGCTCACCTCGATGATCGCGCCGGCCGGGGACACGGATGCCTGGCGACCGCGACGGTTCCTGCTCACCGGGATGGCGGGCATCGGCAAGACGGCCCTGGCCGTGCATGCCGCGCACGCCAGTGCCGGACGCTATCCGGACGGCCAGCTGTACGTGGACCTGCGCGGCACCGACGGGGCGCCGAGAGACGCGTGCGATGTCCTCGTCGTGCTGCTGAGGGCACTGGGCGAGCCCGCTCTCGACGAGAGCCGGACGGCCCCGGACGACCTGGAGGAACTGGTCCGCCTCTACCGCACCCGCACGTCGGGCAAGCGTCTGCTGATCGTTCTGGACAACGCTGTCAGCGAGCTTCAGCTGGACCCGCTGCTGCCGGGCAGCGCCGAGGCCGCGGTCCTGGTGACCTGCCACACCCAACTGGCCCGGGTGGCAGGGGCGTACACCATCGCCCTCCCTCCGCTCGACGACGACGACGCGATGGACCTGCTGGCCTCGGCGGCGGACCGGTCCCGTATCGCCGCCGACCAGGACACCGCCGACGACCTGGTCGCCTACTGCGCCGGACTGCCCCTCGCGCTGCGCATCGTCGGGGCCCGGCTGGCTTCGAGACCCCAATGGCCCGCCGCCTGGCTCGCGCGCCGGCTGGCCGACCCGTGGGACCGGCTGGCCGAACTGAGCTTCGGCGACCTGAGCGTGAGCGAAGTCCTGCAGCCCTCACTGCGGTTGCTCGACCACGGCGCCCGTTCCATGCTGTCCGCTCTCGGCGGGATCGGCACCGGCCCCTTCTCCGTACTCTGGGCGGCGACCCGGTGCGGCATCTCGGAGGCCGAGGCGGAGATCAGGCTGGAGAACCTGGTCGACGCGGCGCTGCTGGAGATCAGCGGCGTCGACCGGGAAGGCCGGCTGCAGTACCGCTGCCATGAGCTGGTGCGGCTCTACGCGGCAACCCAGGGACACCTCAGCACCACGCCCTCCGCCCCCCGCCTTCGCGCACACGCGGCGAAGTAACACAGGAGATCAGTTGAACCCCTCATTCCTGACCCGATCCTGCCTCTCGGCCGTGGCGGCCGCCATGCTGAGCGGCGCGCTACTGACCGGCTGCGAGGGCGGAGCGGTGAGCGACCAGGACACCGACACCCGCTCGTTCACCGTCTCCGACAAGGTGACCGCGCTGTCCATCGAGGCTTCCGGCGGTGACATCGAGGTGACCGGCGACTCGGGCACCACCGTGCGCGTCACCGAGACGATCACGTATACGGGGGACAGGCCGAAGACCGGCCGTCAGGTCTCCGACGGGAAGCTGTCGCTCTCCGCGGGCCCCGACTGCGGCCCCATCGACGACTCGGACTGCGATATGACCTACCACGTGAAGGTGCCCAGCTCGCTGTCGTCGGTGCGGCTGGTGGAACTCGGGGGGAGCATCGTGGTGAAGAACCTGGCCGGCTCCGTCGAGGCGCACACCACGGGCGGTTCCCTGCGGGCCGACGAACTCGCGGGGAAGAGCCTGGTGGCCAGGGTCTCCGGTGGTGGGATGACGGGGAACTTCACCCAGGCTCCCGACAAGGTCGACGTGGACACCAACGGCGGCAACGTGTCGGTCAACGTGCCCTCCACCGCCTCCTACGCCGTGGACGCGAAGTCGACGGGCGGCAAGAGCAAGGTGGCGGTGACCACCGACTCCGGCTCTGCCCACACCATCAAGCTGCGCACGGTGGGTGGCGACGTGTCGCTCACGTCGTGACGCGAGCGGGGCCGGGCGCTCGCACGCGGGCCCGGCCCCGCTCGTCCGGCCCCGTCGGTCTTCTGGCGGGCTCGGTCCGGCGTCAGGGGGAGTCGTGGCATCCGGCACCGGTGGCCGGTGCGGCAGGAGGGCCCCGTGCCGCGCCTGCGCCGAGAAGCTGCGCGGCCGGGCGCGCCGGGTGGCTCCGACCTCCCAGCAGGGAGCGCGGAAAGCCAGGCCGCAGAGGGACGCGGGCCGCCCGCGGCGGGGGAGTCGGTGCCCGCGTGCTCGAGCGGGTGGGCCGGGGCTTCTCGGGCCGTGCGGTGGATCGCGGGCCGGACACCGCGGCCTGCGCGTCGGGACCGCCCACGGTCCGGTAGGTCACGGTCAGCCGCAGGCCGAAACGGGGGTTCAAGCCGGCGCGCCGCGCCGCAGCCCGCCCGTGGGGTCCGTCGAGGGGCCGGGGAAGGCGGGCACCGGGGGAGAGGAGGCCGGCCGATGGCGAGGGCGGGACGGGGCCCCGGTCGTTCACCTCCGCCGGCCGGGGCCCTTGTCGTCCCCGGATCCAGCCTGCGGCGACACTCCCCCGAGTTACGCGACTTACGCGCGCGCCGTCGAGCCGGATCCGATGGAATGATCACATCAGGATTCGCCAACGGATCGCTAACATGTGGCCAACGGTTCGTCAGCGGGCCGCCGGGCGGTCGGCCGGACTTCCCGTCCGGCAGCGGAACAGGTTCCTCGGGCGGGGCGGGTTCCACGGGCCGTTCGGTGGGCAGGAGGTGGCGGGAAACCGTTGTGGACGGGGCGGGTTTCCGCCGGACATCGGTGGGCGCGGGCCCGCCGCGGAGCGCGGTCGGCCCGACCGCGCGGGAAGGCTGTGGAGCGGCGTGATGCGGCGGTGCGAGCTGCGCTTCGGACTGCTGGGACCGCCGGTCCTCTACGACCGACCGACGTGCGGTGATCCGTACGATCCCGCTCCCGGGGCCCCGGGCGACGTCTCTCCCGACGGCCCGGGCGCCTCCGCTGCCCGTGGCCCGGGCGACCCTTCTTCCGCAGGTCCGGGCGGGGGCCCGCCGGGGGCCTCCGGTGCCGCGGCTCCCGGCCGTACCGCCGAGGAGGGCGGCGGGCCCGGGGCCGACGCCTCCGACAGTCACGTCCGGTCCATCGGCAGTCCCAAGGTCCGTGCCCTGCTCGCCGCGCTGCTGCTGGAGCCCGGCCGGGTCGTCTCGGTCCAGGTGCTGAAGGACGCGCTGTGGGGCGGCGCGCCCCCCGTCTCCGCGCAGGCCTCCCTGCACAACCACGTCACCCGGCTGCGCCGGCTCCTGGACGACCCCGAGCGGCTCCGGGCCGTACCGCCGGGCTATGTGCTGCGGGTCGACCACGGCGAGCTGGACGTGCACGTCTACGACGCCCGGGTCGCCGAGGCGCGGGCCGCGCACGCCCGGCGGGACTGGCCGGGCGTCCTGCGGGCCTGCGCCGACGCGCTCGCGCTGTGGCGGGGCACCCCGCTCAGCGGGCTCCCCGCCGACCTCGGCGGCTACGCCTTCGTGCAGCGCCTGGAGCAGGCCCGGCTGCTCCTGCTGGAGTGGCGCTACGACGCCGAACTCGCCCTCGGCGGCGACCGCCTGGCCGCCCTCGTGCCCGAGCTGTCGGCCCTGGTCGCCGAGCATCCGCTGCGCGAGGCCTACCACCGTCAGCTGATGCTCGTCCTGCACCGCACGGGGCGCCGGGCCGAGGCCCTCGCCGTCCACCGCGATCTGCGCACCCGCCTGGTGGAGGAACTCGGTATCGAACCCGGCCCGGCGGTCCGCGAGGCGCATGTCGAGGTGCTGCGCGGCCGCGGCGGGCGGGCGCACGGCGATTTCCGGCCGGAGACCCGGGCGGGGGAGGAGCTGCGCGTCGCCGAAGCCGCCGGCCTGGCCCCCGCGGGCAGCGCCGGCACCGACGACGGCACCGGCTCCGTCGATGCCGGTCTCGGTGCCGACGGCCTCGGAACCGCGGGCGCGCCCGCCGCCGTCGCGCACCCCGGTACCGCTGCCGCGTCCCCGGCCCCGCGGCCCACCGCCGGCGCCACGGCCGCCGGCTCCCCGCAGGACGGCACCGCCCCGCCCGTGCCGCAGACCCCGCGGCCGGCCCAGTTGCCCGCTCGGCCGGCCCACTTCACCGGGCGGACGGACGTACGGCGCGCGCTGCGCCGGGCGCTGACCGGACCGTCCGCCTCCGGTGCCGCCGTCGCGGTGATCAGCGGGATGGCCGGGGTCGGGAAAAGCGCCCTCGCCCTGCACATGGCCCATGAGCTGCGGGAGCGTTTCACCGACGGACAGCTCTACGTCAATCTGCACGGCGCAACCCCCGGCATGACCCCGCTCACCGCCGCCCAGGCGCTCGTCGCGCTGCTGCGCGACCTCGGTGTCGGCCCCCGGAACATCCCCGAACATCCCGACGCCGCCGCCGCGCTGCTCCGCTCGCTGCTCGCCCCGGCCCGCCTCCTGCTGGTGCTGGACGACGCGGCGAACGCGGCCCAGGTGCGGCCACTGCTGCCGGCCGGGCCCGGCTGCGCGGTGATCGTCACCAGCCGCTCGCCGCTCACCGCCCTCGACGGCGCCCAGCGCTTCCCGCTCTCCCCGCTGACCGGCGAGGACAGCGCGGCCCTGCTGCGTGCGGTCAGCGGGCGCGCGGGCCTGGACGCGGGCCACCCGCTGGTCGAGCTGACCGGCCGGCTCCCGCTGGCGCTGCGGGTGGTCGCGGCGCGGCTCGCCGCCCGCCGCGCCCTCACCCCGGACGTCCTCGCCGGTCAGCTCGCCGACACCGGCGGCCGGCTGCACCACCTGGAGTACGACGATCTGAGCGTCCGCCGCTCCCTGGCCGTCGCCCACGACGCGCTCGCCGCCGCCGGGCGCGAGGCCGACCGGGACGCGGCCCTCGCCCTGCGCCGTATCGGCGCGCTCGACCTGCCGACGTACGGCGCTCCGCTGATCGCCCGCCTCACCGGCACCGACGAGCGGCGCGCCGAGGCCGCACTGGACCGCCTCGTCGACGTCGCCCTGCTGGAGGAGACGGCGTACGGCCGCTACGCACCCCACGACCTGGTCCGCGACTTCGCCCGCGAACTGGCGGACGCGGATGCCCGGGCCGCCACGCGGGACGTGCCCCCGGGGCCGGACGGTCCCGGCTGCGCCGACCTCGTCGCCCTGCGCTGGTACGCCGCCGTCGCCGAGCGGGTGCTGGAGGCGATCACGGAGCCCGGTATCGACCAGGACGACCGGCGGCGGCCGACCGCCGCGCAGCCGGCCGGGCACGCGGCGGACGTGGCCGCCCTCGCGCCCTTCGAGTCGGCCGAGGAGGCGTTCGCCTGGGGCGAGACGGAGCTGGAGAACGTCGTCGCGCTGGTGGCGCGGAACGCGGGCACCCGTGATCCGCGCACGGCCGCCCACCTCTCGGTGCTCACCCGGTTGCTCTCCCCGTACGTGCAGCGCAGCGGCCGGGTCGCCGAGATGGAGGTGCTGGGACGGGCCGGGCTCGGGGCGGCACGGCGGCTGGGGGACCGGGCGGCCGAGGGGTACGCGCTGTGCGACCTGGCGGCCCTGCACTTCATGACGGGCCGCCAGAACGACGCGCTCGCCCTCACCGACGAGGCCCTGGAGATCTGGGGGCGGCTGGGCATGGTCTCCCGGATCCGGCGCTGTCTGAACAACCGGGGGCTGTTGCTGGAGGGGCTCGGCCGGTTCGCGGAGTCGGGGGAGGCGCTGCGCCGGAGCCTCACCTACTCGCGGCTGCTGAACGACCCCTACGGCGAGGCCGTCACCCGCAGCCACCTCGGCAACCTCTACGAGCACACCGACCCGCGCGCCGCCATCGAGCAGCACCGGCGCTCGCTGGCGATCGGGGAGAGGATCGGCGCGGTCATCGTGCGGCACTCGGCGCACTGCAACATCGGCTACGCCCACCTCAGCCTCGGCGAACCGGACCGCGCCGCCCGGCACTTCGAGGAGAGCCTGCGCATCCTGGGCGGCCACGGCGACTGGCACGGCGAGGCCCAGACCCGGCTCGGCCTGGTCCGCGCGCTGCGGCAGCTGGGGCAGGGCGGGCGGGCGGCCGAAGAGTGCGCCGAACTGCTGCACCGCGCCGATGCCCGGGCCGACCGCTACATGGGCGGGCTGGCGCTGCACCAGCACGGGCTCCTGCTGCGGGAGCAGGGGCGGACGGAGGAGGCGTACGACGCCTGGCGCGCGGCACACGCGGCACTGGACGGCACGGACGAGCAGACGGTCCTGACGGAGCTGCGGAACCTGCTGGGCGCCCGGCCCGACGCGGCCGACGACACCGCCACCGCCGACGGGACGGGTGGGACCGGCTGAGCGACCCCGCCGTACGCCGCCCCCGTGGCGAAGCGCCGCCCCGCCCCCTCACTTGGCGTCCGCGTAGCACTCCACCACCGCCGTGGTGAACGGGAACCGCACCGGGGTGTCGCCGAAGGTCAGGCGGCCGGCCAGGGCGGCGGCGTCGCGGATGGCCCGGACGACCGTGTCGGCCTCCTGCGCCGGGCAGTGCACGATCACCTCGTCGTGCTGGAAGAAGACCAGCTCGGCCGCCATGTCCCACAGGGTGCGGCGCAGCGCGGCGAGCAGCAGCAGGGCCCAGTCGGCGGCGCTGCCCTGGACGACGAAGTTGCGCGCGAAGCGGCCCCGTGCGCGGGAGTCGGTCGAGGCGTACCCGGGGACCCAGCCGGACTGGCCCTCGGGTTCCTCCTCGCCGAGCGGGATGCCCGCCTCCTGTGCGGTGTCCTCGCCCGAGCCGGTGGCCGGCGGGCAGGTGCGGCCCAGCCAGGTGCGCACCAGCCGGCCCTCCTCGCCCGCGCGGGCGGCCTCGTCGACGTAGGCGACGGCCTTCGGGAAACGGCGGCGGAGCGCGGCGAGGTTCTTCAGGCCGTCGCCGGAGGTCTGGCCGTAGACCGCGCCGAGCACGGCGAGCTTGGCCTGCTCGCGGTCGCCGGAGAAGGCGCGGTCGGAGACGGACTGGTAGAGGTCGCTCTCACGGCCGGCCACCTCCATCAGACCGGGGTCGCGGGAGATCGCGGCCAGTACGCGCGGCTCCATCTGGTCGGCGTCGGCCACCACCAGCCGCCAGCCGGGGTCGGCGACCACGGCCCGGCGGATCACCTTGGGGATCTGCAGACCGCCCCCGCCGTTGGTCACCCAGCGCCCGGTGACCGTGCCGCCGGCCAGGAACTCGGGGCGGAAACGGCCGTCGCGCACCCAGTCCTGGAGCCAGGACCAGCCGTGCGCCACCCAGATGCGGTACAGCTTCTTGTACTCCAGCAGCGGGGCGACGGCCGGGTGGTCGACGGACCGGAGCTCCCAGCGGCGGGTCGACTTCACCTTGATCCCGGCCTGCGCGAAGGCCTTGACCACGTCGGCGGGCAGGTCCGGCCGCACCCGGCGGCCGAAGGCCGCGGACACCTCGTCGGCCAGCTCGGCGAGGCGGCGTGGGGCGCCGCCGCCCGCGTACCGCTCGCCGAGCAGCTCGTGCAGCAGTCCGCGGTGGACGCCGGCGCTCCACGGCAGGCCGGAGCGGTTCATCTCGGCGGCCACCAGCATTCCGGCCGACTCGGCGGCGGTCAGCAGCCGCATCCGGTCGGGGTGGGCGGTGTTCCGGAGGCGGCGCTGCTGCTCGGCGTAGACCGCGAGCAGGTCCGGCAGGGGCAGGCGGGGGCCGGCGGGTTCGAACAGCGGGGACTGGGCGCCCGGTTCGGCCGCGCGCTGCGGCGGGTCGGGCGGGACGGGGCCGCCGCGGAGGCGGGCCAGGGCGGCGGCGGCCGAGCGTGGCTCCCCGTACCGGCCCTCGTGGCCCAGCAGGAGTGTCTCGGCGTCCTCGATGTCGTAGCACCGCTCGACTCGCACCCCCGTGGCGAGCAGACGCGGATAGACCTCGGCGGTCGACCGCCACACCCAGCGTGTCACCTCCGGGCGGCTCCCGACCGCCCCGGCGGGATCGCTCTCCCGCCGCACCGGTCCGGCGGGCAGCCCGTCCGGGCCGAGGGGGGCGACGTCCACGCCTCCGTCCTCGGCCGGTGCGAGCGCCCACCGGTCCGTCATGTCCGCGAGTGTGGCAGGCGGGTCTGACAATCGACCGTGACCTTGCTCCTGACCTGCGAAGTCACCCCTGGGAGGCGCCCGGCTCGGGGGTGTTCTCCAGCAGCAGCGCCAGCATCCTGCCCAGTTGCTCCTCGGTGGCCGGCTTGGTGATGCCGAGGCCGGCGAGGACGCCCTGGCCGTTCTCGTGCTCCAGCAGGGCCAGCAGGATGTGTTCGGTGCCGATGTAGTTGTGGCCGAGCCGCAGGGCCTCGCGGAAGGTGAGTTCCAGGACCTTCTTGGCGTCGGGGGCGTAGGGGACGAGGTCGGGGACGTCGTCCGCGGCCGGCGGCAGCGCGGCGGTCGCGGCCTGGCGCACGGCGTCCAGGGCCACCCCCTGCGCGGTGATCGCCTTCGCGGCCAGGCCGTCGGGCTCGGACAGCAGGCCGAGGACGAGGTGCTCGGGGCGGCTCTCGGTGTTGCGGGCGGCCAGCGCCTCGTTGTGCGCGGCCACCACCACGTTCTGCGCGCGCTGGGTGTAGCGGCTGAAGCCCTGGCCCGGGTCGAGGTCGGCGGACTCCTTGGGCACGAACCGCTTCTGCGCCGCCTGCCGGGTCACGCCCATGCTGCGGCCGATCTCGGTCCAGGACGCGCCCGAGCGGCGGGCCTGGTCGACGAAGTGCCCGATCAGGTGATCCGCCACGTCACCGAGGTGGTCGGCGGCGATCACCGCGTCCTGGAGCTGGTCGAGGGGTTCGGGATGGACCTTCTTGATCGCCTCGATGAGGTCGTCGAGGCGCACGGAAGAAGCGATCTTCTGATGGCTCGCCATGTGTCAACCGTAGGTTGCGTCCCGCAGGGTGTCAACAGATGGTTGACACGGGCGTCGGTTCGGGGCGGATGCGCGTGCCGGTCGGAGCGGACCGGCGTGTGCCGGGTTCGGCGGCCGGTGCGGTCGTGCGGCGTGTTCCGGCCGGGTGGCCTGGCGTGTGTAGGGCGATCCGTGTGACCTGGCGTGCTTAGGGCGATCCGTGCGTGGTGGTCGCGCCGGGGCCTGGGCGGATGTGTGTGCCGGGCGTCCCCGAGGCCCTCCTCGCCGGAGCTGTCCACAGCCTGTGGACAGCCTGTCCCGCCTGTCGGTGCCGCGTGGCACGATCGGGTCTGTGACCAGTACCGCCAGCACCGTCGAGCGGGCTTTCCGGGCCGCTCTCCACGACGACACCGACACCGGGCTCGACACGGGCGCCTCCCTGCTCGCCGCCGACCCCGGGGCCGACGCCGAACTCGCGCGGCGGGGCGAGGAGCTCGTGGCGGCGGCCTGGAGACGCGGCTGGCAGCCCGCCGACGTCGTACGGCTGGTGCGGCGCGAGCTGGAGGACCCGCACGTCCACCTGGCCGCCGCGCTGATCCGGGCGCAGTCCGGGCGGGACCGCCCGCGCGGGCGCCGCTGGGCCGGCCAGCTGGCCGCGCTGCCCACCGGCCCGGACCCCACCGCCGACCGCTTCTCGCACGCCACCACCGTCCTGGAGCTGTACCGCCTGCTGCTGCGCCTGCCCGCCCTGGAGCCGCTGGAGGACGAGCAGCGCCGTGCGCCGGGCCCGGCCGCCTCCCGCCTGCTCGGCCGCATCCGCGCGCTGCTCGCCAAGGCCGAGGCGACCGGCTATCCCGAGGAGGCGGAAGCGCTCAGCGCCAAGGCGCAGGAGCTGATGGCCCGGCACAGCGTCGACGAGGCGCTGCTCGCCGCCGGGGCGCCCGCGCCGGACGCGCCCGGCGCCTGCCGGATCGGGGTCGAGCCGCCGTACGAACAGGCCAAGGCGGTCCTGCTGGACGCGGTGGCCACGGCCAACCACTGCCGCGCGGTGTGGAACGAACCGCTCGGCTTCTCCACGGTCGTCGGCTTCGAGGCGGACCTGGAGGCCGTCGAACTGCTCTACACCTCGCTGCTCGTGCAGGCCACGCACGCGATGACCAAGGCCGAGGCGGCCCAGCGGGCCGGCGGGCGCAAGCGGACCAAGACGTTCCGGCAGTCGTTCCTCGCGGCCTACGCGCACCGCGTGGGCGACCGGCTCGCGGCCGCCGCCGAGACCCAGGTGACCCAGGACCTGCTGCCGGTGCTGGCCACGCGTGAGACAGCCGTCACCGGCCGGCTGGAGAGCATGTTCCCGCAGACCACGACGACCCGGCTGCGGGGCGTGAGCGACGCGGCGGGCTGGACGGAGGGCGCCCGCGCGGCGGACCGGGCACAGGTCAGGGCCCGTCCGCGACTGGAGTGATCCCGGGACCGCCGGACCGGGGCCTCAGTCGCCGACCTGCTGGAAGGCGCTCACCGAGGCGTCCGGCCCGCTCCCGTCGGCCTTCCCGGCCACCGGACCGTACTGCCACGGGAAGCTCCGGCCGGTGTCCGTGCCGGGCAGGGTGACCTTCACGCTCTTGGCCGCGAGGGTGTTCTTCGCACCGCCCTCGCCGCGCACGTAAGTGATCGAGAAGGACGCGGAGTCGCCCTTGGCGAGCTTCAGCTTCTGGGCCTTGGCGCCCTTGAGCGGGGGCACGGTGGCCTCCCCGCCCTCGCCGCTCAGCACGACGCCGGGGAAGTGGTCCAGGGTGCAGGGGGCGCTCTGGTTGGTGAGGCTGACCGGGATCTCGCCGGTGTCCCCGGCGGCCGGGGCCACGCTCGCCGAGCCGATCTGCACGGAGACTCCGCCGATCTCGCAGGCCGAGCCGGCCTTGGTGCCGTTCTTTCGGCCACCGTCGTCGCAGGCGGTCAGCAGCAGGGCGGCGGCGAGAACGGTGACGGTGAGCGGAATGGCGCGCATGGGCGGGTCCCTGTCCTGGTGGTGACGGTGCCCCTGCATCATGGCGCCTGCCCCCGCGCCCCGTACGCGCGCCCCTCCGCAACCCGCTTCCCGCCCCCGCGAGGCCCTACGGCCCGGCCGCCATCCCCGCCGTACCTCTCACCGCCCCCCGGCGCGCCGCACCGTGTCCCGGGCGGCTCGCCACCGGGCCCGGTCGGCACTGCCGCCGACGGCGGACCGTCCCCGGCCGCCTCGCCTCCGGAGGCAGGCCGCCACTACCGCCGTCACCGCACGGCCCGCGACCGGCCCCGGCCGGCCGTCCTCACCACGAAGACTTCCGCACCCCGGGCAGGAAGCCCTGGTGGGCCAGTACCCGCAGGTTCACCCGGGACAGCCCGAAGGCGCGCAGGTGACCGCGGGGGCGGCCGTCGACCTGGTCGCGGTTGCGGATCCGCGCGGCGCAGGCGTCCCTCGGTTGGGCCCGCAGTTCCCGCTGGGCGGCGAGCCGTTCGGCCTCGGAGGTGGCGGGCCGGCGGATGGTCTCCTTCAGTTCGGCGCGGCGCCCGGCGTAGCGGGCGACGACCTCCTTGCGCCGCTCGTTCCCCGCGATCTTGCTCTTCTTCGCCATCAGACCCGCACCCCCCGGGCGCGGATGCGGGCGACGGCCGCCTCCACACCGATCGCGTCCACCGTCCTGACCCCCTTCGCGCTCAGCCGCAGCCGGACGTACCGGCCTTCGCCGGGCAGCCAGTAGCGCTTGGTCTGGATGTTGGGGTCGAAGCGGCGGGAGGTGCGCCGGTGGGAGTGGGAGACGCGGTTGCCGAAGCCCGGCCGGGCCCCGGTGAGCATGCAGTGCGCGGACATGGTGACGTAGGTCTCCTCGCATCGAGTCAGCAAATGGAATTCATTTTCAGTAAGGTAGCAGCATGCCACGCAACGAGCTGCGCCCGGTCATCAGGCTCCGGTCCACCGCCGGGACCGGCTACACCTACGTGACCCGCAAGAACCGCCGCAACGACCCGGACCGTATGACGCTGCGCAAGTACGACCCCGTCGCCGGCCGGCACGCCGACTTCCGAGAGGAGCGCTGAACCTCCGCCATGCGCAAGGGAATCCACCCCGCCTACGGGCCGGTCGTCTTCCGCGACCGCGCCTCCGGCCACGCCTTCCTCACCCGGTCGACCCTGACGAGCGACAAGACGGCGCAGTGGGAGGACGGCAACACCTGCCCGGTCGTGGACGTAGAGATCTCGAACGTCAGCCACCCCTTCTGCACCGGCACCGCGCGCGTGCTGGACACCGCCGGACGCGTCGAGCGCTTCGAGCGCCGGTTCGGGAAGCGGGGCGGGGCGTGAGCCTGGCGGTGGCCGTCGTCGGCGGGCTGCACGCCGCCGCCCGCACGGCGGCCGTCGACCGGCTGCTCGCCGACGTGCCCGGGAGCGTCGTACTCCACCACGACCTCTCCACGGCACCGGCCGGCACCGTCACGCGGACCGTGCGGGACCGCGCCGGCCTCGTGTCCGGCGGGCAGACGCCCCTGGTGAACGACTGCGCCTGCTGTGCGCTGCGCGAGGACCTGGTGCCCGAACTGCGCCGGCTCGCCGGCACCGGCGACACCCGGCTGGCGGTCGTCGAGCTGTGGGACTCCGTCGAGCCCAAGGCGATGGCCGAGGTGATCGCCTCCGGCGGACTGGCCGTCACGTCGGTGATCACGGCCGTGGACCCGGCGCTGGTGCTGCCGTACCTCGGCAACGGCGACGACCTCGCCGAGGCGGGGCTCGCCGCGGCGGCCACCGACCGGCGCACGGTCGCCGACACCTTCGCCCGGCAGCTCGAGTACGCACCCGTGCTCGCCGTGGCCGACTCCCCGGAGGCCGGCGACGAGGACCACGAACTGCTGGCCCAGCTCCACCCGACGGCCCGCCGGATCCCGGTCGGCGCGGAGACCGGGGCCCGGGGACCGCTCGCCCGGGCCGCTCTCGCCGGCTTCGACGTGGAGGCCGCCGCCGCTGCCCAGCACCCGGCCTGTGCCCTGCTGCCCCAGGAGGCCGACGGCCACGGCGTCTCCACCCTGGTCTGGCGCCGCCGCCGGCCCTTCCACCCGGAGCGGCTGTACGCGGCACTGGAGGACCTGACCTGCGCCGCCGCCCGCAGCCGGGGCCGGTTCTGGCTCGCCGACAAGCCGGACTCGCTGCTGCACTGGGACGCGGCCGGCGGCGCGCTGTGCGTGGAGAGCGCCGGGCCCTGGCTCGCCGCGCTGCCGGACGCGGCCTGGGAACTGGTCCCGCCGGTGCGCCGGGCCGCCGCCGCGCTGGACTGGCACCCGGAGCACGGCGACCGCTGCAACCACCTCGTGTTCACCTCGCCCGCCCTCGACCGCGAGGGACTGGCCCGGCTGCTGGAGTCCTGCCTGCTCACCGACGCCGAGTACGCCGCCGGACGGGACTCCTGGCGGCGGCTCCCGCCCGCCTTCGACACCCTGCTGGAGGTCTGATGCCCCGCAAGAGCGACCGCCCGTCCGTGCGGAACCGCCCCAACCCCCTGGACGAGGCCGGGATCACCACCGTCGACTACAAGGACACCGGCCTGCTGCGGACGTTCCTCTCCGACCGGGGGAAGATCCGCGGCCGCCGTGTCACCCGGGTCACCGTCCGGCAGCAGCGGCTGCTCGCGCGGGCGGTGAAGAACGCCCGGGAGATGGCGCTGCTGCCGTACCCCGGCCGCTGATCCGTCCCTTCGCAGGCAGGCGCCGCCCCGCACTCCCCCGCAGGGCGGCGCCGGCCGGTACCGCATGATCTCCGTCACGACCGGAGTCCGTTCCTCCGCTGGGCGGACGCCGCTGCGGCCGGTCCGGTGGGCCGGCCGGTTGCCGGACCGTGGAACATGAGAGGCACGGTAAGCGTCTTCTCTCAGTGCGGGGGCACGGCATGACCTGCCTGCTCCCGGGCAGACGCCCGGACGGCTCTGGTAAAGCACACGTCAAGGCTGTAACCGCGGGAACACCGCTCGTGCACGTGCATCTGCTCATGCATCTGCACGTGAACAGAGTTATGATCCGGGTCAGTTGACCACAGCACCTATGGCCACACAGCCGGTGCACCAGCGGGGAGCGATCTGTGGACCGCGACGTTGACGGCGTGTACGGGGGGTACGACGTGTACAACGGCATGGCTGCCACGCAGCTGGACGGAGTGGCCTGGCAGAAGAGCAGGCACAGCAACTCGCAGGGTTCCTGCGTGGAGTTCGCGCGGCTGCCGGGCGGCGATGTCGCCGTGCGCAACTCGCGCTTCCCGGACGGGCCGGCGCTCGTCTACACCCGGGCGGAGATCGAGGCGATGCTCCTCGGGGTCAAGGACGGCGAGTTCGACCACCTGGTCACGAGCTGAGCTGCCCGTGCGCGGGCGGCACCCGCGCACGGGCGAGGCGGACACCGGCACCCGCGGCGGCCGGACAACGGCACCCGCACCGGACGAGTCACGGTGTACGCGCGTAGAAACCGGGCGTGCGCCGGTGCCGCGGCGGATCAGCCCGCCGGGTGCAGCCGGAACAGCGCCCAGACCACCTTGCCCCGCAGGGTGCCCGCGAGCGGGTGCCAGCCCCAGCTGTCGGCGAAGGAGTCGACGAGGAAGAGGCCGCGGCCCGACTCGGCCGAGAAGTCGTCCGAGTCCCCGGGCACCGGCGTCTCGTGGCTCGGGTCGCGCACCGCGCACACCAGGCGCTCGCTCCAGCGCATCAGGTGCAGCCGCACGGACGGGAGCCCGTCGCCGGGACAGGGGACGGCCGGCACCGCGTGGCGCAGGGCGTTGGTGGCGAGTTCGGAGACGACGAGACACACGTCGTCGAAGCGCTCGCCGACGTCCCACTGCCCCAGGGTGTCGCGGGTGAAGCGCCGGGCCTCGCGCACCGCCTCGTACCGGGCGGGGAGGGCGCAGGAGGCGGCATCGGACACGGCCGCGGGATCCAGCGGCGGAAGGCCCTGCCGTAACGGCTTGAGCATGGTCGATCCATTCGTCCCCATGCGAGGCACTCCCCCGGGATTTCGCGGTCGTTGCGATGCAGCGGTGGCGCGGCACCCATGGTTTCGGAAGCGCAGAGCAGATGCAAGGGCAGATGCACGTGCACGCGGCCGAAATGGCACATCCCGTACCGCTTCTTGGCCATTTTTTCCGCCGAGTTCGCCCGGCCGCCTGCCAGAGGTCCGGACCTCTTGCCCGGTCAGGGCCCCGGGGAAACGGCCGAGCTCTTTCCGTTTCCGTAACCGGGCGAGTACTGCTCGGAGTGTTTTAGTGGCAGACTTCGGCCCCTGGGAGACGGTTGGGGAGGCTGGCGAAAGTGAGCGCGGGAGAGCCCGGATCGGTGGTGCGGCGGATGCTGCTCGGCTCGCAACTCAGGCGACTGCGGGAAGCGCGGGGAATCACGCGCGAGGCGGCGGGGTACTCGATCCGCGCCTCCGAGTCGAAGATCAGCCGCATGGAGCTGGGCCGGGTGAGCTTCAAGACGAGAGACGTCGAAGACCTGCTGACGCTCTACGGCATCACCGACGAGGCGGAGCGCGAGTCGTTGCTCTCCCTCGCCCGGGAGGCCAACGTCGCGGGCTGGTGGCACAGTTACACCGACGTCCTGCCCAGCTGGTTCCCCACCTATGTGGGCCTGGAGGGCGCCGCCTCGCTGATCCGGGTCTACGAGGTGCAGTTCGTGCACGGCCTGCTCCAGACCGAGGAGTACGCCCGCGAGGTGGTCCGGCGCGGCATGAAGGGCGCGAGCGCGGCCGACATCGAGCGCCGGGTCGCCCTGCGCCTGGAGCGGCAGCGGTACCTGCTCTCCGACAACGCGCCGGAACTGCACATCGTCCTGGACGAGGCCGCCCTGCGCCGCCCCTACGGCGACCGGGGCGTGATGCGCGGCCAGCTCCAGCACCTGATCGACCTCTCCGAGCGGTCCAACGTGCGGCTCCAGGTGATGCCGTTCAGCTTCGGCGGGCACTCCGGCGAGAGCGGTGCCTTCACCATCCTCAGCTTCCCCGAGTCCGACCTGTCCGACGTGGTCTACCTGGAGCAGCTGACCAGCGCCCTCTACCTGGACAAGCGCGAGGACGTCGCCCAGTACGAGCAGGCCCTCAAGGAGCTCCAGCAGGACAGTCCCGGCCCGGACGAGAGCCGGGATCTGCTCCGCGGCCTCCTGCAACTCTCCTGACCCGGAAGGGCTCTCAACCAGCGGTACCCGCCAGTACGATGACGTCCTGTCAGACACGGCGCAGAACTGGTGTCCGCTAGCGATTGAGGGATCACATGTCGTCCTACTTCAGCGACCTGGCCCAGCAGTACATCGACGGCGAGTGGCGCCCGGGCACGGGCTCCTGGGACGTCATCGACTTCAACCCCTACAACGACGAGAAGCTGGCCTCGATCACCGTGGCCACCGTCGAGGAGGTGGACCTGGCCTACCGGGCCGCCGCTCGCGCCCAGCAGGAGTGGGCGAAGACCAACCCCTACACCCGGCGGGCCGTCTTCGAGCGTGCGCTGCGGCTGGTGGAGGACCGTGAGCAGGAGATAGCCGACCTGATCACCGCGGAGCTGGGCGGCACGCGCGTCAAGGCCGGCTTCGAGCTGCACCTCGCCAAGGAGTTCCTGCGCGAGTCGGTCCACCTCGCGCTGCGCCCCGAGGGCAGGATCCTGCCCTCGCCGGGTGACGGCAAGGAGAACCGCGTCTACCGCGTGCCGGTCGGTGTCGTCGGGGTGATCAGCCCGTTCAACTTCCCCTTCCTGCTGTCGCTGAAGTCGGTCGCCCCGGCGCTCGCCCTCGGCAACGGCGTGGTGCTCAAGCCGCACCAGAACACCCCGATCGCCGGCGGCACCCTGATCGCGAAGATCTTCGAGGACGCCGGGCTGCCCGGCGGTCTGCTGAACGTCCTGGTCACCGACATCGCCGAGATCGGTGACGCGTTCATCGAGCACCCCGTCCCGAAGGTGATCTCCTTCACCGGATCCGACAAGGTCGGCCGGCACGTCGCCACCGTGTGCGCCAGGCACTTCAAGCGCTCGGTCCTCGAACTCGGCGGCAACAGCGCCCTGGTGGTGCTGGACGACGCCGACATCGACTACGCGGTGGACGCGGCGGTCTTCAGCCGGTTCGTGCACCAGGGCCAGGTCTGCATGGCCGCCAACCGGGTCCTTGTGGACCGCTCCGTCCACAAGGAGTTCACCGAGAAGTTCGTCGCCAAGGTCAGGACCCTGAAGGTCGGCGACCCGACCGACCCGCAGACCGTGATCGGCCCCGTGATCAACTCCGCGCAGGCCGCCGCGGTCTCCGGGACCGTCGAGCAGGCGCTCGCCGAGGGAGCCACCGCCCTGGTGCACGGCACCACGACCAACAACCTGGTCGAGCCGAGCGTGCTGACCGGCGTCCCGGCCGGCTCGCCGCTGCTCCAGCAGGAGGTCTTCGGCCCGGTCGTCTTCCTCATCCCGTTCGACGGCGAGGAGGACGCGGTGCGGATCGTCAACGGCACGCCGTACGGCCTGAGCGGTGCCGTCCACACCGGGAACATCGAGCGCGGGGTGGCCTTCGCCCAGCGCATCGACACCGGCATGTTCCACGTGAACGACGGCACCGTGCACGACGAGCCGATCGTGCCCTTCGGCGGGGAGAAGCACTCCGGCGTGGGCCGCCTCAACGGCGAGACGACGCTGGAGGCGTTCACCACCGTCAAGTGGATCTCGATCCAGCACGGCCGCAGCGGATTCCCGTTCTAGCCGTACCTCTGATCCCGCACGGGGGCCATTGCGGCCAGGACCTGACCGCAATGGCCCCTAGCGTCGTTCCTGCCGGGGAGAACCCCGGCGGACGGCCAGACGAGAGGCGGCGGGTCATGGTCACGCACGTTCCGGCGGAGGACGAGGGCGACGAGCGGGGAGCGCTGCTCGCGTTCCTCGAGGAGCAGCGCGGCGGGATCCGCCGGGCGCTGCTCGGGCTGACCGAGGAGCAGGCCCGTACCCGTCCGAGCGCGAGCGAACTGTCCCTGGGCGGCCTGCTCAAGCACGTCGCCGAGACGGAGCAGGGCTGGGTCGCCCGGGCGAGGCGGGAGCCGCCCGCCGTGCGGCGCGACCCGTCGAACTGGCACGAGTCGTTCCGCCTGACGGACGACGAGACGGTCGCCGCGCGGCTGGCCTACTGGGAGCGGGTGGCCGCCGGCACGGAGGAGCTGATCCGGTCCGCGCCCAGCCTGAACGACACCTTCCCGCTGCCGCCCGACCCCTGGTTCCCGCCCGAGGGCCGCGTCTCGCTGCGCTGGCTGTGCCTGCACCTGATCCGCGAGACGGCCCGGCACGCCGGCCACGCCGACATCATCCGCGAGTCGCTCGACGGGAAGACCGCGTTCGAGCTGGTCGCCGAGGCGGGGACCCCGGCCTGACCGGGGGTCCTAACCTGGACCCCATGTCAGCGATCCGTCTCCTCGTGCTGGGCGCGGTCCGTCAGCACGGCCGGGCCCACGGCTACCAGGTGCGCAACGACCTGGAGTACTGGGGCGCGCACGAGTGGTCCAACGCGAAGCCCGGTTCGGTCTACCACGCCCTGAAGCAGCTGGCCCGGCAGGGACTGCTGCGCGCGCACGAGACCGCGCCGTCCACGGCCGGCGGGCCGCCGCGCACCGAGTACGAGATCACCGGCCGCGGCGAGGAGGAGTTCCTCCGGCTGCTGCGGGAGTCCCTGGTCTCCTACGACCAGAAGCCCGACGTCCGGTCGGCGGCCCTCGGCTTCCTGGTCGAGCTGCCCCGCGCGGAGGCCGTGGAACTGCTGCGGGAGCGGATCCGCCGGATCGGGCGGTGGCGGGACTCCGTGACCGGGGACTACCTCCCCGAGGGCGGCCCGCAGCAGCTCGGCCACATCGGCGAGATCATGCGCATGTGGCTCCACACGGCCGACTCCGACGCGGCCTGGACCCAGGGCCTGGTCGACCGGCTGGAAGCGGGCGCGTACACCTTCGCGGGCGAGGGCGACCCGTTCGTCGGCGTCCTCGCCGAGGGCCGGGAGAACCCGTACGCGACGGGGGAGCGGCACCCGGAGGACGACCGCTGAGCGGCCTCGGCTTGCACCTCACGCGACGTGAGGGCGCAGGGTGGACGGCGTACCGACCGAAGGAGCGGAAGAAGTGAGCCACCCCGTGGGACAGGCACGGCCCGTGGGACAGGAGCGGCACCCGGGACGGGTCTACTCCGTGGGCCAGGTCGCCGGATTCGCCGGGATCACGGTGCGCGCCCTGCACCACTACGACGAGATCGGACTGCTCGTGCCCGGCGGGCGTACCCACGCCGGGCACCGGCGCTACACCGAGGCCGATCTCGACCGGCTCCAGCAGATCCTGTTCTACCGGGAGCTCGGCTTCCCGCTCGACGAGGTCGCGGCCCTGCTCGACGATCCGGACACGGACCCGCGCGCGCACCTGCGCCGCCGGCACGACGTGCTGACCGCCCGGATCGAGAAGCTCCAGAAGATGGCCGCGGCCGTGGAGCACGCCATGGAGGCACGCAAGATGGGCGTCAACCTGACACCGGAGGAGAAGTTCGAGGTCTTCGGCGACTTCGACCCGGACGAGCACGCGGACGAGGTGGAGCGGCGCTGGGGCCACACCGAGGCCTACCGGCAGTCGCAGGACCGGACCGCCTCCTACACCAAGGAGGACTGGAAGCGGCTCAACGCCGAGCTGGACGCGGTCCACGGCCGGATGGCCGCCCTGCTCGCCGAGGGCGTGCCCGCGGACGCGGAGGCGGCCATGGAGGTCGCCGAGGAACACCGCCGGTTCATCACCCGCGCGTACTACGACTGTGGGCACGAGCTGCACACGTGCCTCGGCGAGATGTACGTCACCGACGAGCGGTTCACCGCCACGTACGAGGCGATCCGCCCCGGTCTGGCCCGTTACATGCGGGACGCGATCGTGGCGAACGCGGCCCGGCACACCGGGTCCTGAGCCGACCGGCCCGGGAGCGCACGGGGTTCGCTCCCGGGCCGGAACCTCACGTGTCCCCGGAGGCACAGCTTTCTCCGGGGCCTCGCACAGGGCATCCTGGAGCGACCGGTGGAACCTGGGCACGGCACATCGCGTTGATAGCTTTGTGCGGCCGCACTCGGAAGCCGTAGCCGCCCTCACCCCTTCAGGAGCCCGGACCCGTGATGACACTCGCCCTAGGCCCGAGCTGGCTCGATCCCAACTACCTGCTCGACACCTACAGCATCTGGGGCCTGCTGCTCATCGTCTTCGCCGAGTCCGGCCTGCTCATCGGCTTCTTCCTGCCGGGTGACTCGCTGCTGTTCACCTGCGGCCTGCTGATCACCTCCGGCGATCTCGACTTCCCGCTGTGGGCCGCGATCGGCCTGATCTGCCTCGCCGCGGTCCTGGGCGACCAGGCGGGCTACATGTTCGGCAAGAAGGTCGGCCCGTCCCTGTTCAACCGCCCGGACTCGCGCCTGTTCAAGCAGGAGAACGTCACCAAGGCGCACGAGTTCTTCGAGAAGTACGGCCCCAAGTCCCTGGTCCTGGCCCGCTTCGTGCCGGTCGTGCGCACGTTCACGCCGATCATCGCGGGCGTCAGCGGCATGAAGTACCGCTCGTTCCTGGTCTTCAACGTCATCGGCGGTGTCCTGTGGGGCGCCGGTGTCACCCTGCTCGGCTCCTGGCTCGGCAACATCGCGTTCGTCAAGGACAACATCGAGGCGATCCTCATCCTGATCGTCCTCGTCTCCGTGATCCCGATCGCGATCGAGTTCCTGCGCGCCCGCGCCAAGGAGAAGAAGGCCGCCCGGACCCGGCCGCAGCCCCAGCCGGTGCCGGCGCAGCCCGCCCACCAGCAGCCCCGGCCCGAGTACCGGCAGCAGCCCCCGGTCATGGACGACGCCACGACCCAGCTGCGGCGCATCGAGCCGGAACAGCCGCGCCACGAGGAACAGCGGTACGAGCAGCCCGGGTACCCGCAGCCGCAGCAGCGGGACTGGAACCGGCAGCAGGGCTACGACCCGTACTACGACGGACAGCAGCAGCACCAGCAGCAGCCGTACGACCAGCAGCGGTACCCGCAGCAGCAGTGGAACCAGCAGCAGCACCCGCAGCAGCAGGGCTACGACCAGCGCCAGGGCTATGACCAGCAGCAGTACGACGAGAACGGCTACCCGTACGACCAGCGCCGCCCGTAGCCGCCGGGACCCCGGACCGTACGGCGCTCAGAAGCCCCTGGTCCGCTTCGCCGCCCGGCGCTTCCCGGCGGAGCCGATCCGCAGGAACAACCGGGATATCTCCGAGCCCAGGTTGACCCCGATGGCGATGGCCATGGCCAGCGACACGGCCTTGGCCAGCGACACCAGCCCCTTGTCCACGTCGTTCTGGGCCATGGACAGCAGCCCGAAGTAGGTCGCGGAACCGGGCAGCAGCGGTCCGATCGCCGCCGTCGTGTACGGCAGCGCGGAAGCGAACCGGTACCGGGCCAGCAGCTGTCCGAACAGGCCCACCAGGCCCGCCGCGACCGCCGTGGAGGCCACCGGTGAGATGCGGCCGGTGAGGTGCATCGCGCCGTACACCGACCAGGCGACGCCCCCGTTCAGGGTCACCCAGAGCACGGTGGAACGTTCCTGCTGAAGCAGGACGGCGAAGGTCAGGGACAGCAGCATCGAGGCCGCGAGCTGCACCGCCGGCTGCTCCGTCACCGTGAGCGCGGCCTCCGGATTCAGCTTGCCGCCGATCTTCACGCCGAAGTACAGGACGGTCAGCACCCCGGCGACGATGCCGACGAAGAAGTACATGACCTCCAGCAGCCGCGCGGAGGCGGTGATGTAGAAGCCCGTCAGCCCGTCCTGCACCCCCGCGACCAGCGCCCGCCCCGGCAGCAGCGCGAACAGCCCACCGGTGATCACCGCCGAGCCCTGCACGTCCACGTGGGCCAGGGTCAGCGCCACCCCTATCGCCGCGGGCGGCATCGCGGCCACCATGAACTGGTAGAACTCCGGCAGCCCGCGGCCCGCGCACAGCCACGCCAGCCGGTCGCCGAGCATGGCACCGACGGCCGCCGCCACGAACACGATCGCGTCGAGCTTGCCTTCCACCAGCAGGGAGGCCGCACCGGCCAGCAGCCCGCCGGCCAGGGTCAGCGCCCAGCCGGGGTAGGGATGCCGGTTGCGGCGGATCTCCGCCAGGCGCCGGTAGGCCTCCTCCAGCGAGACCTCGGTCTCCGGGTCGCTGAGGTCGTCCACGAGCCGGAAGACGGCCGCCAGCCGGGTGTAGTCGGTGCCCCGCCGCCGTACCGTCCTGGACGCCGTCACCGGGTCGTCCACCAGGGACGGCTGGTGCGAGATCGACAGCAGGGTGAAGGTGACGGTCGGCTCGCAGCGGTCCAGGCCGTAGGACCGGCACACCGCGAACATCGCGGCCTCCACGTCCTCGGCGCCCTCCCCGCCGGCCAGCAGCAGCTCGCCGATCCGCAGGGACAGGTCCAGCACGCGCGGGACGGCCGGGCCGCCCTCCTCCTCGCGCTGCACCGGCTCCGGGGCCGGCCGCTCGGTCACCGGCATGCGCAGCATCGTGCGCATCCGGTCCTGCCAGGGCGCGTCCTTGATCAGGCTGACCAGCGGCACCCCGGTTGCCGGCGTGAACGCGGCCGGCGCCTCCTTCGCGCTGTAGGTGCGCGGCGGCGTGAACGCGGAGCCCTCCGGCTCGGCACCGGCCGGCTGCGGCGTCTGCAGCCCCTCCGGCACCGCGAACTCGGAGGTCGTCTCGCTCTCACCGCCGCCCTTGGGGACGTCCAGACCCCGCGGGATCGCGAACTCGGAGGTGATCTCCGGGTCGTACCGCGCCTCGTCCGACCGGGGCTTGCGGTCCTCCGCCTCCGTCACTTCGCACCGCTCCCTGCACGACACCTTGCGTAGCCCTCAGTATGCGCACACGTACCCCGATGGGCCGCATGCGTGCACACATGCGAACGGGCCGCACGCTCGGCGTGCGGCCCGTCCACGGGAAGCCGGGGGTCAGTGACCGCCCTGCTCCTTGAAGCGCTTGTACGACCGCTCGATCTCCG
This sequence comes from Streptomyces sp. NPDC038707, assembly GCF_040636485.1. Taxonomy (NCBI): domain Bacteria; kingdom Bacillati; phylum Actinomycetota; class Actinomycetes; order Kitasatosporales; family Streptomycetaceae; genus Streptomyces; species Streptomyces sp. NPDC038707. Next base: position 30,730 of record NZ_JBEZUP010000028.1, read on the forward strand.
CCTCGGCGTCCGTACGGCCCACCCAGTTGGCACCCTCGACCGACTTGCCGGGCTCCAGGTCCTTGTAGACCTCGAAGAAGTGCTGGATCTCCAGGCGGTCGAACTCCGACACGTGGTGGATGTCCCGCAGGTGCTCCACCCGCGGGTCGGTGGCCGGCACGCACAGCAGCTTGTCGTCGCCGCCCGCCTCGTCCGTCATCCGGAACATGCCGATCGCACGGCAGCGGATCAGGCAGCCCGGGAAGGTCGGCTCGTCCAGAATGACCAGCGCGTCCAGCGGGTCGCCGTCCTCGCCGAGGGTGTTCTCGACGAAGCCGTAGTCGGTCGGGTAGGCGGTCGAGGTGAAGAGGCGACGGTCCAGGCGGATCCGGCCGGTCTCGTGGTCCACCTCGTACTTGTTCCGCGAACCCTTCGGGATCTCGATCGTGACGTCGAACTCCACCGGTGGCTCCTCCATGATCAGCACATAGTTCTGGTGGTTAAGTGTCCCTCACGCAGGTGTGTGATCGCGAAAGGGGCTGGTGGTCGTGCCAGAGCTGGGGCCTTGGCGAACCGCGGGACCGCGGGTGGCGCGGCTCGCGAACGCCGTCCGACCACGTCTCGCGCGCGCCGTGACGGCCGTGCGGCCGAAGCTCGCACGGCTGCCGAAGGCCGTGCGGACCGGCCCTGCGCACCTCCCCCGTCTCCCCCGTCCGCGCACCGTCCGGACCTGGCAGTACACCGCGGGCGCCGCCACCGCCGGCCTGGCACTGGCCGCCGGTGTGGTGACCGCGGCCGGACCCTGGGACGCCACGGGTCAGCGTACGGCCGAGCGGGACCGCGCCGCCGCCTTCGAGCGGTCAGGTGGCGCAGATCACGGTCGCCCCGGCACGGCCCCGGGCGGTCTCCGGCCCGCACCGAGCGCGGGACCCGTGCTGACGGGACTGGGCGGTGTCGCGGGCGCGGTGGGCACCAGACGGACCGCGCCGGACGCCCGGGCCGTCTCGGACGCCCTGGAGCCCCTCCTGGACGCCCCCGAGCTGGGCGGCGACCACGCGGCGGCCGTCGTCGACGCCACGACCGGCGAACGCCTGTACGACGCCGACGCCGGCAAGGCCCTCACCCCCGCCTCCACGACCAAGATCGCCACCGCCGTCGCCGCCCTGTCCGCCCTCGGCCCCGACCACCGCCTCACCACCCGCACCGCCCTCGAACCCGACACCCGGGAACTCGTCCTGGTCGGCGGCGGCGACCCCACCCTGACCGCGCGCGCCCGCGCCGCCGGCTGGGCCAGCCTGCGGACCCTGGCCGCGGACACCGCGAAGGCCCTGCGCGCACGCGGCATCCACCGGATCACCCTGTCCTACGACACCACCCTGTTCACCGGCCCCGCCCTGCACCCCATCGGCGTCAACGACAACCTCGCCCCCGTCACCGCCCTGACCGCCGACGAGGGCCGCACCGACGACTCGACCAGCGGCCCGGTGATCCGCGTCGGCGACCCGGCGGCGGACGCGGCGGTGAAATTCGCGGGCTTCCTGAAGGCCGCCGGCATCACGACCACGCACCCCGGACCCTCCAAGGCCAGCACGCGCGCGCAGACCCTCGCCTCCGTCTCCTCGCCGCCGCTGTCCGCCCTGGTCGAGCGCATGCTCACGTACAGCGACAACGACATCGCGGAGGCCCTGGCCCGGCACACGGCCCTGGCCGGCGGACGTCCGGCGAGCTTCGCCGGCGGCGCCGGGGCCGTCGCCACCCAGCTGCGCGGGCTGGGCCTGCCGACGGCGGGCGCCGTCTTCCGCGACGGCAGCGGCCTGGACCGCGCCGACCGGCTCACCGCCGGCCTGCTGACCGGCCTCCTGGTCCGGGCGGCCGACCCGGACCGCCCCGGCCTGCGCCCGGTCCTCACCGGCCTGCCCGTGGCCGGGTTCACCGGCACGCTGAGCGAGCGCTACGCCGACGGCGCGTCCGGCCTCGTGCGTGCCAAGACCGGCACCCTGACCGGGGTGAACGCCCTCGCCGGCACGGTCGTGGACTCCTCCGGCCACCTGCTGGCCTTCGCCTTCCTGGCCTCCGGCACCACGGACCCGGCCCAGGCCCAGTCGGCCCTGGACAAGGCGGCGACGGCGCTCGCGAACTGACCACCACCGGCCCCCACGGCCTGCCCCAAGCGGGAACGCTCACGTACGGTTGACAACATGACTGGCTTCGGTGGCACCGCATCTCCCGGGATGGTCGACTGGAACCTCGCGGTGGCGACCGCGACACGGCTGGTACGGCCCGGCCCCGACGTCAGCCGCGACGAGGCCAGGGCCGTCGTCGCGGAGCTGCGCCGGCACGCCAAGGCCTCGGAGGAGCACGTCCGGGGCTTCACCCGGATGGGCACGGAGGAGACCCACGACACCCCCGTCCTCGTCGTGGACCGCCCCGGCTGGGTCCGGGCCAACGTCGCGGGCTTCCGGGAGATCCTCAAACCGCTGCTGGAGAAGATGCAGGAACGGCGCGGCGGCGGCCCCGGCGGCGCGGTCCTCGGCGCCGTCGGCGGCAAGGTCACCGGCGTGGAACTGGGCATGCTCCTGTCGTTCCTGTCCTCCCGGGTCCTCGGCCAGTACGAGACCTTCGCCCCCGCCGGCCGCGACCTGCCCGCCGGTGCGAACGGCGGCGGCCGGCTGCTGCTGGTGGCGCCCAACATCGTGCACGTGGAGCGCGAACTCGACGTCGAGCCGCACGACTTCCGGCTGTGGGTGTGCCTGCACGAGGAGACCCACCGCACCCAGTTCACCGCCGTGCCCTGGCTGCGCGACCACCTGGAGGGCGAGATCCAGTCGTTCCTCGCGGAGACCGACGTAGACCCGATGACCTTCCTGGAGCGCATCCGGGACGCCGCGCAGTCCCTGGCCGGCGGCCGTCCCGAGGGCGAGGAGGAGGACGGCGGGCGCTCCTTCGTGGAACTGGTGCAGACCCCGGCCCAGCGGGAGATCCTCGGCCGGCTCACCGCCGTGATGTCCCTGCTGGAGGGCCACGCCGACTACGTCATGGACGGCGTCGGCCCCAGCGTCGTACCGAGCGTCGCCGAGATCCGCGAGAAGTTCCAGCAGCGCCGGGCGAAGGGCGCCTCCCGCCTGGACGCCGCCCTGCGCAAGCTGCTGGGTCTGGATGCCAAACTGAGGCAGTACCGCGACGGCGAACGGTTCGTGCGCGCCGTGGTCGAGCAGGTCGGCACCGACGGCTTCAACCGCGTGTGGACCTCGCCCAACACCCTCCCCACCAAGGCGGAGATCGCCAAACCGGCGGACTGGGTCGCGCGGGTGCACGGCCCGGCCGAGGGGTGAACGGCGCGGCGGAGTCGTGAAGCGGATCCGGCCGACGGCAGGCGAACGCCCCTCCAATCACCCGTCCGAGGGACCGTATGCCATGCGTAGGCGTGCGATGCTCGGGGAACGCCCCGGTTCTGTCACCATCTACACACTCTGAGTGACCGACCCCGGGGTCCACCCCCCGGAAAACTTCATGAAGGGAACCGGACATGGGTCCCCATCCTGCGGTCGCGGCGATACGCCTGGCGGTCCGCCGCGTCCTCCACGACATCCTGAACGACCAGACCTCCCGCGCGCCCGCGGGGCCGACGGCGGCCGAGCGGCCCCCCTCCCCGCTCGTCCTCGTCGCGTGCTCCGGCGGCGCCGACTCCATGGCCCTCGCCTCCGCCCTCGCCTTCGAGGCCCCCAAGCTCGGCGTCCGCGCCGGCGGGATCACCGTCGACCACCGCCTCCAGCCCGGCTCCGGCCTCCGCGCCGAGGAGGTCGTCGTGCGCCTGCGCGAGCTGCGCCTCGACCCGGTCGAGTCCGTCGCGGTGACCGTCGGCCGCGAGGGCGGCCCCGAGGCCGCCGCCCGGGACGCCCGCTACGCCGCCCTGGATGCCGCCGCCGAACGCCACGGCGCCGCCGCGATCCTGCTCGGCCACACCCGCGACGACCAGGCCGAGACCGTCCTGCTGGGCCTCGCCCGCGGCTCCGGCATCCGCTCCCTGTCCGGCATGGCCGCGGTCTCGGGGGCCGGCGGCCGTTACCGGCGGCCCTTCCTGCACCTGGACCGGCAGACCGCCCGCAAGGCCTGCATGGTCCAGTCCCTGCCGGTGTGGGACGACCCGCACAACGCCGACCCGGCCTACACCCGCTCCCGGCTGCGGCACGAGGGACTGCCCGCCCTGGAGAAGGCCCTCGGCAAGGGCGTGGTGGAGGCGCTGGCCCGCACCGCCCAGCTCTCCCGCGACGACGCCGACGCCCTGGACACCTGGGCCCGGCAGGCCGAGGCCTCCGTACGGGACGCGGCCGGCCTGCTGGAGTGCGCCAAGCTGTACGCCCTGCCGCCCGCCGTACGCCGCCGGATCCTGCGCCGCGCGGCCATCGAGGCGGGCGCCCCGGCCGGTGCGCTGTTCGCCCGCCACATCGAGGAAGTCGACCGGCTCATCACCGGCTGGCGCGGCCAGGGGGCCATCAATCTCCCCGGCCGGGTCGTCGCCCAGCGGCAGGGTGGCAGACTGGTGATTCGGCAAGGCTGACGACCGGCCCCCGCGGAGTGCCCACACCCGGTGCCCTCCGGCGGGCCGGGCGGCCCCCTCGGGCCGTACACGCGGCCGCAGCCGGTGGCCGCGCACGCGGCCGTAAGTGCGGGACGACCGAAAGTGATGCGGGTGGACGCGAAAGACATGGGTGCCGACCTCCAGCGGGTGCTCATCACCAAGGAAGAGATCGACGCGAAGCTGGCCGAGCTGGCCGCGAAGATCGACGCGGAGTACGCGGGCAAGGACCTGCTCATCGTCGGCGTCCTCAAGGGCGCGGTGATGGTCATGGCGGACCTCGCCCGGGCGCTGTCCACCCCCGTCACGATGGACTGGATGGCCGTGTCCTCCTACGGCGCGGGCACCCAGTCCTCCGGTGTGGTGCGCATCCTCAAGGACCTCGACACCGACATCAAGGGGCGGCACGTCCTGATCGTCGAGGACATCATCGACTCCGGGCTGACCCTGTCCTGGCTGATCAACAACCTGGGCTCCCGCGAGCCCGCCTCCCTGAAGGTGTGCACGCTGCTGCGCAAGCCGGACGCCGCCAAGGTCGCCATCGACGTGGAGTGGGTCGGCTTCGACATCCCGAACGAGTTCGTCGTCGGCTACGGCCTCGACTACGCCGAGAAGTACCGCAACCTGCCGTTCGTCGGTACGCTCGCGCCCCACGTCTACGGCGGCTGAGCCAGTCGGCCCAAGCCAGTAGGACGATCGGGAACCCCAGCGGGTTCCGTTCCGTTGAAGCAAGCGGAGACGGGTTTTCCCAGCCGCCGAATCGGCTCCGTGCGGCTTCGGGCACCAATGCTGGGGTACCGTCAGAAGAACTGTCTTATCAAACTCACTATGGCAGGAGGGACGGGGCGGCACCGCTCCGTATGGATGGACGTGAAGCGATACTTCCGTGGGCCGGTCATGTGGATCGTGCTGGCCGTCCTTGCCGTGGTCGTGTTGATGCAGGTCGTCGGCTCGTCCGGCGGCTACAAGACGGTGGACACCGGCCAGGTCGTGGCGGCGATCAACGCGAACAAGGTCGAGTCGGCCAAGCTCACCACCGGTGACGAGCAGAGCATCAAGGTCACGCTCAAGGACGGCTACAAGGTCGAGGGCAGCTCGAAGATCCAGGCGAGCTACATCGGCGACCAGGGTGTGCAGCTCGCCGGCACGCTGCAGACCAAGTACCAGGAAAAGCAGATCACGGACGGCTACACGGTCTCGCCGTCCAAGCAGAACCCGTTCGTCGGCGTCCTGCTCTCCCTGCTCCCCTTCGTCCTGATCGTGGTCGTCTTCCTGTTCCTGATGAATCAGATGCAGGGTGGCGGCTCCCGGGTCATGAACTTCGGCAAGTCCAAGGCGAAGCTCATCACCAAGGACACCCCGAAGACGACCTTCTCCGATGTCGCCGGCTGCGACGAGGCCGTCGAGGAGCTCCAGGAGATCAAGGAGTTCCTCCAGGAGCCGGCCAAGTTCCAGGCCGTCGGCGCCAAGATCCCCAAGGGCGTGCTGCTCTACGGCCGCCCGGGTACCGGCAAGACGCTGCTCGCGCGCGCCGTCGCGGGCGAGGCGGGCGTCCCGTTCTACTCGATCTCCGGTTCCGACTTCGTCGAGATGTTCGTCGGTGTCGGTGCCTCCCGGGTGCGTGACCTGTTCGAGCAGGCCAAGGCGAACGCCCCGGCGATCGTCTTCGTGGACGAGATCGACGCGGTCGGCCGCCACCGCGGCGCCGGCCTCGGCGGCGGTCACGACGAGCGCGAGCAGACCCTGAACCAGCTGCTGGTCGAGATGGACGGCTTCGACGTGAAGGGCGGCGTGATCCTGATCGCCGCCACCAACCGGCCGGACATCCTCGACCCGGCCCTGCTGCGCCCCGGCCGCTTCGACCGGCAGATCGCGGTCGACCCGCCGGACCTCCAGGGCCGCCTGGAGATCCTCAAGGTCCACCAGAAGGGCAAGCCGGTCGCGCCCGACGTCGATCTGGCCGCCGTGGCCCGCCGCACCCCGGGCATGACCGGTGCCGACCTCGCCAACGTGCTGAACGAGGCCGCGCTGCTCACCGCCCGCGGCGACCAGAAGCTGATCGACAACAAGGCGCTGGACGAGGCGATCGACCGTGTGGTCGCGGGCCCGCAGAAGCGGACCCGGATCATGTCGGACAAGGAGAAGAAGATCACCGCGTACCACGAGGGCGGTCACGCCCTGGTCGCGGCGGCCTCGCCGAACTCCGACCCGGTCCACAAGATCACGATCCTCTCCCGCGGCCGTGCCCTCGGTTACACGATGGTCCTGCCCGACGAGGACAAGTACTCGACCACCCGCAACGAGATGCTCGACCAGCTCGCCTACATGCTGGGCGGCCGGGCGGCCGAGGAACTGGTCTTCCACGACCCGACCACCGGCGCCGCGAACGACATCGAGAAGGCCACCAACCTGGCCCGCGCGATGGTCACGCAGTACGGCATGACCGAGCGTCTCGGCGCGATCAAGTTCGGCGGGGACAACAGCGAGCCGTTCCTCGGCCGTGAGATGTCCCACCAGCGGGACTACTCGGAAGAGGTCGCCGCGCTGGTCGACGAAGAGGTCAAGAAGCTCATCGAGACCGCGCACAACGAGGCCTGGGAGATCCTGGTCGAGAACCGCGACGTGCTCGACAACCTCGTTCTCCAGCTGCTGGAGAAGGAGACCCTGGGCAAGGAGGAGATCGCCGAGATCTTCGCCCCGATCGTCAAGCGTCCGCCGCGGCCCGCCTGGACCGGTTCCTCCCGCCGCACCCCGTCCACCCGTCCGCCGGTGCTCTCCCCGAAGGAGCTGGCACTGACCAACGGCGCGAACGGCGCGACGGCGTCGATCAGCACCGTGAAGTCGACGGCGGCGGAGTCCGCCCCGGTGACGGAGCAGTCCCCCGAGGACCGCTCCGAGAGCTGACCGGCCCCGGACACCCGGCCCGGAATGAATGCCGCGCCCCCCAGGTTCTAGCCTGGGGGGCGCGGCATTTCGCATGTCCGCAGTTTCGGAACGCGAGACAGACGCGCGTCATGGCGCGGGAACGAGGAACCAGATGACCGACCCGGTGACGCTGGACGGCGAGGGCCGCATCGGCGAGTTCGACGAGAAGCGCGCCGAGAACGCCGTGCGCGAGCTGCTGCTCGCGGTGGGGGAGGACCCGGACCGCGAGGGGCTCAGGGAGACGCCGGCCCGGGTCGCGCGCGCCTACCGGGAGATCTTCGCCGGTCTGTGGCAGCAGCCGGAGGACGTCCTGACGACGACGTTCGACATCGGGCACGACGAGATGGTCCTCGTGAAGGACATCGAGGTGTACTCGACCTGCGAGCACCACCTGGTGCCGTTCCGGGGCGTCGCCCACGTCGGCTACATCCCGTCCGAGAGCGGCAAGATCACCGGGCTGTCCAAGCTGGCCCGCCTGGTCGACGTCTACGCCCGCCGGCCCCAGGTGCAGGAGCGTCTGACCACGCAGATCGCGGACTCCCTGATGGAGATCCTGGAGCCGCGGGGCGTCATCGTCGTCGTCGAGTGCGAGCACATGTGCATGTCGATGCGCGGTATCCGCAAGCCGGGCGCGAAGACCATAACGTCCGCCGTGCGCGGTCAGCTGCGCGATGTCGCCACGCGCAACGAGGCGATGAGCCTGATCATGGCGCGCTGACCCGGCGGGCCGGGGCCGGCGGTCAGGCCGCCGGCTGCGCCCCGGGAGGGTTCTCGTCGTCGTCCTCGGGGAGCCTGCACACCCGCTCCAGGAACAGGGCGGCCGCTATCACGCCGACCCCGGCCAGGACCGAGAACCCGGCGTAGATCGCCTGGTCGCGGCGGGCCGGGAAGTCCAGCAGTTCCAGCAGGAAGACGCCCGTGCCGCCGTACATGCCGGCGACGAGGGCCGCGACCAGGGCGCTGGCCTGGCCGAAGACGACCGCCCGGGCGGCCATCAGCGGGTCGACGCCCTTGGCGCCGGGCCGGCGCTCGCGCTGCGCCCTCAGCCGGGCGCGCAGCGAGAGCGCCGTCGCGAGCAGGACCACCGCGATCAGCGCGAGGACCACGGGGGCGGCCAGGGGGACGCTCGGCAGGGTCCCGGTCGAGTTCCAGAGGCGGGCGCCCGCCCAGGACAGGACGCCGGCCACGACGAACACGCCCGCCAGCACCCTGATGCGCAGCTCTCTCACGGTGTCCCTTCAGTTCCCCCGGACGCTTCCCGGACGGTGGTCGTTACGGATCCCGGCCCGTCTCGGCCGCTGACCCGTCTCGACCTTAACGACTACTCGGGCAGCCGGAGTTCCAGGTCCGCACGGTGTGCCACGCCCTCACGGGTGATCGCGGTCAGCAGTTCGGCCACCGCGCCGCGGCCGGGGAGCTGGGCCTGGGGGTCCACGTCGTGCCAGGGCGCCAGCACGAAGGCGCGCTCGTGGGCGCGCGGATGGGGCAGGGTGAGCCGCGGGTCGTCCGAGGTGACGTCGGCGTAGGCGACGATGTCGACGTCCAGCGTGCGCGGGCCCCAGCGCTCGTCGCGGACGCGGTTGAAGGCCTCCTCGACGGCGTGCGCCCGCTCCAGGAGGGAGGCCGGGGGCAGGGTCGTCTTCAGCACGACGACCGCGTTGAAGTACGACGGCTGGCTGCCGGGCTCGACGCCCCACGGCTCGGTCTCGTACACCGGCGAGACGGCCTTGACGCGGACGCCCGGGGTGTCCTCCAGGGCGTCCACGGCCCCCTGGAGGGTCTCCAGGCGGTTGCCGAGGTTGGAGCCCAGGGAGATCACGGCCCGCTGGGGGTTGTGCAGGGTCGTGTCGGCGGCGTCCACCTGCTCGACGACCGAGGCGGGCACCGGCTGGACGGTCGGGTCGCTGTGACCCTGGCGGAAAGGTCGGGTCATACTCGGCTCCGGGTGATGGTGACGGTCACGTCGTCGAAGGGGACGGTGATCGGCGCGTCCGGTTTGTGGACGCACACCTCGACCTCCTCGACCGCTTCGTGCTTCAGACAGGTCCGGGCGATCCGTTCGGCGAGGGTCTCGATGAGGTCCACCGGCTCCCCCTCGACCACGGCCACGACCTCCTCGGCCACGATGCCGTAGTGCACGGTCTTCGTCAGGTCGTCGTCGGCCGCGGCCGGCCGGGTGTCCAGGCCGAGCACGAGGTCCACGATGAAGGTCTGGCCCTCCTCGCGTTCCTTGGGGAACACGCCGTGGTGCCCACGGGCCTTGAGGCCGCGCAGCGCGACACGATCCACGCGAATCACTCCTGCAATCGTCGGGAAGGACCGGCCCGTACCGCGTGCGGGCGGCACACCGGTCTCAGACGAATCTACCTGCGGGCACCGACAGAGCCCGGCCGCGGGGGCGGGGCCCGGGCCGGAACCCGGAGGGTTCACCGTGGGTTTCCCCCGGGGGACCCGGCACTGTCACGGACCGGTAGCCGCTTCTACCCGGGGGTAGGTGATTCCGGCCACCTGCCCGTCCGCCGGACGGTCCGCCGCCCGGCGCGGGGGCCGGCGGCCGGTCAGGCGAGGGGACCGTCGTCCGGATCCACGCCGTCCACTGCGGTGTCGTCGTCGTCCTCGGCGCTCTCGGCGAGGACGGGGGAGGCGTGGTGCGACCACAGCTTCCAGCCCGAGGGGGTGCGCCGGAACACGTTCGTGGCGACGACGAGCTGGCCGAGCAGCGGCCCCAGCTCCGCGCCCTCCTCCGGGGCGGGCCCGCCGCTGAGGATGTTCTCCGTGCAGGTCACCAGCGCGGTGTCGCCGGTCACGGAGACGTGCACGTCGGTGAGGAAGAACTGGATGTAGTCGGTGTTGGCCATGATCAGGGCGTACGACCGCAGGACCTCGCCGCGGCCGGTCAGCACCGGCCAGCCGGGGTGCACGCAGGAGATCACGCCGGTGTCCGCGGGGTCGTGGTACGTCTCGTCCACGCCCAGTTCCGCGGGCGTCAGCCACAGCGCGGAGACCTCGTCGAAGTCGCCGCGCTCCAGTGCCTCGTAGAAGGCGGTGTTGGCGGCTTCCACCTGCTCGACGTCGGTGTGGGGGGCGCTCACCGGGCTTCTTCCGCCCCGTCCGCGCCGTCCGCGCCGGGGGCGTGACCCGCGCCGCGTGCCTCTTCCACGGCCCGCGCGACCCGTACCGCGTCCGCCGTGGCGCGCACCTCGTGGACGCGTACCGCCCACGCGCCGGCGTGCGCGGCGAGCGCGGAGACGGCGGCCGTGGCCGCGTCCCGCTCCCGGGCCGGCGGGGGCGGGCCCTCGGGTCCGGCCAGCACCCGGCCGAGGAACCGCTTGCGGGAGGCGGCGACCAGCAGCGGGTGCCCGAGGGCGCGCAGCCGGTCCAGGTGGGCGAGCAGGGCCAGGTCGTGCTCGGCCTCCTTGGAGAAGCCCAGGCCCGGGTCGACGACGACGCGGTCCGGGGCGACGCCGCCGGCCAGCACGGCCTCCACGCGCGCGTGCAGTTCCCCGACGACCTCGCCGACCACGTCCGCGTAGACGCCCTTGACGTTGCCGCCCTGGAGGAAGCCGCGCCAGTGCATGACGACGAAGGGGGCGCCCGCGGCGGCCACCACCGGGATCATCGCGGGGTCGGCCAGGCCGCCGCTGACGTCGTTGACGAGGACGGCGCCGGCCGCGAGGGCCTGTTCGGCGACGGAGGCGCGCATGGTGTCGACGGAGACGACGGCGCCCTCGGAGGCCAGGCCGCGCACCACGGGGACGACCCGGCGCAGCTCCTCGGCCTCGTCCACGCGGGTGGCGCCGGGCCGGGTGGACTCGCCGCCCACGTCGACCAGGTCCGCGCCCTCGGCGACCAGGTCCAGGCCGTGCTTGACGGCGACGGTGGTGTCGAACCAGCGGCCGCCGTCGGAGAAGGAGTCGGGGGTCACGTTCACGACCCCCATGACCGCGCACCGGTCCCATGCCGGAAGGCCGGCCACCCGGCCGCGCCCGCTGATGCTGTTCATACGTTCAGCGTAGGCCCAGGCCGGTGCCGGGAACGCGCGGCGGCCCCCCGCGGGCCGCACCGGACGGCCGCCGGCCCTCAGACCGCCCGGACGTCCCGTTCGCCCACGTGCGCGCACGGGCGGCCGGGGGCCGGGCGGCGCCGGCGCAGGAAGCGCGGCAGCGGCACGGCGAGGTCGACGAAGCCCTCGGCCTGCATGGCGGCGAAGCCGATCCGGGGCAGGTCGGCGGGGGCCCGGTAGACCACGAACCGCGGCTCCCAGCGGGGCTGGAACTTGGCGTTGAACTTGTACAGCGACTCGATCTGGAACCAGCGCGAGAGGAACACCAGCAGCCCGCGCCAGGCGCGCAGCACCGGACCGGCGCCGATCTTCTCCCCGCGCGCGAGGGCGGAGCGGAACATCGCGAAGTTCAGCGAGACCCGGGTGATGCCGAACTTGGGGGCGGCCTGGAGGGCGGCGACGATCAGCAGCTCGTTCATGCCCGGGTCGGCGGCGCGGTCGCGGCGCATCAGGTCCAGCGAGACGCCGTCCGTCCCCCACGGCACGAAGTGCAGGATCGCCTTCAGGTCGCCGTACTCGCCCGGCTCCTCGTCCTGCTTGTGCGCGGTGGCGATCAGGCAGTCGCCGTCGGCCGGGTCGCCGATGCGGCCGAGCGCCATGGAGAAGCCGCGCTCGGTGTCCGTGCCGCGCCAGTCCTCCGCCGCCCGGCGGATCCGCTCCAGCTCGGCCTCCCCGAGGTCACGGATGCGCCGTACCCGGGTTTCGTAGCCGGCCCGCTCGATGCGCTTGACCATCTGGCGCACATTGCGCATCGCGCGTCCGGCGAGCGAGAAATCCGCCACGTCCACCACCGCCTCGTCGCCCAGTTCCAGGGCGTCCAGGCCGGTCTCCCGCGTCCACACCTCGCCGCCGGTCTCCGAACAGCCCATGACGGCGGGCGTCCAGGAGTGGGCCCGGGCCTCGTCCATGAAGCGCTCGATGGCGCCCGGCCAGGCCTCGACGTCCCCGATGGGGTCGCCGCTGGCGAGCATCACCCCGGACACCACCCGGTAGGTGACCGCGGCCTTGCCGCTCGGCGAGAACACCACCGCCTTGTCGCGGCGCAGCGCGAAGTGGCCGAGCGAGTCGCGCCCGCCGTGCCGGGCCAGCAGGGCGCGCAGCTTCTCCTCGTCCTCCGCGGTGAGGCGGGCGGCCGGGTGCTCCGGGCGGAAGGCCAGGTAGATGGTGGTGGCCGCGGTGATCCAGCCGAGCGCGCCGAGGGAGAAGGCGACCGTCCAGGAGGTGTTGCCCTGGTAGTCGACCGGGCCCTCGAAGCCGAACAGCCCGTAGACGACGTGCGTCAGCCGGTCGGCCAGGCTCGGGTCGCCGATCGTCCGGCCCGGGTGGACGCTGACGATGACGAGCCCGAGGAGGAGCGAACCGGCGCTCATGAGCACGAAGTTGGCGAGCGCGCGCCATCGGCTGCGCGGATCGGGCAGGGCGGCGAACTGGTCCCGGTGGCGCAGCAGCGGCACCAGCAGGGCGACCGCGATGACCGCGCCGACGAGCGAGTGCCGGTACGCGAACTGGGCCGCCGCGCCCGCCGGGAGCAGCGCCACCGCGGCCCGCCAGGCCCGGCGCTTGCGCCGCTTGAGCCCGTGCGCGAGCAGCAGCAACAGCACACCCGCGCTGAGCGAGAGCGCCGCCGCGAACGGCCCGAAGGAGCCCGGCAGCACCTCGGCCAGGGCGTGCATACGGCTGTGCCGGAAGCGCGGGAAGACACCCGCGGCGATGTCCAGGAGGCCCACGAGCGTGGCCGCCCGGCCGACCAGAACGGGAACGGACTCGGGGCGCGGAGCGCGCGGCAGGCGCCGAGTCCGGCGTGCCCGGCCCGGAACCTCGCCCGACATTTCCCCATCTATCCTGACAGACATCGCATCCCGTAGTTGTGCGAGAGACCTTGATTCCGGTGCCGATCGGGGCATCCGGCGACATTGCGCCCTCTAGGACGGTGTCTGGGCGCGGGAGGTTCACTCCGCACCGGAAAGTCGGGTCAAAGGCCAAGGAAAGCCCCGGGCGAGCGCGCGCACCAGGCGTGGGCACGGCACGGGCGGAAAGCGCAGGCAGGAAACAGCCCATGGGTCTCACGAGCAACATAGTGCTGATGCTGGCGATAGCGGTCGCCGCCGTGCTGTTCATCGGCACGGTGTGGCTGTGGCCGCGCCTGGCCCGGCTCACCTGGCGGTCCGTCGGCGGGCGGGTCGGCCTGCTGCTGGCCACGCAGGTGGCGCTCTTCGCCTCCGTCGGCCTCGCCGCCAACCAGGCCTTCGGCTTCTACGCCAGCTGGGCCGACCTGTTCGGCACGGAGACCGGGCAGGGGGTGGTGGTCGACCACTCGGAGCACGGCGCCGGCGGCGGCCCGCTCCAGGTGGTCTCCACCTCCGAGGTGCCCGGCGTGCGCGCCACGCGGCCGGAGCTGGGCGGGCAGATCCAGAAGGTGGACATCGTCGGCCGTACGACGCACATCGCGACCCCGGCGTACGTGTACCTGCCGCCGGAGTACTTCCAGCCGCGGTACCGCACGCGCACGTTCCCGACGGCCGTCGTGCTGACCGGCTACCCGGGCACCGCGCGGTCGCTGGTGGACAAGCTGGACTACCCGAGCACCGCGCAGCGGCTGGCCAGGGACGGGCGCGTGCAGCCGATGATCCTGGTGATGCTGCGGCCGACCGTGGCGCCGCCGCGGGACACCGAGTGCGTGGACGTGCCGGGCGGGCCGCAGGCGGAGACGTTCTTCGCCAAGGACCTGCCGGACGCCGTGCGCGGCCACTACCGGGCCGGCGGGCACCCGGGCGGCTGGGGCGTCATCGGCGACTCCACCGGCGGCTACTGCGCGCTCAAGCTCGCCATGCACCACCCGCGGGTGTACGCGGCCGGCGCGGGCCTGTCGCCGTACTACAAGGCGCCGATCGACCCCACCACCGGCGACCTCTTCCACGGTGACGCCAAGCTGCGCAACCGCGCCGACCTGTTCTGGCTGCTGCGGCACCAGCCCGCGCCGGACACCTCGCTGCTCGTCACCAGCAGCAGGGTCGGGGAGCACAACTACAAGGCCACGATGAAGTTCATCCAGCAGGTGCAGGCCACGGACGAGACCCGGATCTCGTCGATCATCCTCGACAGCGGCGGGCACAACTTCAACACCTGGCGGCGCGAGATACCGCCGACGCTCCAGTGGATCAGCGGGCGGCTGACCGATCACTGAGCCGCGTGCCCTGACGTATCGTGAGGTCCCCGGTGTGGCCGTGTTTTTACGGCCCGGGGCCCACGATCCACCTACGCGCGGTAAGTTTCTGGCCATGCCACGTGGACGCCACCGCCATTCCTCTCCTCTGCACCGGCTGTTGCCTCCCTCGGCGATCGCCGGCGTCTCCGTCGTCTGTGCGTCGGCCCCTTGGGTGTTCTCCGAGGCCACGGTGTTGCGCGCGCTGGCCGCCGCCGCGGCGGCGACCTCGGTCCTCGGCGCGTTCGTGATGCGCCGCTGGGACGTCCAGGCGGGCCGGCAGGTCGCCGAGCTGACGCGCGCGCGTGCCGGTGACGAGTGGCGCTTCGAGGAACGGGTCGCCGAACTGGAGACCGACATCGAGGAGTCCCGCGAGCTGCGCGCGAAGCTGGAGCAGCGGCTGCGCGCCAAGCGCGCCGAACTGGCCGGACTGCGCAACGAGCACGCCGCGCTGCTGCGCCGGTACGCCACCGCCGAGACCGAGCGGGCCAGCGCCCTGGAGGGGCGCCGGCTGCTGGAACTCGAGGCGACCGCACCGGACCCGGGACCCGCCCGCCCGACGGCCCCGGCCCTGCCGCCCGCCCGCGGCGCCGGGCCCTCCGGCCCGGCCGGGGCCGCGCCGTCGGCCCCCGCGGTGTTCTCCTCCGAGGGCGCCCGCCTGTACCGCCGCGCCCTCACGGCACTGGCCCGCCTCGAACGGGAGGCCCCGGCGGAGCCCGAGGGCGGCTCCGGTCCGGCGGGTGCGGCGACGGAAGCCGGGACCGAGGCGGATGAGCCCGGCGCGGGGACGTCGGTGACGGACGGGACCGGGGCGGCGGAGCCCTTGACGGGCGCGCCGGGTGCGGTCGGACTCGCGGGCGCGGCGCCTGGTGCGGTCCAGTCCGGAGCGGGGGAGCCCGGTCCGGCGGAAGCCGTGGCGGGGACGCCGGGTGCGGTGGTGCCCACGGCCGGCGCGGAGCGGGTTTCCGGGCCGGCGGATGGCGAGGGCGCGGGGTCCGCGGCCGACGCGCCCGTTTCCGGGCCGGGGGGCGACGCGTCCGCTTCCGGGCCGGAGGGCGACGCGTCCGCTCCGGCGCTGGGGAGCGCTCCCGCTTCCGAGACCGAGACCGAGACCGAGACCGGGCCCGTATCCCGGCCCGAGGAGGCACCGGTCGCCGGGTCTGCTCCGGGGGCTGCTCCCGCGTCCGCGTCGACTCCGGGTGCCGCATCCGGCTCGGTTCCCGTTGCCGGGCCCGGGGCCGCTTCTGCGGCGGGGGCTGCTCCGCCTTCGGGGTCCGCTGTGGCTGCTGGGTCCGGGGTCGCTTCCGTGCCGGGGGCCGCTCAGGGTCCTGGGGCCGTTGCCGTTCCGGCTCCCGCGCAGGGGGCCGCCTCGGTTTCCGGATCCGCTCCGGTTGCGGGGTCCGCGATCGTTCCCGGCTCGGTTCCGGCTGCCGGGCCCGCCGCGGCTCCGGCTGCTGGGTCGGTGTCGGCTGCCGGGTCCGTGCCCGGAGCGGCCCCCGAGGTCGCCGGTCCCGCCTCCCACGCCCCGGCGGCCGGCGCCTCTCGTCCCGCCACTGCGCAGGCGCAGGGCGGTGCGGAGCGGCCGTACGGTGCCGTGGACGGCGTGCCGGCGGCCGGGGCCGTGCCCGTGGGGCCGGCTGCCGGGAGCCCCGGTGTGCCCGCCGCCGTGGCCGTCGTGCCGCCCGCGCCCGCGCGGCGGCCGGTGACCGAGGGCGGGTTCGACTTCTTCGGCACGCAGAAGGGCGCCCCGAAGGCCGCGCTGGACTCGGTGCAGAACGAGGACCTGGCCGACGTCGTGGGCCCCGAGGCGCTCGCCGTGCACAAGGCCGAGGCCGAGACCGGGTTCAAGCCCGCCGACGAGCGGTCCCGGGGGGCCGGTCAGATCATCGACCTGACGGCGCACGACGAGACCGAGCAGATCGACGTACAGGGGCTGCGCAGCGCGGCCTCCTGAGCGACATGCGGCAGCACGGAACGGGCCCGGCCTCCCCCGAGGGAGCCGGGCCCGCGGCGTACCGGCCGGATCCCGTGCCGGTCAGCCCGGCGTCATCCAGCGGTCCGGCGGGGCGTCCCTGCGGCCCGTACGGGACCTCTCCGCCTGCTCGGCGAGGAGCCGCGCGGCTTCCGCGGCGTCGCGCAGCCGGGCTGTGACGGTCTTGCCGGCCCCGGTGTCCACATGGACGTCGGCGAGGCCCCAGCGGCGCTCCCAGGGCCCCTGGGTGAGCCGTACGCTCTGCACCTTGGCGTGCGGGACCAGCGAGAGCCGGCGGCACAGCAGGCCGCTGCGGGCGGCGAACACCGGACCGGTGACCGCGAGCCCGTGCCCGCGCCACCACACCGGCACGCACCAGCGGGCCCGGCCCGGCGCCCGCGACAGCTCCGCCGGCACCGTCACCCCGGGCAGCACTCGTGCGAGGACCGACTCGGCGACCGGTCGCGGGGCGACCGGTATCAGCACCGAGTTGTCGGATCCGGCCACATCGAGTTCGACCCGGACCCAGCCGCGCCGCCGCCACAGCAGCGGTTCCACGATCCGCACGGTCTGCACCCGGCCGGGCGGCACCGTCTCGTGGGCGCGGTCCAGCAGTCCGCGGTCGATGCGCAGCCCGTCCGGGGACTCGCTCACCGTCCAGTCGAACTCGGTGACGAACCGGCCCGCGCTGCTCGCCCCGGCCGTGCCGAGCAGCGGCAGGGCGGTGGCGAGGACCGTCCACAGGTTGTCCGTGACGAGCCACAGCACGGTCGGGACGACCAGCGCGGCGCACAGCGACCCCCAGGTGGCGCCCGTCAGCACCAGGGAGCGCGCCAGCTCGCGCGGGGGCACACGCAGCAGGATGTGCGCCGGTGCCTCTCCGACCGCACGCGCCGTCTCGGGAGCGAAACCGGCGGCGCGCGCGAGCAGTTCCGCACGCAGGGCGCGCGCCTCGCGCTCGCCCAGGAAGGCCAGTTCGTCCTTGTCGTCGGTGCCTACGACGCCGATGCGCAGCTTGGCGACACCCGCCACGCGCGCGAGCAGCGGGCGGGAGACGTCCACGGCCTGGACCCGCTCCAGCCGGATGTGCGCGGTGCGCCGGAACAGCAGTCCGGTGCGGATCCGCAGCTCGGTGTCGGTGACGGCGTAGTGCGTGAACCACCAGGTCAGGAAGCCGTAGAGGCCGGCCGCCGGCACCAGCACCGCGAGCCCCAGCAGGAGCATGGTGTCCGTGAGCCGTGCGAGCTGCTCCTGCGCGCCGTTCGGGTCGTGCACCGCCCAGCCGGCCAGCACGGCGAGCGGCGCCCACGCCCGGCGCAGGGGCGTGACCGGGTGCAGCCGGCGCTCGATGACGGGCGGCCGCCCGGCGTCGGCCGCGCGCTCCGGTGTGCCGCCGTCCGCGCCCCCGGCCCGCTCCGGGGGCGTCACAGGCCCGCCGATCGTGCCTCGCCCAGCTCGGTGAGCCGGTCGCGCAGCCGTTCCGCCTCGGCCGGGTCCAGGCCGGGGATGGTCGCGTCGGTCGCGGCGGCGGCCGTGTGCAGCTGCACGGTGGCCAGCCCGAAACGCCGCTCCACGGGCCCCGAGGTCACCTCCACCAGCTGCATCCGCCCGTACGGCACCACCGTCTCCTCGCGCCACAGGACACCGCGGCTGATCAGCAGGTCGTCGGCGCGCTCGGCGTAGCGCCAGGAGCGCCAGTTGCGCTCCAGCAGCCGCCAGCACACGGCGGCGCACGCCGGCGGCAGCAGCGCGCACGCCGCCCACGCGGGGCCCGCGAAAAGCCCCGGCAGCAGGCCGGCCGCCACCGCGAACACCCCCGCCCACACCGTCAGCAGCAGCCGCCGCACCCGCAGCAGCCCCGGCTCCAGCCGCCGCCACACCGGCTGGTCCGCCGGCGTTCCGGTCCCGTCCAGGCTCCCCGTTTCCATGAGCCCAGCGTACGTAGGGGAAACTGGGCCCATGACTCCTACGACGGAGACCACGGTCGGCATCGGCGGTGCGGCGGAGAGCACCGACATGGTGCTCAACATCGGTCCGCAGCACCCGTCCACGCACGGCGTGCTGCGGCTGAAACTCGTGCTGGACGGCGAGCGCATCGTCCGCGCGGAGCCGGTGATCGGGTACATGCACCGGGGCGCCGAGAAGCTGTTCGAGGCGCGCGACTACCGGCAGATCATCGTGCTCGCCAACCGCCACGACTGGCTGTCGGCGTTCTCCAACGAGCTGGGCGTGGTCCTCGCGGTGGAGCGGATGCTCGGCATGGAGGTCCCCGAGCGGGCGGTGTGGACGCGCACCCTGCTCGCCGAGCTGAACCGGGTGCTGAACCACCTGATGTTCCTCGGCTCCTACCCGCTGGAGCTGGGCGGGATCACGCCGGTGTTCTACGCGTTCCGGGAGCGCGAGGTGCTCCAGAACGTCATGGAGGAGGTCTCCGGCGGGCGCATGCACTACATGTTCAACCGGGTCGGCGGCCTCAAGGAGGACCTGCCGGCGGGCTGGACGGCACGCGCGCGCGAGGCCGTCGCCGCGGTGCGCTCGCGCATGGACGTCTTCGACGACCTGGTGCTGGGCAACGAGATCTTCCGGGGGCGCACGCGCGGCGTGGGGGTGCTCGCGCCCGAGGCGGTGCACGCCTACGGCGTGAGCGGGCCCATCGCACGCGCCT
This sequence comes from Streptomyces sp. NPDC038707, assembly GCF_040636485.1. NCBI lineage: Bacteria > Bacillati > Actinomycetota > Actinomycetes > Kitasatosporales > Streptomycetaceae > Streptomyces > Streptomyces sp. NPDC038707. Next base: position 50,112 of record NZ_JBEZUP010000028.1, read on the forward strand.
CGGGCGTCGACTTCGACCTGCGCCGCGACGAGCCGTACCTGGCCTACGGCGATCTCCAGGACGTCCTGAAGGTGGTGACCCGCGCCGAGGGCGACTGCCTCGCCCGCTTCGAGGTGCTGCTGGAGCAGACCCACAACGCCCTGGACCTCGCCGACGCCTGTCTGGACCGCCTCGGCGAGCTGCCGCCCGGGCCGATCAACCAGCGGCTGCCGAAGGTGCTGAAGGCCCCCGAGGGGCACACGTACGCCTGGACCGAGAACCCGCTCGGGATCAACGGCTACTACCTGGTCAGCAAGGGCGAGAAGACCCCGTACCGGCTGAAGCTGCGCTCGGCCTCGTACAACAACATCCAGGCGCTGACCGAGCTGCTGCCGGGGACGCTGGTGGCGGACATGGTCGCGATCCTGGGCTCGATGTTCTTCGTGGTGGGCGACATCGACAAGTAGGCCGTCGAGCGGGCCGTCGGCACGCGGGCCGCGCCGGGCCCGCTACGGTGCCCGCGGGCCCGGCCCGAGGGGGTCCGGGACGCCGACCGGCTGGAGCAGCCAGCCGAAGTCGCCGAGGCCGCCCGCCGCCGTGAGTTCGGCGCCCTCCCCGGCGCTCGCGAGGGCGCGGACGTAGCCGGCGGGGTCCGTGGAGGCCAGCGCGAGCGGGGGGCGTACGCCGGTGATGTCCAGGGCGTGCAGGGCGGCGCGCTGTGTGAGCAGGCGCGGACTCGGCAGCTCGCGCGCTGTCCCGGGAGTTCCCTGTGCCGGGTCGGAGGGCGCCCGCGCCGGAGCCGACGGTGTGCGCGGCGGTGCCACCGCGTTCGGTGCCGCCGCGCACGCGTCCAGTGCGACGTGTGCCGTGATGTCGCACGAGCCGTCCGGCACGGGCGCCGTCTCGCGGCCCTCCCGGAAGCCGGTGAGCGTCCCGAAGGGCGGGCGTGTGTCCAGGGTGTGCGCGTAGTCCACGGCCACCGCGAGCCCCCGCGCCACCCGGGCCACGGCCGCCGCCCAGGCCTCGTCCCGGGGCAGCCCGATCTCCGCCCGCAGTCCCGCCTCGGCCGGCAGCGGCCACCAGCGCGCGAGCCAGTCGGCCGCCGCCCCCGTCACCGGCTCCCCGAGCCGCTCGGAGCCGTCCTCCGCGACGAGCACCAGCCGGGGCACGCCGGCCGCGTCCGCCTCCACGACGTCCACGGGCACGTTGTCCAGCCACTCGTTGGCGAACAGCAGCCCGGTGACGGTGTCCGGGATCTCGCTCCGCCAGTCGATCCGTCCGTCCAGGCCGGCCGGGCGGCCGGCGATCTCGACGGCGTACGCGCGCGTGCGCGCGGCCACCCCGGCCGGCAGCGCGGCGAGCACCCCGCGCGTCAGCTCGCCGCGCCCGGCGCCCAGGTCGACGAAGTCCAGCACGGCGGGCCGGCCGAGCGCCGCGTCGACCCGGCACAGCAGCCGGGCCACGGCCCGCGCGAACAGCGGGGAGGCGTGCACGGAGGTGCGGAAGTGACCGGCCGGGCCCTCCGGGCGCCGGTAGAAGCCGCCCGGCCCGTACAGCGCCGCCCCGGCCGCCGCGCGCCAGCCGCGCGGGCCGGGATCCCCGGGGCGTTCCCCCGCCGTCGTCTCGTCCGTCACGGGGCCAGCCTAGGCGCACAGATGAGCACGACATCCACCTTGCGGAGTACGCGCGCCGGGCGCGGATCGGCCCTCCGGTTGACCCCCGCACGCACCCGGTTTCCCTACGCTGGGTTACGTGCAGCGCCTCTATGACTTCCTCCGCCGCCACCCGATCTGGGTCGACACCTTCTGGGCCGTCGTCCTGTTCGGGATGTCCGGGATGAGCGAGGTCAGTTTCGACGGCTCGCCGCACCACCACGGGTCGCTGCCCGCCGGTATCGCCGTCTCCGCCGTCCTGTGCGTGGTCGTGGCGCTGCGCCGCCGTTTCCCGGAGCCGATGCTGCTGGTCGCCCTGGGGACCGGGCTGGCCCAGCTGGTCCTGGACGTCGAGACGACCGTCGCCGACTTCGCCATGCTGGTGATCACCTACACGGTCGCGGCGGTCGGCGCCCGCTGGTCCTCCCGGCTCGCCCTGTCCGTCAGCCTCTGCGCGGCGACCCTGGCGCAGATCCGCTGGCCGCAGGAGCAGGCCAGTTTCGCCGGGCAGGTCGCCATCGCCGTGTTCCAGACGGTGCCCTTCGCCCTCGCCTGGGTGCTCGGTGACTCCATGCGCACCCGGCGGGCCTACTTCGCCCAGCTGGAGGAGCGCGCGGCCCGCCTGGAGAAGGAGCGCGAGGCACAGGCGAAGGTCGCGGTCGCCGCCGAGCGCGCCCGTATCGCCCGCGAGCTGCACGACGTGGTGGCGCACAACGTGTCCGTGATGGTGGTGCAGGCCGACGGCGCCAACTACGTGCTGGACACCGCGCCCGACCAGGCCAGGAAGGCCCTGGAGACGATCTCCTCCACCGGCCGGCAGGCCCTCGCCGAGATGCGCCGCCTGCTGGGCGTGCTGCGCACCGGCGAGCACCAGGAGACCGGGGAGTACGTCCCGCAGCCCGACGTCGAGCAGATCGACGACCTCGTCGAGCAGTGCCGCAGCTCCGGCTTGCCGGTCGACTTCAAGGTGGAGGGCACCCCGCGGCCGCTGCCCAGCGGGGTGGAGCTGACCGCGTACCGGATCGTGCAGGAGGCGCTCACCAACACGCGCAAGCACGGCGGCCCGGGGGCGGGCGCGAGCGTACGGCTGGTCTACTTCGACGACGGCCTGGGCCTGCTGGTCGAGGACGACGGCAAGGGTGCCCCGCACGAGCTGTACGAGGAGGGCGGCGCCGACGGCCGGGGGCACGGCCTGATCGGCATGCGCGAGCGCGTCGGCATGGTCGGCGGCACGCTGGACGCGGGGCCGCGCCCCGGCGGAGGATTCCGCATCAGCGCCCTGCTGCCGCTCAAGCCGGCGCACTGACCCCGTCGCGCGCTCCCGCGCGCCCCACCGCACCACAAAGACGGCAACCGAAAGACACGGAAGAGGACCCATGACGATCCGCGTGATGCTCGTCGACGACCAGGTGCTGCTGCGCACCGGGTTCCGGATGGTGCTCGCCGCCCAGCCGGACATGGAGGTCGTCGCGGAGGCGGGTGACGGCGTGGAGGCCCTTCAGGTGGTGCGGTCCACCGCCGTCGACGTCATCCTCATGGACGTCCGGATGCCGAAGCTGGACGGCGTGGAGGCCACCCGGCGGATCTGCTCGGAGCCCGACGCGCCGAAGGTGCTCATCCTGACCACGTTCGACCTGGACGAGTACGCCTTCTCCGGGCTGAAGGCGGGTGCCTCCGGCTTCATGCTCAAGGACGTGCCGCCCGGCGACCTGCTGGCCGCGATCCGCGCGGTGCACAGCGGCGACGCGGTCGTCGCGCCCTCCACCACCCGGCGGCTGCTGGACCGCTTCGCGCCGATGCTGCCCGCCACCGGCAACGAGCCCCGGCACAAGGAGCTGGAACGGCTCACGGAGCGCGAGCGCGAGGTGATGGTGCTGGTCGCGCAGGGCCTGTCCAACGGCGAGATCGCGGCCCGGCTGGTGCTGAGCGAGGCGACGGTGAAGACCCACGTGGGCCGCATCCTGACCAAGCTCGGCCTCAGGGACCGGGTGCAGGTGGTCGTCCTCGCGTACGAGACGGGGCTCGTCCGCGCGGGCGGCCACGGCTGACCTCACCGGCCGGCTCCGGGGCGGTGCTCAGCGCAGGACGCCCTCGATGAAGTCGCTGCCCAGCCGGGCCACCGCGGTCAGGTCCAGCTGGTGCTGCACGTACCGGCCGCGCCGGCAGTCGGTGATCAGGCCGGCCTTCTTCAGCACCGACAGGTGCCGGGATATCTCGGGCGCGGTCATGCCGTGCGCGTCGGCCAGTTCGCTGGTGGTGTGCGGGGCGCGCGCGAGGTGCCGGCACAGCCGCATCCGCACCGGGTGCGCCAGCGCGTCCAGCCGGCGCGTGAGCTGCTCCACGGACGGGGCCTGCGGCCGGGGACCGCTCGCCGGATAGGTGATCGTCGGCTGCCAGCCGTACCGGTGCAGGACCATCACGTGCGGCCAGCCGAGGCTGGTCGGCACCAGCACCAGGCCGCCGTCGCCGGTGGCGGTGCGGCCCGTCACCAGCTTGTCGACCGTGATCACCCGGCCCTCCTCGTCCAGCGACACCGCCCCGGACAGGGCGGCGAGGGCTTCCCCGAGGCCCTTGCGGCGCAGCAGTTCGGTCTTGTGCCGGGCGTCGGCGGCCAGCTGGGGCTGGATCCGGGCCCAGGTGTCGGCGAAGAACGCGTCGTCGCAGTCGAGCATCAGCTGCCGGAACCACGCGCGCACGGCCGGCGGGTCCGTCAGCAGGCGGCGCGTGAACCGCTCCTGGACGGCCCCGCGCGCGGCGGCCAGTTCCAGGGAGCGCCGGCGCAGCTCCGGATCGTCCAGCGGGCCGTCCTCCTGGACGTCGTAGCGCAGCTGGCAGGTGAACTCCAGGGCCGCGTTGACGAACTGGGCGTCCGTCAGCTTGTCCAGCAGGTCCAGCTCCTCGGCGAGCGTGGCCCCGGGCAGCGCGCGCCCGCCCGGGATGCCGGCGAACGGGGCGAAGACGTCCGAGAACGTCGAACGCCACAGGAAGTCCGCCTCGCACAGCCGGTCGGCCAGGCAGGGCTCCAGCCGGGAGGAGACGGCGGTCGCCCAGCCCCGCAGGTCGGGATGGTGGCCGGGCTCGCTCAGCGCGTGCAGCGCCATCCCCAGCTCCGCCAGCGGGGACGGCACGACGGCGACCCGCTCCACGGGCAGTCCGGTGATGTCGATGGTCACGCTCATGCCCCCATCGTGCACCCGGCCACTGACAGCGGCCCCCGTCGTTTGACGTCAGCCGTCAATCGACGGGACAACCGGGCGGCGGGCCAGCAGGCTTGAGGCACCGGGGCAGCCGCGGAGCCCGATCAGTCACCCGATCAGCCACGTCCCGACAAGGCGGTCCGCCATGAGCATCACCCAGCAGTACCTCCTCGACAGCTACCGCGCCCGTCTGCACGGCGAGCCGGAACCGCCCGCGCCGGGCCGGCACGACCTGGACGCGCTGCGCGCGGTGAGGGACCACCGGCCCTTCAGCGCCGTCGTCGCCGAGCGCCCGGCCCACGGCCGGCTGCGGTACGCCCTGCGCCGGTGGCTGGACCCGAGAGCGCTGTGACGCCGTAGCCCACGGCGTGCGGGCCGTGTGGACGGGCGCGGGGCGGGCGCCGGTCACGCGCCGGGGAGCCGCCGCGCGAAGTCGGCGACGGCCGTCCGCACGTCGTCCGCCGTCCACTCCAGGCCCTGAGAGCGCACCGAGACCTCGGTGAAGGCCAGCCCCGGCCCGCCCCGGTCCCAGGCTTCGGAGAAGAGGAACGTGCCCGTCTCCTCGGCCTGGGACACGGCCGCCTCCATCAGGACGCCGGCGTCGTACGGCAGCCAGACCCGGAACTCGTGGGTGTGCGGCTCCTCGGGGTGCACGCGCGCCCACGGCACCCCGGCCGCCGCCAGGCCCTCGCGCAGCGCGGCGGCGACCACGCGGGCGTGCCGCACGTACTCCGGCAGCCGGGGCAGCTCGCGCTCCAGTCCGACGAGTGCGGACAGCACGGTGGGGAACTGCTGGAAGACGGCCCCGCCGTACCGGTGCCGCCAGGTCCTGGCCTCCTCAACCAGCGTCCCCGGGCCGGCCAGCGCGGCCCCGCCGAAGCCGTCGAGGGACTTGTAGAACGACACGTAGACGCTGTCGGCGAGGCCCGCGATCTCCGCCAGGGACCGGCCGAAGCGGACCGTGCTCTCCCACAGGCGCGCGCCGTCGAAGTGCACCACCGCGTCCCGCTCCCGCGCGGCCTCGACGACCTCGGTCAGCTCCTCCCAGGCGGGCAGCACGAAACCGGCGTCCCGGAGGGGCAGCTCCAGCATCAGCGTCCCGAAGGGCTCGGGGAAGTCGCGTATCTCGGCCGCCGTGGGCAGCCGGGGCTCACCGGTCACCCGTACCGGACGCAACCCGCTGACCTGGCTGAACGCATGCCGTTCGTGCACCTCGGGGTGGGCCAGGGCGTGCAGGGCCACGGTGGGACTGCCGGTGCGGCCCGCCCAGCAGCGCAGGGCCACCTGCTGGGCCATCGTGCCGGTCGGGAAGAACGCGGCGGCCTCCGTGCCGAGCAGGGCCGCGACCCGCTTCTCCAGGTCCTCCACGATCCCGTCGCCGTAGACGTCCGCGTACCGGTCCAGGTCGTACACCTCGGACGCCGCGTCCAGGAACGCCAGCCGCTCGCGCACCGTGCGCCGGAAGCCCGGCCGCCACAGCACCCGTTCCGCCTTCGCGAAGGCGGCCCGCCGCCGCTCCCGCATCCGCTCCGCCGCAGGGGGCTCAACGCCCGCCCGCAGGTCGTCGTCCTCGTGTCCGTCCGGTACCGCCGCATCAGTCATGGACGGATCATGCCGTTCCCCCCGCGCGCGGGCCGTCGGTTTTTCGCGCGGGGGTGTGGACAAACCCACAGCCTGTGGACAACCGGCCGTCGGCCCACCCGATAGCGTTAACATGACGAGAAATCGTCCGGTACCCAGAGCGGACTGGAACGGGAAGGCCGCCGTCGCGTGAGTACAGTCCACCAGCCAGACCTCAAGGACCGCCCCGCGCGGCTCACCGTCGGTGTCGTCGGCGCCGGCCGCGTGGGCCCCGCGCTGGCCGCGTCCCTCCAGCTCGCCGGGCACCGCCCGGTGGCCGTCTCCGGAGTCTCCGACGCCTCCCGCAGGCGCGCCGGGGCCATGCTCCCGGACGTCCCGCTGGTGCCGCCCGCCGAGGTGCTCCAGCGCGCCGACCTGGTGCTGCTCACCGTCCCCGACGACGCCCTGCCCGGCCTGGTCGCCGGCCTCGCCGGGACCGGCGCGGTGCGGCCGGGCCAGCTGCTGGTGCACACCTCCGGCCGGTACGGCGCGAAGGTCCTCGACCCCGCCCTGCGCGCGGGCGCGCTGCCGCTGGCCCTGCACCCGGCGATGACCTTCACCGGCACCCCCGTGGACGTGCAGCGCCTCGCGGGCTGCTCCTTCGGCGTCACCGCGCCCGAGGAACTGCGGCTGGCCGCCGAGGCCCTGGTGATCGAGATGGGCGGCGAACCGGAGTGGATCAGCGAGGAGAACCGCCCGCTCTACCACGCGGCCCTCGCCCTCGGCTCCAACCACCTGGTGACCCTCGTCGCCCAGGCCATGGAACTGCTGCGCACGGCCGGCGTCGGCGCGCCCGACCGGATGCTCGGCCCGCTGCTCGGCGCCGCCCTGGACAACGCGCTGCGCTCCGGTGACACCGCCCTGACCGGCCCGGTCGCCCGCGGGGACGCCGGCACGGTCGCCGCACACATCACCGAACTGCGCAGGCACGCCCCGCAGACCGTGGCCGGCTACCTCGCGATGGCCCGCGCGACCGCCGACCGCGCGCTGGCGGCCGGCCTGCTGAAGCCGGAACTCGCCGAGGACCTCCTGGGGGTACTCGCCGACGGGGGCCACCCGGACCAGGGAGACGACGGCACGACCGGCACCGAGGGGAACGACCGATGACCACCGCCCTGCTGAGCACCGCCGACGAGCTGCACGCGCGCGTGCGCCACGGCCGCCGCGCCGTCGTGATGACCATGGGCGCCCTGCACGAGGGCCACGCGACCCTCATCCGCTCCGCCCGCGAGATCGCGGGCCCGGACGGCGAGGTCGTCGTCACGGTCTTCGTCAACCCGCTCCAGTTCGGCGCCGGCGAGGACCTGGACCGCTACCCGCGCACCCTGGACGCCGACCTGGAACTCGCCGGGCGGGCGGGCGCGGACGCCGTGTTCGCGCCCTCCGTGGACGAGGTGTACCCCGGCGGCGAGCCCCAGGTGCGCGTGTCGGCCGGCCCCATGGGCGCGCGCCTGGAGGGTGCCTCGCGGCCCGGCCACTTCGACGGCATGCTCACCGTCGTCGCCAAGCTGCTGCACCTCACCCGCCCCGACGTCGCCCTGTACGGGCAGAAGGACGCCCAGCAGCTGGCCCTGATCCGGCGCATGGTGCGGGACCTCAACTTCGGTGTCGAGATCGTCGCCGTGCCGACCGTGCGCGAGGAGGACGGGCTCGCCCTGTCCAGCCGCAACCGCTACCTGTCGCCGGACGAGCGCCGGACCGCGCTCGCGCTGTCCCGCGCGCTGTTCGCCGGCCGGGACCGGCACGCGGCCCAGGAGGCGCTGCGCGCGCGGGCCCGGGAAGTGCCCTCCACGCACGCGCGTGCCGAGGCGCTGAGCGCCATAGGCGAGTCCCGCGCGGCGGCCGACGCGCACGCCGTGGCCACCGCCGCGCCCGGCGGCCCGGCGGCCGTGCGCGCCGCCGCCCGCCAGGTCCTGGACGAGGCCGCCCGCCTCGACCCGCCGCTGCGGCTGGACTACCTGGCGCTGGTCGACCCCGCCGACTTCGGCGAGATCGGTGACGACTTCACCGGCGAGGCCGTCCTCGCCGTCGCCGCCCGGGTCGGCGCGACCCGGCTGATCGACAACATCCCCCTCACCTTCGGAGCCGCCTCGTGACCAGCACAGGCATACGACTGCACGCGCCCGCCCCCGGCTGGGCCATCTCCGCGGACGTGGTCGTCGTCGGCTCCGGGGTGGCCGGCCTGACCGCGGCCCTGCGCTGCCAGGCCGCCGGACTCACCACCGTCGTGGTCACCAAGGCCCGGCTGGACGACGGCTCCACGCGCTGGGCGCAGGGCGGCATCGCCGCCGCCCTCGGCGAGGGCGACACCCCCGGACAGCACCTCGAGGACACCCTGGTGGCCGGGGCGGGCCTGTGCGACGAGGAGGCCGTACGGACCCTCGTCACCGAGGGCCCCGACGCGGTCCGCCGGCTGATCTCCACCGGCGCCCACTTCGACACCGACGACGAGGGCGGCATCCACCTCACCCGCGAGGGCGGCCACCACCGGCGCCGCATCGCGCACGCCGGCGGCGACGCGACCGGCGCGGAGGTCTCCCGCGCGCTCGTGGCGGCGGTCCGCGCGCGCGGGCTGCACACCATCGAGAACGCGCTGGTCCTGGACCTGCTGACGGACGCCGACGGCCGTACGGCCGGGGTCACCCTGCACGTGATGGGCGAGGGCCAGCACGACGGCGTGGGCGCCGTGCACGCCCCCGCGGTGGTCCTCGCGACCGGCGGCATGGGCCAGGTGTACTCCGCGACCACCAACCCGTCGGTGTCGACCGGCGACGGCGTGGCGCTGGCGCTGCGCGCGGGCGCCGAGGTCTCCGACCTGGAGTTCGTGCAGTTCCACCCGACCGTGCTGTTCCTCGGCGCGGACGCCGAGGGCCAGCAGCCGCTGGTCTCCGAGGCGGTGCGCGGCGAGGGCGCCCACCTGGTCGACGGCGACGGCGTGCGCTTCATGGTGGGCCGGCACGAGCTGGCCGAGCTGGCGCCCCGGGACATCGTCGCCAAGGGCATCCTGCGGCGGATGCTGGAGCAGGGCGCCGAGCACATGTTCCTGGACGCCCGGCACTTCGGCGCCGAGATGTGGGAGCAGCGCTTCCCGACCATCCTGGCCGCCTGCCGCGCGCACGGCATCGACCCGGTCACCGAGCCCGTCCCGGTCGCCCCGGCCGCCCACTACGCCTCCGGGGGCGTGCGCACCGACGCCCACGGCCGCACCACCGTGCCCGGCCTGTACGCGTGCGGCGAGGTGGCGTGCACCGGTGTGCACGGCGCCAACCGGCTCGCCTCCAACTCCCTGCTCGAAGGGCTCGTCTACGCCGAGCGCATCGCCGCCGACATCGCCGCCGAGCGGGCGGGAGGCGGCCTCCACGCGCGCGTGCCCGCGCCCGTCCCGCAGCCGGACCAGCCGGCCCACCCGCTGCTCGCCGCCGAGACCCGGTTCGCCATCCAGCGGATCATGACCGAGGGCGCGGGCGTGCTGCGCTCCGAGGAGTCCCTCGCCCGGGCCGCCGGCCGGCTCCAGCGGCTGCACGCCGAGGCCCGGGAGGCGCTGGAGGAGAACGGCAAGACCGCCGAGCCCGGCGTGGACACCTGGGAGGCCACCAACCTCCTGTGCGTGGCCCGGGTCCTGGTCGCCGCCGCCCGGCTGCGCGAGGAGACCCGCGGCTGCCACTGGCGCGAGGACCGCGCCGACCGCGACGACACCCACTGGCGGCGCCACATCGTCGTACGGCTCAATCCGGACCGGTCGCTGGCCGTGCGCACCACCGACACCGCAGACTTCCCCCCTACCCGGCAGACCCAGCGCCCCCAGGAGCAGTGACAGACGTGAGCACCGACGACCTTCCTCTCGTCCCGACCGGCGGCTGCGGCGACGGCTGCGGCTGCGGCGCCGAGGGCGACGAGGAGTACCTGGAGTGCGGGCTGGACCCCGCGCTCGCCGAGCTGCTGGCCGCCGCCGGGCTCGACCCCGTCGAGGTCGAGGACATCGCCACCGTCGCCATCCAGGAGGACCTGGACGGCGGCGTGGACGTGACCACGGTCTCGACCATCCCCGAGGATGCGGTGGCCACCGGCGACCTCACCGCGCGCGAGGCGGGCGTCGTGGCCGGCCTGCGGGTCGCCGAGGCCGTGCTCTCCGTGGTCTGCACGGACGAGTTCGAGGTCGAACGGCACGTGGAGGACGGCGACCGGGTCGAGGCCGGGCAGAAGCTGCTGTCGGTCACCACCCGCACCCGCGACCTGCTCACCGCCGAGCGCAGCGCCCTGAACCTGCTGTGCCGGCTGTCCGGCATCGCGACCGCCACGCGCGCGTGGGCGGACGCGCTGGAGGGCACGAAGGCGCGCGTGCGCGACACCCGGAAGACGACCCCGGGGCTGCGCGCGCTGGAGAAGTTCGCGGTCCGCTGCGGCGGCGGCGTCAACCACCGCATGTCGCTGTCCGACGCGGCCCTGGTGAAGGACAACCACGTGGTCGCCGCCGGCGGTGTCGCGCAGGCCTTCAAGGCCGTACGGGAGACCTTCCCGGACGTGCCGATCGAGGTCGAGGTCGACACCCTGCACCAGCTGCGCGAAGTGGTGGACGCGGGCGCCGACCTGATCCTGCTGGACAACTTCACGCCCGGCGAGTGCGCGGAGGCCGTCGGCATCGTCGGCGGCCGGGCGCTGCTGGAGGCCTCCGGCCGGCTGACGCTCGCGAACGCGCGCGCGTACGCCGACACGGGCGTGGACTTCCTGGCCGTCGGCGCGCTCACCCACTCCTCGCCGATCCTGGACATCGGCCTGGATCTGCGCGAAGCGGAGTGACGCCATGCTGCTCACCATCGACGTCGGCAACACGCACACCGTCCTCGGCCTGTTCGACGGCGAGGACATCGTCGAGCACTGGCGCATCTCCACGGACGCGCGCCGCACGGCGGACGAGCTGGCGGTGCTGCTGCAGGGCCTGATGGGCATGCACCCGCTGCTCGGCGAGGAACTGGGCGACGGCATCGACGGCATCGCGATCTGCGCCACCGTGCCGTCGGTGCTGCACGAGCTGCGCGAGGTCACCCGGCGGTACTACGGCGACGTACCCGCCGTCCTGGTCGAGCCGGGCGTGAAGACGGGCGTGCCGATCCTCACCGACAACCCGAAGGAGGTCGGCGCCGACCGGATCATCAACGCGGTCGCGGCCGTCGAGCTGTACGGCGGCCCGGCGATCGTCGTCGACTTCGGCACGGCGACCACGTTCGACGCGGTCTCCGCGCGCGGGGAGTACATCGGCGGGGTGATCGCGCCCGGCATCGAGATCTCCGTGGAGGCGCTGGGCGTCAAGGGCGCGCAGCTGCGGAAGATCGAGGTGGCCCGGCCGCGCAGCGTGATCGGCAAGAACACGGTCGAGGCCATGCAGGCGGGCATCGTCTACGGGTTCGCCGGCCAGGTCGACGGGGTGGTGGACCGGATGGCCCGGGAGCTGGCCGACGACCCGGACGACGTGACGGTGATCGCCACGGGCGGGCTCGCGCCGATGGTGCTGGGCGAGTCCTCGGTGATCGACGAGCACCAGCCGTGGCTGACGCTGATCGGGCTGCGCCTGGTCTACGAACGGAACGTGTCCCGGCTGTGAGGCGGCGCCGGCGCCCGCGCGGGCGCCGGCCTTCCCCGGGGCCTCGCCAGGCCTCCCCGGTGGCCCCGGACGAGGGAACCGGGGAACGACACGCGACGGAAAAACATCCTGATCTGACGCTTTTGTCCGATTAGCGATAGCGTCGCCGCATGCCCACGCCATACGGATCCCGCGGCGGCATGGCGTTCGGCGCGGAGGAGCTGCGTGTGCTCCGCCGTGCCCTCGCCCTCGCCCTCCACCCCGGCCACGCCTCCGCCGAGGACGTGCAGGACTGCCTCCGGCTCGCCGAGTCGCTGGACGAGGCGCTGAGCGAGGGTGCCAGACTCCGCGCCTTCCTGGTGGCCGACCTGGGCCGCTACCGGGCCGCTCTGCCGGGTACGGCCGCCGGTTACCTCACCCTGCTGGAGGAGGCCCTCGGAGCCGGGCACCGCCCCGCACCGGACGATCTCGCCGCACTCCGCGCGCTGAGCGGGAACCGGGTGGCCGCGGCGCTGCTGGAGCGCTGCCGGGCGCTGGCCGAACAGGACGTACGGGCACGGTTCGCACAGGGTGCGCGCAGGGTGCCGGCCCCCGCGGTGCCGCCCGCGCGGACCCGTCTGCTGGCCCTCCCGGGCGGGGCGGGGGAGTCCGGGTCACGGCGGGACGACGGGACGGGCGGAGCGCCCACGGAGAAGCCCGCACCTCCGGCGGAGCGGCCCGGCTCGGCCCCGGGGACGCCGAAGCGGCCCATTCCCACGCCGGGCGAGGTCTTCCCGCGCCGCAAGCCGAAGCCGCCGGCTGCTCCGCAGGAACTGGCCGCGGTCTGACCGGCCTCCGGCCGGACCCGTTTCCGGCCGGCACCGTCCGCGCGGGTTTCGTGGCCGGCGTGCGGGCGGCCCTGCCGGGGTTCGCCGTCGGCGGCTGCGGGTCGGTGAGGGGTGAGTTCCCCACCCGCACCACCCGTACGGGTCCCGTTGTCGGGCGCGAGTGGCCCCGTCGAGGGGCCGGTCGTCGTCGGCGGCTGCGGACCGGAGGGCGGGTGACCTCCGTCTGCATTGCTCGTGCGGGTTTGTGGCCGGGTGCCGGGGTCCTGTCGGCGACCGTGTGTCGTCGGTGGCTGCGGGGTGGTCGGCCGCGGGGGGCGGAAGGCCCGGCGCTGCCTGTGCGCTGTCGCGGTGCTGTCGGCCGGGTGGGCGTGTCGGCGGTTCGTGTACCCCGGGCCTTTCGTCCGGGTTCCCGTGGCTACTCTGGATGCATGGACTACGTCTCCGCGCTCGTGCCCCCGGTCGTCATGGCCGCGTTCTTCATCGGTGTGGTCAGGGTGATCGTGAAGACCCAGGGCGGGGCCGCCAAGGCCAAGGAGGACGCGGCCGTCGACGCCGCGCTCGCCCGCATGGACGGCGCGCCCCAGCGCCCCGCCGCCGACGCCTGAGCGCGGGCCCCGGACGGCTGGATCCCCGGATTCCCCGCCCCGGCAGGGGCCTTCGTGACGCGGCGAGCCCTGCCGCCGGTTTCGTTCGTGTGCCCTCGGCCGGCTCACCCTCCCCACCGGACCTTCGTTTCCGGAGTCCGCGCCCTTTTTGATCGGGTTTGCAGGCATAGCGCACGTCCGGCACGCGTTTGACCGGATCTCCCACTATTGTCTGAGCTGTGCCTCGCCCATTGGGAGAACTCGAAGACGCGGTCATGACGCGGGTGTGGAAGTGGAACCGCCCGGTGACCGTTCGAGAAGTCCTGGAAGACCTCCAGCAGGAACGCTCGATCGCGTACACCACCGTGATGACCGTTTTGGACAATCTCCATCAGAAGGGCTGGGTCCGCCGTGAGGCGGAAGGCCGGGCCTATCGATATGAGGCCGTGTCGACACGCGCCGCGTACGCCGCCGCCCTGATGAACGACGCCTGGTCCCAGAGTGACAACCCGGCCGCCGCTCTCGTCGCCTTCTTCGGCATGATGAGCGAGGAACAGCGCCAGGCCCTCAGGGACGCCGTACGCATCGTCCAGGGGCCGGAAGAAACCCGGGAAGCCCCCGAAGCCCGGCAACAGGAAGCCCCCGAAGCCCGGCAAGAGGAGAACCCCGGCTCGGCGAAGGACGCCGACGGGCGATAGCGTCCGCTCATGTCAGCAGAGCGTCCCGAAGTCCCCGCAAAAGCCATCACCGTCCGGCGGGCCCGGACCAGCGATGTCCCGGCCGTGCGCCGCCTCCTCGACGCCTACGTCCGCGACCGCATCCTGCTCGACAAAGCGCCCGTCACGCTTTACGAGGACATCCAGGAGTTCTGGGTCGCCGAACGCGACGACAACGCCGAGGTGATCGGCTGCGGGGCGCTGCACGTCATGTGGGAGGACCTGGCGGAAGTGCGCACTCTGGCGGTGAAGCCCGGCCTCAAGGGCGCCGGCGTGGGGCATCAGTTGCTGGAGAAGTTGCTGCAGACCGCGCGCTGGCTCGGCGTTCGCCGCGTTTTCTGCCTGACCTTCGAAGTGGACTTCTTCGGGAAGCACGGCTTCGTGGAGATCGGCGAGACGCCGGTCGACACCGATGTGTACGCGGAGCTGTTGCGTTCCTATGACGAGGGCGTCGCGGAGTTCCTCGGTCTCGAACGAGTGAAGCCGAACACCTTGGGCAACAGCCGGATGCTTCTGCATCTGTGATCGTCATTGCCCTGGTGCCCTATGTCCGAAACGCGCATGTTTCCGGACCGGGTCCGGGTGCCGAGTCGCTCCCGAGGGTTTGTGTTTTTCCGGCAAAAGCGGTTTGCTTTCCGACGTACTGCAGTACTGCATATAACAGGGGCGGCGAAACGGCGGACGCCGCACACCCGCTGGTCCTCAACGTTATCGATGAAAGGAAATGCGGTGGCACAGAAGGTTCAGGTCCTTCTTGTCGACGACCTCGACGGCGGCGAGGCGGACGAGACCGTGACGTTCGCGCTGGACGGCAAGACGTACGAGATCGACCTCACGACCGCCAACGCGGACAAGCTGCGCGGCCTTCTCGAGCCCTATGTGAAGGGCGGACGCCGTACCGGTGGCCGTGCTTCCGGCGGGCGTGGAAAGGCGCGTGCCGCTTCCGGCGGCAACCAGGACACCGCGGCCATCCGCGCCTGGGCGAAGGAGAACGGTTACGAGGTCAACGACCGGGGCCGCGTTCCCGCGTCGATCCGTGAGGCCTACGAGAAGGCCAACGGCTGATCCCGCCGGCCGGCGGGACGCCCGGCGCACCCGCGCCGCAACCGGACCCGGTGACAGTGCGCTGCCACCGTGTCCACCAGCCGTACGAGATCGGGGGCGCCCCGCACGCGTCCCACGGCCGGCCCGGCCGCCGTACCCGGCAGGCCCGGCATGGCCGGCAGCGAGGCCTCGACGTCCTCGCGTCCCGGTCCGGGGGGCCGCAGCCACACAGCGGCCCCCTGCGCTGACACCGCCCGCCGGGACCCGGTCCCCGCGGGGCCGGCCGGCGCCGGGGCCGCCAGCGTGCCGCCCGGTCCCAGGGCCCGCAGGTCCAGGGTCACGGGGGCCCACTCCAGCCACTCCAGCAGTCCCGGCAGCTCCTCCGCGCTGCCCGGGGCCAGCAGCAGCTCCATGCGGTCGCCCCGGAGGATCACCGGGGAGCCCGGCGCGAGATGCCGCAGCGCCCGCGCGCCCGCCTCGGCCGGCACCTCCAGCACGTCGAACCGCACCCCCGTGACCAGCCGCAGCGGCCGTCCGGGCACGGTCGGCCAGCCCAGTTCGTTCTCGTACCAGTGCCGGGCACCGGCCTCCGGGCCGAGGCCGGTGCCCGGGCCGCCGGGCGCCGGTGCGCCCGGGGTGACGGGCCGGCGGGGGAGGGGGAGCGCGGGTGTCAGGGGAGCGGAGCCAGGCATGCCCACTGCAACCGGCACAGCGGCATCCGAGTTACGCTGGGTGCCGCAGTGGCTGCGCAGCGTGCCGGTCGAGGAGGCGCGCGGGGGTCCGGGGAGACGCAAGGTTGTTCGCCCATAGCGGAGGGAACCGGTGCGCGCGGCATGGAGTGTCAGTCCCTGCGGGTAAGACATCCCTAGTGGGAGGGGGCGACACGCAGAACAGGCCGTCTCACGTTCGCCGAAGGCGTACTGGCGAGTGGGGTAACTGCCTGGCCTGCGGGAACATCGTCTCGCACCATCGGGTTGGAGCAGATGTCGGCGCACACGGTCAGGAGGCCATCGACGGTGTCGGCAGTTGGAATGAGCGGTCCCCGCTTGCGGGACTAAGCTGCGGAAGGACAGGGAGGGGAAGTTCCCCCCACTGCCTGACCGCTCTGAGGAGCGATTAACGATGTTCGAGAGGTTCACCGACCGCGCGCGGCGGGTTGTCGTCCTGGCTCAGGAAGAAGCCCGGATGCTCAACCACAACTACATCGGCACCGAGCACATCCTCCTGGGTCTCATCCACGAGGGCGAAGGTGTCGCCGCTAAGGCCCTGGAGAGCCTCGGCATTTCGCTTGAGGCGGTCCGCCAGCAGGTGGAGGAGATCATCGGTCAGGGCCAGCAGGCCCCGTCCGGCCACATTCCCTTCACCCCCCGTGCCAAGAAGGTCCTGGAGCTGTCGCTCCGCGAGGCCCTTCAGCTGGGCCACAACTACATCGGCACGGAGCACATCCTGCTCGGCCTGATCCGCGAGGGCGAGGGCGTCGCCGCCCAGGTCCTGGTCAAGCTGGGCGCAGACCTCAACCGGGTGCGGCAGCAGGTCATCCAGCTGCTCTCCGGGTACCAGGGCAAGGAGACGGCCACCGCGGGCGGCCCGGCCGAGGGCACCCCCTCGACCTCTCTCGTCCTGGACCAGTTCGGCCGCAACCTCACCCAGGCCGCTCGTGAGTCCAAGCTCGACCCGGTCATCGGGCGCGAGAAGGAGATCGAGCGGGTCATGCAGGTGCTGTCCCGCCGTACGAAGAACAACCCCGTCCTGATCGGTGAGCCGGGCGTCGGCAAGACCGCCGTGGTCGAGGGCCTGGCCCAGGCCATCGTCAAGGGCGAGGTCCCCGAGACGCTCAAGGACAAGCACCTCTACACGCTGGACCTCGGCGCCCTGGTCGCCGGCTCCCGCTACCGCGGTGACTTCGAGGAGCGCCTGAAGAAGGTGCTCAAGGAGATCCGCACCCGCGGCGACATCATCCTGTTCATCGACGAGCTGCACACGCTGGTCGGTGCGGGAGCCGCCGAGGGCGCCATCGACGCGGCGAGCATCCTGAAGCCGATGCTGGCCCGCGGCGAACTCCAGACCATCGGTGCGACCACGCTGGACGAGTACCGCAAGCACCTGGAGAAGGACGCGGCCCTCGAGCGCCGCTTCCAGCCCATCCAGGTCGCCGAGCCGTCCCTGCCGCACACGATCGAGATCCTCAAGGGCCTGCGCGACCGGTACGAGGCGCACCACCGCGTCTCGATCACGGACGAGGCCCTGGTCCAGGCGGCCACCCTGGCCGACCGCTACATCTCGGACCGCTTCCTGCCGGACAAGGCGATCGACCTGATCGACGAGGCCGGCTCGCGGATGCGCATCCGCCGGATGACCGCTCCGCCGGACCTGCGCGAGTTCGACGAGAAGATCGCCGGCGTCCGCCGGGACAAGGAGTCCGCGATCGACTCGCAGGACTTCGAGAAGGCCGCCTCGCTGCGCGACAAGGAGAAGCAGCTCCTCGCCGCCAAGGCGAAGCGGGAGAAGGAGTGGAAGGCCGGCGACATGGACGTCGTCGCCGAGGTCGACGGCGAGCTGATCGCCGAGGTCCTCGCCACGGCCACCGGCATCCCGGTCTTCAAGCTGACCGAGGAGGAGTCCAGCCGCCTGCTCCGCATGGAGGAGGAGCTGCACAAGCGGGTCATCGGCCAGAACGACGCCGTCAAGGCGCTGTCGAAGGCGATCCGCCGTACCCGCGCCGGTCTGAAGGACCCGAAGCGTCCGGGTGGTTCGTTCATCTTCGCCGGCCCGTCCGGTGTCGGTAAGACCGAGCTGTCCAAGGCGCTCGCCGAGTTCCTCTTCGGTGACGAGGACGCGCTGATCTCCCTCGACATGTCGGAGTTCAGCGAGAAGCACACGGTCTCCCGTCTCTTCGGTTCGCCCCCCGGCTACGTGGGCTACGAGGAGGGCGGCCAGCTGACGGAGAAGGTGCGCCGCAAGCCGTTCTCGGTCGTCCTGTTCGACGAGGTCGAGAAGGCCCACCCGGACATCTTCAACTCGCTGCTGCAGATCCTGGAGGACGGCCGCCTGACCGACTCCCAGGGCCGGGTCGTGGACTTCAAGAACACGGTCATCATCATGACGACCAACCTCGGCACCCGGGACATCTCCAAGGGCTTCAACCTCGGCTTCGCCGCCGCGGGTGACACGAAGACCAACTACGAGCGCATGAAGAACAAGGTGTCGGACGAGCTGAAGCAGCACTTCCGCCCCGAGTTCCTCAACCGCGTGGACGACGTGGTCGTCTTCCCGCAGCTCACGCAGGAGGACATCCTGCGGATCGTCGACCTCATGGTCGGCAAGGTGGACGAGCGCCTGAAGGACCGGGACATGGGCATCGAGCTCTCCCAGTCCGCCAAGGAGCTGCTGTCCAAGAAGGGTTACGACCCGGTGCTGGGCGCCCGGCCGCTGCGCCGCACGATCCAGCGCGAGATCGAGGACACGCTCTCGGAGAAGATCCTCTTCGGCGAGCTGCGCCCCGGTCACATCGTGGTCGTGGACACCGAGGGCGAGGGCGACGCCGCCACGTTCACCTTCCGCGGTGAGGAGAAGTCGGCTCTGCCGGACGCCCCGCCGATCGAGCAGGCCGCGGGCGGAGCGGGTCCGAACCTGAGCAAGGACGCGTAGGCCTCCGGCGGTTCAGCCGGGTGAAGGGGCCGGTGCCTTTGGGCGCCGGCCCCTTCAGCCTTGCAGCAGAGCCACTCGCGCGTGCGGGAAGAGGGCCTCGACGTGGGAGAGCGCAAGGTCGAGGTGGGTCGCCACGCTGACCGAGCGCAGGCCCGGGAGCCGGGCTGCCAGAGTGGACAGATCCTCCGTGCCGAGTGCCCAGTAGACGCGCAACGCCCGGATGCCGGGGAGTTCTGGAATGTCGAGATGGAGCGGGGCCGGTTCGGACAGGCCGCCGAGCCGTCTCCAGTCGTCGGCCGACAGGTAGGCGGGCAGCAGTCCGAGGCTCAGCGTGCGCAGATCCGTCCAGTGCTCGAGCCCGCGCAGCCGTGTGTCCTGGATGCTGTACTCGTCAAGGTGGAGGAACTCCAGCGGAGCGTCGACCGGCAGGACCTGGCGGAGATCGGTGCCGGGCAGCCGCTGGTTCACGGAGAGCCTGGTGAGCGACCGCAAGGCACGCAGTCCGTTCACCTCGGCGATGTTCGAGCAGTCGAACCGCGCGAGCGGCAACTCGGCGAGGCCCTCCACACCGCCTGCCGCGGGGCAGTCGTACACCGACAGAGCGCGCAGGGAACGGAACGGCGCCAGGGCGCCCAGATCGGTCAGTTCCGGGTCGGCCGACAGGGTGAGGGCCGTCACCGCCTCCGGTGCCGGTACCGCGGCGAGGATGTCCTCGATCCGGTGCTCGCCCCTGAAGTGCAGGCGGTGCCACGGACGCATCCGGGCCAGCGTCGCGCGCTGCTCCGCCGACTCGCAGGTCAGGACGAGGTCCGTGCGGTCCAGGTGGTCCAGCACCTCGGCCGCGTAGACACCGGCGTCGAAGCGCCCCCAGGTGCCCACGAGTTGCCGCCGCACATCCAGGTCCGGGTGGTCCCGGAACCGCCGTAGCACGGCCAGCGCGGCGTCCGGCTCCTCCGTCCCCAGCAGGGAGGCGGTGACCGTGACTCCGTGTGCCTCCTCGTCCGTGAGGCCCTCCGGTCCCGGCAGCAGTTCCAGGACCAGCGGGCCCGCCTCCGCCAGGGCCTTCGCGTCCTCCTTCGTCCGGGGCGGGATCAGCGCGCCCGCCCGCTCCTCGACCTCCGACCGGACGCCCGGGTCCAGAGCCGCCGCGTGCTCCAGGCAGGCCAGGGCCAGCAGGGTCAGGCGTGGGGTGTCACGGGCCAGCAACCGGCGCAGGACCGAGACCCGTTCGCGGGGCCTCGCCTGGGCCACCGCCATGCGGATGACGTCCTCCCACTGGGTGTCGTCGGCGTGGCTGACCAGGACGTCGAGATGGCCCTCCGCCACCGCGTAGCGCGCGCCCAGGTAGTCCTGGAAGGTGCGGTGGACGAAGTCGGCCACCCCCTCCGCCGGCTGCCGCAGCAGGCCGCTGCGCAGCAGCAGCGCCCGCAGCACCGTCGCCGCGTCCCCGGACGCCGACGCGATCGCGGGCAGGCAGCGCTCCACGATTCCCTCGGCCGTATCGAGGTCCATCTCCGTGCGGCCGCTGAGCACCAGCGCGTACGCCAGCCGCTGGAGCAGCTCCAGCTGGGCCTCCTCGCCCAGTTCGGCGCCCATGCCCCGCTCCCGGTCCCGGCGGGCGAGGAGCATGGTGAGGGCGGCGTCGTACAACTCCTTGCGGCCGGTGGGGAGATAGCCCCGGCGTTCCCGGTGCAGGGCGCAGATCAGGCCGCACATCAGCGGGTTGGTGGCCAGCCGGGCCAGGTCGCGCTTGGTGCGCAGCGAGTCCAGCAGCGGCTGTTCGTACTCCGGCGCCCGCGCGGCCTCGTGCCAGCGGCGCACGAACGTGGCCACCTCGGCACGGCGCATCGGGGCCAGGGTCAGTTCCCGGAAGCCCTCCTCGCCCAGCCAGTCGGGGCGTACGGCGGTCGGGCGGGAGGTCAGGAGGACGGCGTTGCCGGGGTAGGCCGCGAGCAGGGAGCGCAGCCAGTGGCGGACGCCGTGGCGGTCGGTGGCCGGGATCTCGTCCAGGCCGTCGACCAGGAGCAGGCCCCGGCCCGCGGCCAGCACGCGCTCGGCCCAGCCCTGGGGCGGGGTCAGCGGACAGCTCACCGCCGTCAGGAAGCCGTCCGGCGCGGGCAGCGGGCCGGTGCGGACCAGGGTGCGCAGCGGGAGGACGAAGGGGATCCGGCCGGCGTCGCGGGCCGCGGTGACCGCCAGCCACTGCACCAGCGTCGTCTTGCCGGAACCGGCGTCCCCGCGCAGGAGGACGCGGGAGCCGCCGGTCAGCGCCTCCTCTGCGGGCAGCCGGCCGGGGGTGGCGGGCGGGCGCTCCGCGGATTCCGGGCCGCGTGGCCACTCGTCCTGGATGGTCGCCTCCAGGCTGAGGTAGGCGACTTCGAGCGGCCAGCGGTCGGGGGAGTCACGCAGGTCGATGCCGTAGATGGTGATGTGGTCGTGGCGATCGGCGAGGTAGGGCAGGTAACGGCGTTCGAAGGCCGTGTCGCGGGCGTCGGGGCGCGGGGTGCGGGCGATCAGCTCGTCCACCTTCGCTATCAGCTCCGCCTGGGCGCGGCTCTGCTCCACCAGGGTGCGGGCCACGAAGGACGACCGCCGGGTGAAGAACTCCAGGATGTGCAGGCAGGCCCACTCGGCGGCGGAGTCGAGGAAGGCGTGGGCGTCGGTGGACAGACCGACAGGAGGCGGGGCGTGGCGCAGCAGCCGCCGGGCGAGTTCCGTGCTGCCCAGCCGTACGGCCTGCACGTCCTCCATCTCCAGCTCCCCGAGGGCGAGCAGGCGGCGGGCGAGTGCGTCGGCGACGGCCGCCTGCTCGTCGGCGGGGAACGGGGGCTCGCCCGGCGACTCCACCGCCTGGGCCACGATCCGCTCGGCCAGCCGGTGGACCTCCTTCTCGCCCAGGGTCCGCTTCTCGCCCCGGAACGACACCAGCGCCGACAGCCGTACCGGCCGGTCGACCAGGGCCGCGCCCGGGCCGTCCTGGACGAAGAGTTTCCTCACCAGCGGGCCGATCAGGCTCGAGACCAGCTTGCCGCCCAGTACCGCCGGCTCCATCCGTCACCCCCGTGTGCGTACGGCGTATGGAGAGAGCCTAGTCAGTGGGGACGCGGGGTGTTACGACAACTGGCCGTCGTAGTCGGGCAGTTTGAAGGCCCTCTCGGCGTGGCCGCCGGACAGGTCCGTGGGGTTGTTGCCGATGTTGGCGATGATCGTGTAGCCGTCCTTCTCGATGCCGGCGCGCTGGGCGGTCTTGTAGGCGGCGACGTCCTCGAAGAGGTCGGTCAGGCCGCGCACGCGCAGGCCGGAGACCTCGTAGCCGTCGTGTTCGAGGTTGTACTCGGTGGGCCAGTACAGGACGCCGGGGCGGGCGGTGACGAAGAAGAGGGAGACGCCGTGCTCCTGGGCGTAGCGGGCGGCGTCGAGGACGGGCCGGTTGGCGGGCTGGGGGTAGCTGAAGCCGAAGTCGGTCTCCAGGGCGGTGTTGTCGATGTCGAGGACGATCGCCTGTCTCTCGCCGGGCCGGGCGGCGGCGATGCGCTGCTTCAGGTACGGCAGGGCCTGGTCCATGACCGCCTGGCAGTCCTTCTGCCAGGTGGCGCGGTCGGCCTTCGCGGCGGCGGCCACCGGACGGGCCGAGGCCGCCGGCGTGCTGTCCGCCGCCTGTACGGCCGGGGCGGTCTGTACGGCCAGGGCGGCCAGCGCGGCCACGGAGACGGCGGTCACGGAGCTGCGGCGCGCCCAGGGGCGTCTGGTCATCGGTGGGGGTCCTCTCACGTCCGTACGCGCGTCCGTACGCGTCCTGAATGACAGGGGCATGATCCGGGCCGAGGGTGGCGCGGGAGGAACGACAGGGTTACCGGGCGGTAGGCGGACAGCGGCCTGGGTCACAATTCCGTGCCCGCCGGGTTATCCGGCCGGTGATGTGCCGCACAGGACCTACGTCACCTACTAAGGCGCTCAGTGGATGGAAATAGGCGGATAAAAGGGACTTTTATCCCGGAAGTCGCGGCGGAGGGCGAGGGAAAGTCCGACGTCAGGGAGGGTGGCTCCCGGACCGGATGAGTGCCGGTAATTGTCTGTTTTGGAAGCCATCTACTACTCGGTGCCGTAGAGAGGCTCTTTGTCAGGCTTCGGGGTGCTCGGTTACCAAGTAATGGCCGCTTCGGTGGATGTCCTCGTGGACGTCCGCGCACCGGGCGGCCGACCAGTCCCCGAACTCACGAGGTCACGATGTTCCGACGCTTCACGTCCCGCTCCGCCCGTACGTCCTCGCTCCGCACCCGCGTGGCCGTCCTGGCCGCCGGTTTCGGCGCCACGGCCGTGCTGGGCACCGGGGTCGCGAGCGCCGCCACCGCGTCCGCCACGTCCTGGGTCGACCCGGTGAAGCACTACACGCTCTCCGCCGGTTACATGCAGGCCGGCAGCCACTGGGTCGCCAAGCACAGCGGTCAGGACTTCGCCGTGCCGACCGGCACCGAGGTCGTCGCCGCGCACGGCGGCACCGTCGTCAAGGCCGGCCCCAACGGCGCCGGCGACGGTCCGGCGTACGGCAACGCCGTCGTCATCAAGCACGGCAACGGCACCTACTCGCAGTACGCGCACCTGTCCCGCATCGACGTGCGGATCGGTCAGGTCGTGCGGACCGGCCAGCACATCGCGCTGTCCGGCTCCACCGGCAACTCCACCGGTCCCCACCTGCACTTCGAGATCCGCACCACCCCGAACTACGGCTCCGCCGTCAACCCGGTCGCGTTCCTGCGCTCCCACGGCGTGACGGTCTGACCGTCCGACCTGCTCCTAGCCCTTGCGGCAGGCGTGTTCGTGCGCCTGCCGGATCATGTCCAAGGCGACTTCGAGAACGGCCGCGCGCCTCTTCTCGGAGTCGCCTTCGACGTCCTGGAGCACGAACATCCCGGCGTGCAGCGTGAACATCGCGCTGACCGAGCGCACCTGGTCCACCAGCTCCGCCTCGGGGTCGACGAGGATGTCCCGCAGTCCGCGCATCCGGTCCTGGAAGGTCTCGCCGATGCGCAGCTCCCGTACCGTCGCCTGGTTCTCCTGCATGAAGCGGAAGAGGCGTTCCGCGCCCGCCAGCGCCTCGCTGTAGCGGCGGATGATCTCCTCTTTGGTCTCCAGGGTGCCCGGCTGCCGACGGCCCCACTCGATCAGGTCCTCGATCGGCTTCGTCAGGTCCTCGAAGAGGCTGACGATGATCTCTTCCTTCGTCTTGAAGTGGTAGTACAGCGCCGCCTTGGTGACCTCGAGGTGCTCGGCGATCTCCCGCAGGGAGGTCTTCTCGTAGCCCTGGTCCGCGAAGAGTTCGAGGGCCACGTCCTGGATGCGCTGGCGGGTGTTGCCGCGGCGCTGCTGCTTGGTGCCGTCCATGGTGCCGCCCATCCTCGTACTCCTCGCGCTCCCGCGGAAACTTACTTGACGCCCGGCTAGTAACGCGTCTACCTTCCAGTGTAGTGAGAACTAGCCGGGCGGCAAGTAAGTACTGCCCTGGGGGAAACGGAAAAACGATGGCGGACACAGTAGAAGGCGTCATAGCGGGCAAACGCCCCAGAAGTGTGCGAGTGGTTCTGCTCGCCCTCATGATCGCGATGATGCTCGCGATGCTCGACAACATGATCGTGGGCACGGCGATGCCGACGATCGTGGGCGAACTGGGCGGCCTGGAGCACCTCTCCTGGGTCGTCACCGGCTACACCCTGGCCACTGCGGCCTCCACCCCGGTCTGGGGCAAGATCGGCGACATGTACGGGCGCAAGGGCGCCTTCCTCAGCTCCATCGTGATCTTCCTCATCGGCTCGGCGCTGAGCGGCATGGCGCAGGACATGGGCCAGCTGATCGGGTTCCGGGCCGTGCAGGGGCTCGGCGCCGGCGGTCTCATGGTCGGCGTCATGGCGATCATCGGCGACCTGGTGCCGCCCCGGGAGCGGGGCAAGTACCAGGGCATGATGGCCGGCGTGATGGCACTGGCCATGATCGGCGGCCCGCTGGTCGGCGGCACCATCACCGACAACTGGGGCTGGCGCTGGGCCTTCTACATCAACCTGCCGCTGGGCGCGGTCGCTCTCGCGCTGGTCACCGTCGTGCTCCAGCTGCCGAGGAAGCGGTCCAAGGCGGGCATCGACTACCTGGGCGTCGTCCTGCTGACCGTCGGCATCACCGCGATCGTGCTGGTCACCACCTGGGGCGGCACCGAGTACGCCTGGACCTCCGCGCGGATCATGGAGCTGACCGGCATCGGCGTGGCCGCGCTGATCGGGTTCGTGTTCTGGCAGACCAAGGCCGCCGAGCCGGTGCTGCCGCTGCACATCTTCAGGAGCCGCAACTTCACCCTGATGGCCGTCATCGGCTTCATCACCGGCTTCGTGATGTTCGGCGCCACGCTGTTCCTGCCGCTGTACCAGCAGGCGGTGCAGGGCGCGTCCGCGACCAACTCCGGCCTGCTGCTCCTGCCGATGCTCGGCGCGATGCTCGTGACGTCGATGATCGCCGGACGGATCACCACCAACACCGGCCGGTACAAGGTCTTCCCGATCGCCGGCGGCGCCCTGATGATCGTCGGCCTGTACCTGCTGTCGACCATGGACACGGGCACCAGCCGGCTCACCTCCGGCGTCTTCATGGCCGTGGTCGGCGCGGGCATGGGCTGCCTGATGCAGATCACCATGCTGGTCGCGCAGAACAGCGTGCAGCTGAAGGACATGGGCGTGGCCTCCTCCTCGGCCACCCTCTTCCGCACGCTCGGCTCCTCCTTCGGCGTCGCCATCATGGGCGCGCTGTTCAACCACCGGGTCCAGGACGTCATGGCCGAGCGGGCCGGCACGGTGGGCTCGAAGCTCACCGCGAAGTCGGCGCAGCTCGACGCGGACAGCCTGAACAAGCTGCCGGCGGCGGCCCGCGAGGCCTACCAGCACGCGGTGTCCGCGGGAACGCACTCCGCGTTCCTGCTGGGCGCCGGGATCGCGGTGCTGGTGCTGATCGCGTCCCTGTTCGTCAAGGAAGTGCCGCTGCAGGGCGGGCCGAAGGCCGCCGGCGCCGACGCGGCGCCGCAGCCGATGGCCGAGGCCCTCTGAGCCTCCCCGGACCGAAGGCCCCGGCGCGTGTCCGCCGCCGGGGCCTTCGGCCGTTCCTTCCGGCTCTCCTGCGGGGTGTCTGCTCCGAGGGCGACGCCGGCCGGTGCCGCCGCGCGGGTCAGCGCAGGGTGTAGCCGCCGTCGGGATACAGCGTCGAGCCGGTCGTGAAGCCGTTGGCGAACAGGAACACCACGGCCTGTGCGATCTCGTCCTCCGTGCCGAGCCGGTGCAGCAGCGTGTCCCTGCGGTACTGCGCGAACGCCGCCTCCCGGTCCGCGGCGGGACGGCCCGCCCACAGGTTCCCGTCGACGGTGCCGGGCGAGACGACATTGACCCGGACCGGCGCCAGCTCGACCGCCAGACCGCGCCCCAGCCCCTCGATCGCCGCGTTGCAGGCCGCGTACGCGGGCGCGGGTGCCGGCGGCCGCGCCCCGGCCGCGCCGGACATCAGGACCACCGAACCGTCGGCGGCCAGCTTGGGCGCGGCGTGCCGGACGGCGTGGTACTGGCCCCAGAACTTGGAGACGAACGGGCTCTCGGCGTCCTCGTCGCTCAGGGCGAGCATGGGGCCGACCCGGTAGGAGGCGGCCGAGGTGAACAGGTGGTCCACCCGCTCCAGCGGTGCGAAGAACGCGGCCAGGGACGCCTTGTCGGTGATGTCCACGGTCCGCCAGACGGCCGCCGGGCCCAGCCGCTCGGCGGCGGCGGCCAGCCGGGCCGGGGTCCGTCCGCCCAGCACCACCTCGGCACCCGCCGCCACGGCCTGGTGCGCCACCCGCAGCCCGATGCCCGAACCACCGCCGATCAGCACCACGGTGCGCCCCCGGAGCGGGGCGGCGCGGGAGGAGTCGGGGCCGGGGGAGGAGGTGCGGCTGCTCATCGGTGCTCCGTGCGGCTGTGGGCGGACAGGGGCGACCGTGCCCAACTCGCCCGCCCCCGACGGTATTCCGCGCCGCTCCCCTCAGGACACCGGCAGCACCGGATAGCTGCCGGTGCTGGTCGGGGCGTGCTCCGGCAGCCACAGGACGGCCACCGCGCCCTCCGCGGGCCGCTCGGCGGGCGTGCCGGCGGGGCGTACGTTGCGGAAGGTCAGCCGGGCGCCGAGCACCCGTGCCTGGCCGGCCGCGATGGTCAGTCCCAGCCCGTGGCCCTGCCCGGCGCGGTCCTTGCTGCCGGTGCGGAACCGGCTCGGCCCCTCCGCCAGCAGTTCCTCGGGGAAGCCGGGGCCGTGGTCGCGGACCCGGATGACCCGCCCCTCCACGGTGACCTCGACCGGCGGGCGGCCGTGCCGGGCGGCGTTGGCGAGCAGGTTGAAGAGGACCCGCTCCAGGCGCCGCGGATCGGTGGTGACCTCCGACTCGTGCACCACCCGTACGGCGATGTCCGGGTCCTTGGCCGCCACCCGGCGCGCCACGAACTCGCCCAGCATGATGTCCTGGAGCTCCGCCCGCTCCGAGGCGCTGTCCAGCCGGGCCACCTCGAGCACGTCCTCGACCAGCGTGCGCATCGCCTTCGCGCGGTCCAGGACCAGTTCCGTGGGTCGGCCGGGCGGCAGCAGCTCGGCCGCCGTGAGCAGGCCGGTCACCGGGGTGCGCAGCTCGTGCGCGATGTCGGCGGTGACCCGCCGCTCGGCCTCCAGCCGCTGCCGCAGCGCGTCCGCCATGGCGTCCACCGCGCGCGCGAGATCGTCGGTCTCGTCCCGTACGACCCCGCCGATGGCCTCGCGCACCCGCACGTCGGTCTCGCCGTTGGCGACCCGGTTCGCCGCCGCGGCGGCCTTGCGCAGCCGGCGCGACAGCTGGCCGCCGATCAGCACGCCCAGCGCGCTGCCGCCGAGCACCACCGCGACCGAGCCGATGACCAGGGCCTGGTCCAGGTCCTTGAGCATGTCGGTGCTGCGGTCGGGCAGATGCATGTGCACGGACAGCACATGGCCGCCCTTGACCGGTACGGCCGCCCAGATGTCCGGGTCCTTGCCGTGCCCGGAGACGTCACTGGCCCGCCGGGCCCGCTCGACGCTCCGGCGCAGCGCCTCCGGCAGCTCGGGGTCGTCCACCTTGACGTAGGGGAAGACCGGCCCCCGGTTCAGTTCGTAGTTGCGCTGGGCCAGCACCAGGCGGTCGTTGGCCAGCTCGCGCGCGTTGTCCAGCATCGAGACCCGGGCCGCGTTGTGCACGACCAGGCTGAGCACGACCGCCACCAGACCGGCCACCAGCGCGATCGCCGCGCTCAGCTTCCATCTCAGCCCCGTGCGCAGTCCCGCGCGCTCCATGCGCCGGACCGGGTGCCGCAAGATCCCCCGCATACCGGCCCGCTCAGGCCTTCAGCTTGTAGCCGAAGCCGCGGACCGTCTCGATCCGGTCCTGGCCGATCTTCTGCCGCAGCCGCTGCACATGCACGTCCACGACCCGGGTGTCCCCGCCCCAGCCGTAGTCCCACACGCGTTCCAGCAGCCTGTCGCGGGAGAGCACGGTGCCCGGCGCGGAGGAGAACTCCAGCAGCAGCCGCATCTCGGTCGGGGTGAGCGCCACCGGCTGCCCGGCCCGCCGTACCTCCATGCCGTCGGTGTCGATCTCCAGGTCCCCGAAGGCCAGCGTGCCGGCGGCCGAGGCCCCGGACTCCTGCGCCCGCTCCCCGCCGGCGTGCCCGAAGCGGCGCAGCACCGCACGGATCCGGGCGACCAGCACGGCGCCGTCGAACGGCTTGGTCACATAGTCGTCGGCGCCCGCCTCCAGGCCGAGGACGACGTCGATGGAGTCGGCGCGCGCCGACAGCATGATCACCGGGACGGTCGACTCGTCCCGGATCCGCCGGCACAGGCTGACCCCGTCCAGGCCCGGCACCATGACGTCCAGCAGGGCGATGTCCGGCCGGTCCGCCCGGAACGCCTCCAGGCCGGACAGGCCGTCGGGCATCGCGGTGACCGCGAAGCCGTCCCGCTCCAGGGCGAGCTGGGTGGCCTCGCGGATGACGTCGTCGTCCTCGACGAACAGGACGTGGGTCTGGTCTGCCATCCCGGTGTTCTCAGTCCTCGTGGTGTGCGTGCGGGGGTCAGGGGGACGGTACGGGCTGCGGGGACGCGTCGGTGGAATTGCCGTACTCGTTGCGGGTGGGTTTGCCGGGGACGAACCGGCCCGCCTTCCAGGTGTAGGGGGTCACGATGTCACCGGAGGGGCTGGAGATCGGGTCGTTCTGCTCGTAATACTGCCTGGTCACCGACAGGGTGCCGCCGTCGATCTCCGCGTAGACCGGGGGCTCCTCGCTCTTGAAGACGTTCTTGAACGCGCCGTTCACGTCCCGGTAGACGTACGAGCCGATGCCGACCCAGTCCGCGCAGGTCATCACGTTGATGACGACGTCGTCCACCGGGGCGTCGGTGAGGTCTCCGTACGAGACGTCCACCTGGTAGTCGTCGCCGTCGCACGGCTTCAGCTCCCGCTTGACCGCCGGCGACACCTGGGGGTCGCGTTCGAGCAGGGCCACGGCGTCCACCCGCCGGAACTTGCCGAAGGCGGTCCCGGCGGAGGGGGAGGCGTCGGCCACCGCCCCGGCCGAGGCGTGCGCCGGGCCCTCGTCCCGGGCACCGGTGCCCCCGCTGCCGCAGGCGGCGAGGAAAAGGGCGAGGGCGGCGAGCGCGGCCCCCACCGCGATCACCGCCTGTGAACTCCCTCGGACCCGTTCGGATCCGGCCCCGGTCAGGCCGCGCAACGCTCCCGCTCCTCACGCTCCAGCGCGCGTGCGTCCAGATCGCGGGCCTCCAGCTCCTCGCGGAGCCGGGCGAGCGCCCGGTGCAGCGTGCTCTTGACCGTACCGGCCGACATGCCGAGGGCCGCGGCCGTCTCCTCTGTGGACATCTGCTCCCAGTGTCGCAGCACCACGACACTGCGCTGCTTCGGTGCGAGGACCTTCAGGACGTCCATCAGCAGGGCCCGGTCGGCGTGCTGCTCGGTGGCGTCGTCCACGGAGGCGTCCGGCAGCTGCTCGGTCGGGACCTCCTCCAGCTTGCGCGCCCGCCACCACTCGGTCCGCGTGTTGATCATGACCCGGCGCAGATAGGCGTCGGCGAGCCGCTTGTCGGCGATGCCCTCCCAGCGGCCGTACGTCCGCACCAGCGCGGTCTGCAGCAGGTCCTGGGCGTCGACCGGGTCCGGGACCAGCCGGCGGGCGCTGCGCAGCAGCGCGTCCTGCCGGGTGCGGACGTACTCCTCGAATTCGAGCACCTCGCCCTGCGCCATGATCGACCGCCTCCGTTCCCCGTCGCGCCCCCGGCTCGTGCCGGAGGTCCCGCTGTCCCGTGCCCGGTGGTCCGCCGGGCACGGAGAAGAAACTACGGAGCGGTTGTCACGGGGCTGTGCGGACCAGCCTGCGGCCGGCCCTCGGCTGTCCGTCGGTTGTGTAACGGAGGCCGCACCGGGGTATGGCGCAAGGGAATTACGTCCCTTTATGCGGCGATCTGCCGCATCGGTTCCTTCGTAACGGAAGCCGCAGGACTGTGATCTGGCTGTACGTCAGCCGAGCGGCAGCCGGTACAGACCGCCGGGCAGCGGCTCCACCAGGCCGTCCGCGACCAGCCCGTCCAGCGCGCGGGCCCGCTGCACCGGCTCGTGCCACACCCGGTCCAGCACCGCCTGCGGCACCGGCGCGTGCGCCTCCCGCAGCACGGCCAGCAGCTTGCCGCGCACCTGCCGGTCCGTACCGGCGTACGTCTGCCCGCGCCGCGGCGGCCCCGCGTGCTCCGGCTTGCCCGCCAGCCGCCAGGCGCACTGCGCGGCGATCGGGCACCGCCCGCACCCCTCGTTCCTCGCCGTGCACACCAGCGCGCCCAGCTCCATGGAGGCGGCGGCCCACCGCGCGGCGGTCCGCTCGTCCTCGGGCAGCAGCTCCCGCGCCAGGCGCCGCTCGGCGGCCGTGGTCGCGTTCGGCGGGTACTGCACCCCGGTCACCGCCCGCGCGATCACCCGGCGCACATTGGTGTCCAGTACCGCGTGCCGCTGCCCGTACGCGAAGGACGCGACGGCCGCGGCCGTGTACTCGCCGATCCCGGGCAGCGCCAGCAGCTGCGCGTGGTCCGTCGGCACGTCCCCGCCGTGCCGCTCCGTTATGGCGACCGCGGCGCCGTGCAGCCGCAGGGCGCGGCGCGGGTAGCCGAGCCGGCCCCAGGCGCGCACGGCCTCGCCGGGCGCCTCCTTCGCCAGGTCGGCGGGGCGCGGCCAGCGGGCCAGCCATTCCTCGTAGACGGGCAGGACCCGGCTCACCGGGGTCTGCTGGAGCATGAACTCGCTGACCATCACGCCCCACGGGCCCGCCTCCGGGCGGCGCCAGGGGAGGTCACGGGCATGGGCGTCGAACCAGGCGATCACGGGGGCGTGGAGCTTCTCAGTCATGGCCCTTCGATCCTGCCACGGGTGGCCGGGCCGCGTGCGTGAGGGCGCGGTCACCGAGCGTGGCGAAGGGGGAAGAACCGTGCCGTCCAACGCAGTTACCAAATGATGATCCGGAAAAGTTCACCGCGTCGCGGCGGGTGACGCGAGCAAGCGCGGCGATCTCTCGTACAGTTTGCGCGTGGGATCTCTGCGCAATCCGGTCGGGCCGCTTCCCTCCTCCATCTACTGGCGTCGGAGGGTCGTACTGCTGTCCGTGGTCGCCCTGTTGGCGCTGGTGATCACGCTGATCGTCACCACCGGCGGCGGGGGCGGAAAGAAGGGCACCGCCGGGTCCGACGGCAAGAACCCCACGCATGTCATCACGCCCGGACCGAGTCCGTCCGGCTCCGCGATCAGCCAACACCCGGGCGGGCGCGACGAGTCGGGCGGCGGCGACACCGGCGGCGGCGCGGCCTCCGGGGGCTCCGGCACCGGCGGTGCGACCGGGTCGGCCGGTTCTTCCGGCGGCTCGTCCGGCGCCGGCGGCTCCTCCGGCTCGGCCGGTGCCCCGGGCGCGGGTTCCGGTGCCGCCGTCGCCGCGGACGACGCGCTCCCCGGCTCCACCGCGCTGTCCGACTGCACGGCCACCGCGGTGCAGTTGAGCCTGCGCAGCGTGCGCAACTCCTACTCGCCGGACCAGACCCCGACCTTCGAACTCACCGCGCGCAACGGCTCGTCGGCGGACTGCAAGGTCGATCTCGGTCCGGAACACGCGGTGTTGACGATCACCCCGGCGGACGGCGACGACCCCTTCTGGTCCTCGGACGACTGCCCCAAGGGCCCGGGCAGCCTCGCCTTCCGGGTGCCGGCCGGCCAGAGCATCACCTACACCGTCAAGTGGGACCGCAAGCCGAGCACCGCCCACTGCGGCACGCCGTCCGGCGGCCCGGCGAAGCCCGGTACGTACCTGCTGGAGGCCAAGGCCCCGGGTCACGGCAAGCTCCAGGCGTCGTTCGTCCTGTCAGCGGACTGACGGGACGGCACCCCCGAAGGGGCGCGGGGCCGTGACACTGCGCGGCCGCGCCGCGTGGGCGCGAGTGGCCGCAGCCGCCGTACGACGCAAGGGCCCGAGTGGCCGCAGCGCACCCGCAGCCGCCGTACGACGCAAGGGCCCGAGCTGTCAGGCGCCCCGCCGGACCTCAGACGTACCGCTCCAGGATCGACGACTCCGCCAGCCGCGACAGCCCCTCCCGTACGCTGCGCGCCCGCGCCTCGCCCACGCCGTCCACGGCCTGCAGGTCGTCCACGCTCGCGGCCAGCAGCTTCTGCAGGCCCCCGAAGTGCTCCACCAGCCGGTCGATGATGGCGCCCGGCAGCCGCGGCACCTTGGCCAGCAGGCGGAAGCCGCGCGGCGAGACCGCGGAGTCCAGCGACTCGGGCGACGCGGTGTAGCCCAGCGCACGCGCCACCGTGCCCAGTTCCAGCAGCTCCGCGTGGGTCAGCGCGTCCAGCTCGGCCAGCGCCTCCTCGACGGTGCGGGACCGCTTGGCCGTCGGCTCGGGCACGTAGTCGCGGACGACCAGTTCCCGGTCCGGCTCCACGCCCGCGATCAACTCCTCCAGCTGGAGCGCGAGAAGCCGGCCGTCGGTGCCCAGCTCGACCACGTACTCGGCGATCTCGGTGGCGATGCGGCGGACCATCTCCAGCCGCTGCGCGACCGCCGAGACGTCCCGGACCGTCACCAGGTCCTCGATCTCCAGCGCCGACAGCGTGCCCGCGACCTCGTCCAGCCGCAGCTTGTACCGCTCCAGGGTCGCCAGCGCCTGGTTCGCGCGGGAGAGGATCGCCGCCGAGTCCTCCAGGACGCGCCGCTGACCGTCCACGTACAGGGCGATCAGCCGCATCGACTGGGAGACCGAGACCACCGGGAAGCCGACCTGCTTGCTCACCCGGTCCGCCGTGCGGTGCCGGGTGCCCGTCTCCTCGGTGGGGATCGTCGGGTCCGGCACCAGCTGCACGCCCGCGCGCAGGATCTTCGACAGGTCCGACGACAGCACGATGCCGCCGTCCAGCTTGCACAGCTCGCGCAGCCGGGTGGCGGTGAACTCGACGTCCAGCACGAACCCGCCCGTGCACATCGCCTCCACCGTCTTGTCGGAGCCGAGGACGATGAGACCGCCGGTGTTGCCGCGCAGGACCCGCTCCAGGCCGTCCCGCAGGGGCGTGCCCGGCGCCACGGCGCTCAGCGAGGCGCGCATCAGACCCTCGGAACCGGCACTCCCACCGGACTTGCCGGGAGCCGCTGCCCGGTCGTTGGCTGCCACTGCACTCCTCCGGTCGCAGGTTCTGACGCGCTCCCGCACCCGCACTCGGTTCGTACGGACGGGCGAGACCAGGGCAAAGTCTACCGGCGCTCCTCCGCCTCCCGTGGGGCCTCTCGGCGACGGGAGCGCGGCAGGACCCGCAGCGCCTCGCCCATGTCGGCGACCTCCAGCACCTTCATGCCGGACGGCACCCTCCCCGGATCGGACGGTACGAGGGCGTGGGTGAAGCCCAGCCGGTGCGCCTCGGCGAGCCTGCGCTGCACCCCCGTGACCCGTCTGACCTCGCCGGCCAGGCCCACCTCGCCGATCGCCACCAGGTTCTTCGGCAGCGGGGTGTCGCTGGCGGCGGAGGCGAGCGCGAGCGCGACGGCGAGGTCGGCGGCGGGCTCCGACAGCTTCACGCCGCCCACCGTCGCGGAGTAGATGTCCCGCTTGCCGAGCGCGCTGATCCGGCCGCGCTGCTCCAGGACGGCGAGCATCATCGACACCCGCGAGGTCTCCAGACCGGACGTCGTGCGCCGCGGGGAGGGGATCTGCGAGTCCACGGTCAGCGCCTGCACCTCGGCCACCAGCGGGCGGCGGCCCTCCAGGGTGACGGTCAGGCAGGTGCCCGGCACCGGCTCGGCGCGGCGGGTCAGGAACAGGCCGCTGGGGTCGGCGAGGCCCGTGATGCCCTCGTCGTGCAGTTCGAAGCAGCCGACCTCGTCCGTCGCCCCGTACCGGTTCTTCACGCCCCGCACCAGGCGCAGGCGGGCGTGCCGGTCGCCCTCGAAGTGCAGGACGACGTCCACCAGGTGTTCCAGGAGGCGGGGGCCGGCGATGGCGCCGTCCTTCGTGACGTGGCCCACCAGCAGCGTGGACATGCCGCGCTCCTTGGAGGCGCGGATCAGGGCACCGGCCACCTCCCGGACCTGTGCCATGCCGCCGGGCGCGCCGTCGATCTCGGGCGAGGCGACCGTCTGCACCGAGTCGAGGACCAGCAGGGACGGCTTGACCTCGTCCAGGTGGCCGAGGACGGCGGACAGGTCGGTCTCCGCGGCCAGGTACAGATGGTCGTCCAGGGCGCCGATGCGGTCGGCGCGCAGCCGGACCTGGCTCGCCGACTCCTCGCCGGTGACATAGAGGGTGCGGTGCTCGGCGCTCGCCGACTTGGCGGCCACGTCCAGCAGCAGCGTGGACTTGCCGACGCCCGGCTCGCCCGCGAGCAGGACGACCGCGCCGGGTACGAGGCCGCCGCCGAGCACCCGGTCCAGCTCGGGCACGCCGGTGGTACGGGCGGTGGCCTGCCGGCCGTCGACCTGGCCGATGGGCAGCGCCGAGGTGCTCACCCGGCCCGGCGCCGTCGTGCGCACAGCGGGCGCGCCGTACTCCTCGACCGTGCCCCACGCCTGGCATTCGGGGCAGCGGCCGAGCCACTTGGCCGTCTGCCAGCCGCACTCCGTGCAGCGGTACGACGGGCGGTCCTTGGTGGTCTTGGTACGGGCAGCCATGCGGAAACCGTAGCCCCCCGCACTGACAACGCGGCCGGGGCGAGCGCTTCCGGCCGGTGCCCACCGGCATACGGGTGCGGAACAAAGCATTCCTGTCCCCTTATGAGGGATCGTTTCACCCGTATGGATTAAAACTGCTCAAGGTTCCGGAATGAGCACTCCACCGACGCCTACGGTCGCACGGGTGATGAGCAGCAGTCCGGAGACGACCACCCGCACGACCGGGGCGCGCCAGGCGCACAGCGAGGCGTGTGACGCAGGACAGGCACGTGAGGCGGGTGCGGCCCGCGAGGCCCGTGAGGCGCGCGACCGGGCCGCCGCGCGCGCCATCGCCCAGCGCACTCCGGCGCGCTACGACCCGTATCTGGACGGCCTGTTCACCTACTGCCT
The DNA here is from genome assembly GCF_040636485.1 of Streptomyces sp. NPDC038707. NCBI lineage: Bacteria > Bacillati > Actinomycetota > Actinomycetes > Kitasatosporales > Streptomycetaceae > Streptomyces > Streptomyces sp. NPDC038707. Next base: position 85,606 of record NZ_JBEZUP010000028.1, read on the forward strand.
GTCGGTGCTGTGCGACCACGACGCGGCCACCGACGCCCTCGCCGACGCCCTCGCGGTGGCCGAGCGGCGCGGCCATCGCCTCCCCGAGTCCGCCGACGACCTCAGAGCCTGGCTGTACGCCCTGTCCCGCTGGGCGTGCCTGCGCCGGCTGGCCGAGGCGAAGCGGAAACGTCAGCGGGCGCATGCGGCGGGGCGGGGCGGGACCGTGGGGAGAGGCGCGGAGGGCGGGCGAGGAGCGGAGAGCGGGCGAGGAGCGGTGACGGGCGCCGGGGCGCCGCTCGGCCAAGGCACCGGGGCCGGGGCCGGGACCGGTGCCGGCGCAGACGCCGGAAGAGGTGCGGCCAGAGGTGCCGGGAAGGGCGTTCCGGAGACGGCTCCCGGGCCGGAGGCCGACGAGCGGCTGCGCCGTGAACTCGCCCTGCTGGCCTGGCCGGAGGCGGCCGGCACCACCCCCGAGCAGCGCGAGGCCCTGGAACTCGCCGTCCGCCACCGCCTCGCCGCCCACGAGGTCGCCGCCGTCCTCGGCCTGCGGCCCGCCGCCGCACGCGAACTGCTGGCCTCCGCCGCCTGCGAGGTCGAGCGCACCCGGGCGGCCCTCGCCGTCGTCGAGGCGGGCGGCTGTCCGAGCGTGGCCCACCTCACCGGCGACAGCCGGCTGGTGCTGAGCACGACCCTGCGCCACGAGCTGGTCCGGCACGTGGACGACTGTCCGCGCTGCCGCCGCACCGCCGAGCGTGCCGTCCCCGGCCGCTGGCCCGGCGCCACGGTCACCCCCGCCGAGCTGCCCGTCCTGGAGGCACCGCGCCCGGCCCTGCACAGGGCGCTGGCCCACCAGCCACGCGCGCGCGGGCCCGTACCCCGCTTCGACCGGCGCGGCTTCCCGATGGACGCCAAGGACCGCGCGGCCCGCCGCGACCGGATGCGGGCGCGTGCCGTGACGACGACGGTGGTCGCCACGGTCGTCGCCGCGCCCGTCCTCGCGCTGTGGGCCGCGTACCGGGGCGGCCCGGCCGGGGAGGACGACGGCCCGTCCGCGACCGCGCGCGAGGCCCAGGGCCCCGACGCGTTCGGCGACGGCCCGGCCGGGGGCTACGAGAACGCGGGGAGCGCCAGGGCGAAGACGGGTCCGCGCATCGGCGGCGACGGCAAGGCGGACGTCTCCGTGCAGGTGGTGAGCGTCGGCGGGACGACGCGGAGGGACACGGCCCGGCTGACGGTCGGCGCGGCGAACGAGGGCGACACCACGCTGATCACCCTCACGGCGTCCCCGGAGTCGTCCGAGGTCCGCTGGTCGGTGTCCACGCCGGCCGCGTGGCTCTACTTCAGCCGGTCGTCGGGGACCCTCGCGCCCGGCCGGACGCTGACGATCAAGGTGTACGTCGATCATCTCCGTGAGCCGTCCGGCCCCTGGCACGCGCGCGTGGCGGTGGCCCCGGCGGGCGCGGTCGTCTCCATCGACGGCTACGGCACGGCACCGACCCGCCCGGCCCCCCGTCCGTCCTCCGCACCCCCCTCTCCGGCCCCGTCCACACCCGCGCCCCCTCCACCGGCCCCCTCCTCCGCACCCCCGGAACCGACACCGCCCCCGTCGAGCCCCCCACCGCCCACGCCGGAAGCGACGCCCTCCACCCCGCCCGAATCGACGACACCGAGCCCTTCGGGAAGCTAGGGAGCGGGGACCAACCACGGGTCATCCCGCCCGGAGGGAAAGCTACGCCGGCTGACGGAAAAGACCCGCAGGCTGCCGGGACGGCGGAACGCGGGTCGGGCCGACGGGTCGGCGCGGCGGGGCCGGGTCGGAGCGGGCTCGGCGGGGCGGGTCGGGGTGGCGCTGTGAACGCCGTGGACGGGGAGCGAGGCCGGGGCGGCGGACGGGCGGGGCGAAACGGCGGACCGGGAGACGAGCGGCACGGCTGGGATGGGGGCGGGCTCGGCGGGGTTGGGGCGGGGCGAAACGGCGGACCGGGAGACGAGCGGCACGGCTGGGATGGGGGCGGGCTCGGCGGGGTTGGGGCGGCGATATCAAGGTCCGGGACGGCGGTCCGAGGAAGGTCCGGGACGGCGGTCCGAGGAGCGAGGCGTCGCCACCTCACCCGCCGGGCCCGGGGGCTTCCTCGATCCGGGCCCGGGGTGCTTCGTCTGAGGACTTGGCGGCCTTTCGTTCCCCTCGTTCCCCGGTTCCCCGGTCCCCCGGTTCCGTGGTCCGGCCGCAGTCCGGTCTGCCGGCTCATTCCGCCTGTCGGGCTTCGTTCACCGTGCGGGGTCGCGGTACCGCCCCTCCCGACCCGGGCGCGCCGGCCCGCCGGGCTGGGACACCCCCCCCGCTAGACCCCCGGGTCCGCCGGATGCGGGGCCACCAGGGGCAGCTGGGATGCCAGGCGCTGTTCGCACAGTTCGGCCAGGCGGTCGTAGCCGGCCTTGCCCATCAGTTCGGTCAGTTCGGCGCGGTAGGAGACGTAGACCGGCTCACCCGCCCCGTGGGCGGACGTCGCCGAGGTGCACCACCAGTGCAGGTCGTGGCCGCCCGGGCCCCAGCCCCGGCGGTCGTACTCGCCGATGGACACCTGGAGCACGCGCGTGTCGTCCGGGCGGTCGATCCAGTCGTACGTCCGCCGGACCGGCAGCTGCCAGCACACGTCCGGCTTGGTCTCCAGCGGCTCCCGGCCCTCCCTCAGGGCCAGGATGTGCAGCGAGCAGCCCGCGCCGCCCGGGAACCCCGGCCGGTTCTGGAAGATGCACGAGCCCTGGAACGGCCGGGTCTGCCGGGAGCCCTCCTCGTCCTCGGAGATCCAGCCGCCCCGCGTGCCCTCGTCGTGGTGCTGCCAGATGTCCGGGGTGAGCCGTGCCACGTGCTCGGCGACCCGCTTCTCGTCGTCCTCGTCGGAGAAGTGCGCGCCCAGTGAGCAGCAGCCGTCGTCCGCGCGCCCCGCCTGGATGCCCTGGCAGCCGCTGCCGAAGATGCAGTTCCAGCGCGAGGTCAGCCAGGTCAGGTCGCACCGGAAGACCTGCTCGTCGTCCGCCGGGTCCGGGAACTCCACCCAGGCGCGGGCGAAGTCGAGCCCTTTCTCGTCGCTCACCTTCGCCTCCTCGAGTGCTTTGGCGGCCTTGCGCTCTTTGTCCGCCTTGCCGACCTTGACGTTCTTGGCGTCCTTGTCGGTCTTTGCCTTCTTCGTCTTTGGCACCCGTCCAGGGTAAGTGGCGGGGAAGCACCGGGGACACCGAGGACGGACGTTCTGGCAGTAGCGTTCCGTATATGAGACTCGGTGTCCTGGACGTGGGTTCGAACACGGTGCATCTGCTGGTGGTGGACGCCCACCCCGGCGCGCGCCCGCTGCCCGCGTACTCCCACAAGGTCGAACTCCGGCTCGCCCAACTCCTCGACGACCGGGGCGCCATCGGCGACGACGGCATCGACAGGCTGATCGACGTCGTCCAGGACGCGCTCCGGGCCGCCGAGGACAAGGGCGTCGAGGACCTGCTGCCGTTCGCGACCTCCGCCGTCCGCGAGGCCGGCAACGCCGACGACGTCCTGGGGCGCGTGGCCGACAAGACCGGCGTACGCCTCCAGGTCCTCAGCGGCGCGGAGGAGGCCCGGCTCACCTTCCTCGCCGTCCGCCGCTGGTTCGGCTGGTCCGCCGGGAAGCTGCTGGTCCTGGACATCGGCGGCGGCTCCCTGGAGATCGCCTACGGCATGGACGAGGAGCCGGACGCGGCGGTCTCCCTGCCGCTCGGCGCCGGCCGCCTCACCGCCGGCTGGCTGCCCGGCGACCCGCCCGACCCCGAGGACGTGCGCGCCCTGCGCCGCCACGTCCGCACCGAGATCGCCCGCACGGTCGGCGAGTTCGCCCGCTTCGGCGCCCCGGACCACGTGGTGGCCACCTCCAAGACCTTCAAGCAGCTCGCCCGCATAGCCGGTGCCGCCCGCAGCGCCGACGGCCTCTACGTCCAGCGGGAACTCAAGCGGCAATCCCTGGAGGCGTGGGTACCGAAACTCGCCGGCATGACCACCGGCCAGCGTGCCGGACTCCCCGGCGTGTCCGAGGGCAGGGCCGGCCAGCTGCTCGCGGGCGCCCTGGTGGCCGAGGCCGCGATGGACCTCTTCGACGTGGAGCGCCTGGAGATCTGCCCGTGGGCCCTCAGGGAGGGCGTGATCCTGCGGCGCCTCGACCACATGGTCGCGGCCTAGCGTCCCGGACGACGCCGGCGTTTCCGGAGATCGTGGCAGGTGCGGCGCAGCTCCCGGATGCGACCGCACTGGATGGTGTCATGTGACCTGTGCGGGTGTCTCAGGTGTGCGGTGTTTCGGACGGGCAGGGATCAGCGGGTGGCTTCTTCGCAGTTTGATCGCTTGTGGCTGCCGATGCCTGGAGCGGGGATGTGGAGCGCCGAAGTGCCCGGACCTGCGGAGAAGACAGGGCGGCAAGGGTGGCGAGTACGACGACGGTTGCGCAGCCGGCCAGAGCCGTGCCCGAACCGAAACGTTGGGCAACAGGACCAGCGGCGAGCAGAGCGAGCGGAGCGAAGGCCAGGGATCCGAACAGGTCGTAGGAACTGACGCGAGAGAGGACCTGTTCGGGGATCTCGTGTTGCAGCGTGCTGGCCCACAGGACGTTGAAGACGTCGCTGGCGACACCCGCACAGAACATGGCGGTGGCGATCAGCCACAGAGGGGCCGAGATGCTCAGGAACAGCATGGGAAAAGCGGCCGGGAAGGTGGCGATGACCGCGACCAGAACGGGGCGGCTGGCCTGAACTCGTACGGCAAGTCCGGCACCGGCGATGGCTCCCAGTGCCTGGGCAGCCACGATGACCGACCAGGATCTGGCACCCTCCAGATGTTGCTGGGCCGCCAGCGGTCCCAGAACTGCGAGGGTCGCGCTGAAGACGGAGACCACGGCCGTGCACTGGATCACCACCACCCACAGCCACTGCCTCGAGGCGAATTCGTGCCAGCCCTCGCGCAGGTCCGCCCACACGGACGACGTGGCGGCCGGCTTTGCCGGCAATCGCAGGCGGCCTGTCAGCAGTGCACTGATGGCGAACGAGACGGCGTTCAGGGCCAGCCCCCAGCCTGCGCCGACCCACGCGACGACCACGCCCGACAGCGCCAGCCCGAGAAGGAGGCAGGTGTTCGTACTCATCCGCAGGAGACCGTTGGCCTGCTGCAACCGTTCTGCGGGTACCACGAGCGGTACGAGGCCGTCCATCGCTGGCGCGAACAGAGCGGTCGCCAGTCCGGCTGTCCCCGCCAGAGCACACATCCCAGCGAGGGGTGCATGTCCGGACAACGCCATGGCAGCCAGCCCGGTGTAGGCCAACGCTCCCACGCCATCGGCGATGACCATGAGCCGGGACCGCGACATCCGGTCAGCGATCACACCACCGAACAGGATGAACACCAGCTGAGGCAGCGACTGGCAGGCCAGCACCGCAGACAGCTTCCCAGGACTGGCGCCGGGAAGATCCAGCACAGCGAAAGCCAGGGCCACCCGAGCAAACCCATTGCCCAGAACCGAGATCGTCCGAGCCGACGCGAGCAGAACGAACCGCTGGTCACGCCACAGCACTGACCTTCCCGTAGTGATCGTCACGAGTACGAACCCTAGGACGCGGAACAGATCGCAGAGTCACAATGAGCCACCTGTTGCAGACGGCCGAGCGACCACCGGCAGAGGCGGAATGCGGGCTGAAGCTGAGACAGTCGTGGACGCTCACATAAACGGTGAGCTGGTCGTGTGCGATGCCGAAGGGCGGCTTGCCTTCGAGCGGCTGCAGGGCCGGCTTGCGGGGCGCGGCGCCGGCGTGGCCCGGGCGGCGGGCGAGTGGCCGGCGCATTCCGTCGAGTTTCGATCCGCTGCGGCTGTCGGGGACGGACACGACCGGCTGGCCCTACCGGCGGCGCGGAGCGGCGCTGGAGTCCGTGTACGCCGCGCGGCGGCCGTCGGCACCCTGGGCTGTGCCCGGCGACCACGGAGGCGGCCACGGTGCACGAGTGGCTGTGGTGGGCGTCGGTCGGGATGGTGGGCGTGGTCTTCGAGCGGCTGGAGATCCCTGCCGCCTTCGGTGAGGGGCTGGCAGAAGTACAAGACGCGCGAGGCGACGGAGGCGGTCGCCGGCGCGGTCACGGGCGCGCTGTCTGCTCCCCGGGCACTGCTGCTGGGCCGCTACGACGACGCAGGGCGCCTCCAGTACGCCGGCCGCACCACCAACCTCGCCCAGGCGGCCGGGACGGCGGTCACCCAGATGCTCGGCCGGGCCCGGCGCGGGCATCCGTGGACGGGCTGGACGTTGACCCGGCCTCGCAACCCCCCGTAAAAGAAATTGAACTGACGACAGTTGCTTCATCCACTATCGAACTGCGGCGGAACTCAGCGACTTCCGATTCGGTGGGCGTCCGCAGCCAGTTCGGATGGCTCCCCGAGCGGCACCGCGCTCCCGCGCCCGCATGGCGAACCTCACAACGGCGAATCGGCACCCGGCACCCGCCCCGCTCCACGCCGTATGGTGACGGACGTGGCTGAACCAACGGACGTGCGCATCGCGCTCTCGACCGCCTCCGTCTACCCGGAGTCCACGGCGACCGCCTTCGAGATCGCCGCGCGCCTCGGTTACGACGGTGTCGAGGTCATGGTGTGGACCGACCCGGTCAGCCAGGACATCGAGGCGCTGCGCCGGCTGTCGGACTACCACGGCGTCCCGATCCTGGCCGTCCACGCCCCCTGTCTGCTGATCACCCAGCGGGTGTGGACCACCGACCCCTGGACGAAGCTGCGCCGGGCGCGGTCGGCGGCGGAGAAGCTCGGCGCCTCCACCGTCGTCGTCCACCCGCCGTTCCGCTGGCAGCGGCAGTACGCCCGGGGCTTCGTCGAGGGCATCTGGCGGATGGCGCAGGAGACGGACGTACGGTTCGCCGTCGAGAACATGTACCCGTGGCGCTACCGCGACCGCGAGATGCTCGCCTACGCCCCCGACTGGGACGTCACCCACGACGACTACCGGCACTTCACGATCGACCTCAGCCACACGGCGACGGCCCGCACCGACGCCCTGGACATGGTGGACCGCATGGGCGACCGCCTCGGGCACGTCCACCTCGCCGACGGCCGGGGCTCGGCCAAGGACGAGCACCTGGTGCCCGGCCGCGGCACCCAGCCCTGCGCCGAGCTGCTGGAACGCCTGGTGCGCACCGGCTTCGACGGCCATGTGGTGATCGAGGTGAACACCCGGCGCGCGATGTCCGGCGCCGAGCGCGAGGCCGACCTCGCCGAGGCCCTGGCCTTCACCCGCGCCCACCTGGGCGCGGCGGCCGTGCGGGTGCCCCGGCGATGACCGCCGGCAGCACCCCCGGCCCGCCCGCCCGCCGCCGGGGCCGCCCCCCGCGCACCGAGTCCGCCGGCACCCGGGACCGCATCCTCGCCGCCGCCCGCGAGGAGTTCTCCGCGCGCGGGTACGAGAAGACGTCCGTCCGCGGGATCGCCAAGGCCGCCGGGGTGGACTCGGCGCTCGTGCACCACTACTTCGGCACCAAGGAACAGGTCTTCGAGGCGGCCGTCGAGGTCGCCTTCGCCCCCGCCCTGCACGCGCCGGACACGATCGCCGAGGGCCCCGCGGACGGGATCGGCGAGCGGCTGACCCGGTTCGTGCTGGGCATCTGGGACGACCCCGCCACCCGGGCCCCGCTGCTGGCGATCGTGCGCTCGGCCGTCGACAACGACACGGCCGCCGCCGTCCTGCGCCGGCTGGTCGCCGCCCAGCTGATGCGCCGCATCGCCGCCCGGCTGGAGCTGCCGGACGCGGAGCTGCGCGCCGAACTGGCCGCCGCCCAGCTGGTGGGCTGTGCCATGCTGCGGTACGTGATCCGGCTGGAGCCGCTGGCGTCGGCGGACCTGGAGCGGATCATCGCCCGCGTCGCCCCCGTCGTGCAGGTCCAGCTGACCGCCCCGTGAGGAGCCGTCCTCGGAGGGGCCGCCGTGGAACAGGTGTCCCGGGATTCGGACACCCTGTCCCGCCAGCTGGATGACCGGCGTACGCTCGACAGCAGGCACACCCGTCTGAAGGAGTGAGCGACGATGCCCCAGCTGAGGTCCCGCACAGTCACCCACGGTCGCAACATGGCGGGCGCCCGCGCCCTTATGCGCGCCTCCGGTGTACCCGGTGCGGACATCGGCCGGAAGCCGATCATCGCCGTCGCGAACTCCTTCACCGAGTTCGTGCCCGGCCACACCCACCTCCAGCCGGTCGGCCGGATCGTCAGCGAGGCCATCAGGGAGGCCGGCGGCATCCCGCGCGAGTTCAACACCATCGCGGTCGACGACGGCATCGCCATGGGCCACGGCGGCATGCTGTACTCCCTGCCCTCCCGTGACCTGATCGCGGACTCGGTCGAGTACATGGTCGAGGCCCACTGCGCCGACGCCCTGATCTGCATCTCCAACTGCGACAAGATCACCCCGGGCATGCTGATGGCGGCCCTGCGCCTGAACATCCCGACGGTGTTCGTCTCCGGCGGCCCCATGGAGTCCGGTCGCGCCACCCTGGTCGACGGCACGGTCCGCACGCTCGACCTGGTCGACGCCATCTCCGACGCGGTCAACGACAAGATCTCGGACGAGGACATCCTCCGCATCGAGGAGAACGCCTGCCCGACCTGCGGCAGCTGTTCCGGCATGTTCACCGCCAACTCGATGAACTGCCTGACCGAGGCCATCGGCCTGTCCCTGCCCGGCAACGGCTCGGTCCTCGCCACCCACACCGCCCGCCGCGCCCTGTACGAGAACGCGGCCCGCACGGTCATGGACCTCACCCGCCGCTACTACGACCAGGACGACGACACCGTCCTGCCCCGCAACATCGCCACCTTCCAGGCCTTCGAGAACGCGATGGCCCTGGACATCGCGATGGGCGGCTCCACCAACACGATCCTGCACCTGCTGGCCGCCGCCCAGGAGGCGGGCGTCCCCTTCGGCCTGGACGAGATCGACGCCGTCTCCCGCCGCGTGCCCTGCCTGGCGAAGGTCGCCCCGAACGTCGCCAAGGACCGCACGTACTACATGGAGGACGTGCACCGCGCCGGCGGCATCCCCGCCCTGCTGGGCGAGCTGCACCGGGCCGGCCTGCTCAACGAGGACGTGCACGCCGTGCACAGCCCCTCCCTGGCCGACTGGCTGAAGACCTGGGACGTCCGCGGCGGCTCCCCCTCGCCCGAGGCGGTCGAGCTGTGGCACGCGGCCCCCGGCTGCGTCCGCTCCGCCGAGGCCTTCTCCCAGTCCGAGCGCTGGGAGGCCCTGGACGAGGACGCCGAGAACGGCTGCATCCGCTCCGCCGAGCACGCGTACTCCAAGGACGGCGGCCTGGCCGTGCTGCGCGGCAACCTCGCGGTCGACGGCTGCGTGGTCAAGACGGCCGGCGTGGACGAGTCGATCTGGACCTTCGAGGGCCCGGCGGTCGTCTGCGAGTCCCAGGAGGAGGCCGTCCAGCGGATCCTCACCCAGGAGGTCAAGGACGGCGACGTCGTCGTCATCCGCTACGAGGGCCCCAAGGGCGGCCCCGGCATGCAGGAGATGCTGTACCCGACCTCGTACCTGAAGGGCCGCGGCCTCGGCAAGACCTGCGCCTTGATCACCGACGGCCGCTTCTCCGGCGGCACCTCGGGCCTGTCCATCGGCCACGCCTCCCCCGAGGCGGCCTCCGGCGGCACCATCGCCCTGGTCGAGGACGGCGACCGCATCCGCATCGACATCCCGAACCGCACGATCGAGCTGCTGGTCGACGACGCCGAACTGGCCCGCCGCGAGCAGGCCCTGAACGGCGTGTACGCCCCGAAGAACCGCGACCGCAAGGTCTCCGCCGCCCTGCGCGCCTACGCCGCGATGGCCACGAGCGCCGACAAGGGCGCGGTGCGCGACGTGTCCCGCCTGGGCTGACCGGCACCGACTGGGGCCGCCTCCGGACGGGGGCGGCCCTTTCGGCGCGCTTCGGCGTACTTCGGCGCGCTTCGGCGTACGAGGCCCTGCGGCACCGGTGTCACCAGGCCCCCGGCGCGCGGCCGTCCACGGTGAACACCGTGCCGTCGGGCGCCGTCGCGCAGACCCGGGTGCCGACGGGCACCGGAGCGGGCGGTGTGCTCATGACCTGCGCCGAGTCGGCGCCCAGCCGTGCGGGCGTCTGCCCCACCAGCCGCCCCCGCGCCGCGTCGACGGCGAGCAGCCGGCCGTCGCCCGAGGTCAGGTACACCCGCCCGGCCCGCGCGACCGGCAGCGAACCCCGGCTCACCGACGTCTCCAGATGCCACAGCCGGCGGCCCGCCGCCACGTCCACGGCCTCCAGGGAACCTCCGGCGGCCAGCACGTAGACCACGTCCCCGCGCGCGGTGGCGTGCGCGCCGTCGAGCACGGCGGGCAGCGCGACCCGCCGGGAGGCGCCGGTCGCCGGGGTGTAGCGGACGACCTCCCGGGCGCCGTAGCCGCTGTCGACGGCCAGGAAGAACACCGGCCCGCCGGCCCGCGCGGCGACCGGCTTGAGCCAGCCGCGCAGCCGTACGTCCCAGCGCACCCGGCCGCTCGCCGGATCCACGGCGGTCACCCGGGTGTGCGTGCCGTCGGCGGACACCCGGGTCGCGTAGGCCGAGGAGTCGCCGGGGAACGCGACGAAGGACGGCGCGCCCTGCCCCGGCACGGTCCCGTGCCAGCGGGTACGGCCCGTGGCGCCGTCCACCCCGGTGACCGTGCCGTCGGCACCGGTGAGCAGGGCCGTGTCACCGGCGTAGCGCACCGCCGTGCCCGCGGGCAGCCGGCGCCCCCACACCTGGCTGCCCGTGGCCGGGTCGAGCCCGGCGAGCCGGGAGCCGCCGTCGGTGTACGGCTGCACCAGCCCGCCGGAGACCACCGGCGGACCGCTCGTGGCCCGGGTCCCGGTCGCGTGCCGCCACAGCAGCCGGCCGTCGGCCGGGTCGAGCGCGAAGACGGCGCCCGGCCGCGCGCAGAGCAGCTTCCCGGCGCCGTAGGAGCACTGCGGCATGCCCTCCCCGCCGACCGCGGGCCGGGCGGTCCAGCCCCCGGAGGCCGCCGTCAGGGCCGGCCCGGTCCCGTCCCGGGGAGCCTGATCGTTTCGCCCCGTCCCCCACACCGCGACGAGCCCGCCCGCTAGCGCCAGCGCCAGCCCGAGCACCCCCGCCGCCAGCGCCACCGCCCGCCCGCGGCCGAGCCGCCGGCCCGGGCGCCACACCCGGAGCCGCCCGGCGGCCGTGTCGCCGGGCACCGGTGCCGGGCTCTCCGGGGCGTCCCCACCCGTCCGCTGGGCCGGTATGAACGCCTGGGTGTCGTACGAGGCCGCCACCGAACGCAGCTCCCGCATCAGCTCGTCCGGCGTGGGCCGGTCAGCGGGTTCCTTGGCCAGGCACCGCCGCACCAGCGGCGCGAGCCCCACCGGCACACCGGTCAGATCGGGCTCGTCGTGGACGACCTGGTAGGCGACGACGTACGGACTGTCGGAGTCGAACGGGCCGCGCCCGGTGGCCGCGTGCACCATCACCGAGCCCAGCGCGAAGACGTCGGCGGCCGGACCGACCTCGCGGGGCCGCCGGAACTGCTCCGGCGCCATGAACGGCGGAGTACCGATCAGCTTGCCGGTCTCGGTGCGCAGCTCGCTGTCCTTGGGCCGGGAGATACCGAAGTCGATGACCTTCGGCCCGTCCTCGGCGAGCAGCACGTTGCCGGGCTTCAGATCCCGGTGCACCACCCCGACCCGGTGGATGTCGCGCAGCGCCTCGGCGAGCCCCGCCATCAGCCGGCGCAATTGCTCCGGAGCCATCGGACCGCTCCGCTTGACGTGCTCCGAGAGGGTCGGCCCGGGAATGTACAGGGTGGCCATCCAGGGCCGGTCGGCCTCCGGGTCGGCATCGACGACGGGCGCGGTGAAGGCCCCGCTGACCCGGCGCGCGGCGGCCACCTCCTGCCGGAAACGGCCCCTGAACTCGGGATCCCGGGCGAACTCGGCGTGTACGACCTTCACCGCGAGCCTCATCCCCGAGGTGCTCCGGGCGAGGTGGACGACCCCCATGCCGCCGGAGCCCAGACAGGACTCCAGCCGGTAGTGGCCGGCGTATTCCGGAAGTTCCGCTTCCGCGTTCGCTCCGGCGTTGCGCTGTGGCGCCATGGACCACCCCCGTGCTGTTCGTCCGCGCGCGCGACGCACGGAGCCTAATCGATGACTCGTACCAGGCAGAGGCGGCTTGCTAGCGTCTGTGCCCGAGCCGCGCGCACAGGTTTCGCGCCGGCTCCCACCGCATGCGCGAATCAACGGGGGAGGACCTTTCATGTCTGTCGACACACAAGAGGCCGGGGGCGTGGACGAGGGCCAGGACGGCGTGACGGCACAGGCGGCCGCGGCCCTGCGCACCTACGCCGTCGCCCCGGGCGTCCGGCTGAACGTCCGCAGCGGCCCGGGCACCGAGTACAACCTGGTCCGCGTGCTGCCGCTGGGCGTCCGGCTGCCGATCTACTGCCAGACACCCGGCACGACGGTCTCCGGCCCCTACGGCACGACCAACATCTGGGACCTCATCGACAACGGCGAGTACGTCTCGGACGCCTACATCCAGACGGGCAGCGACGGCTACATCGCCCCCCGCTGCGGCTGACCGCACCCACCGGACCGAGCCCCGGCCGGGAGGCCGCCCGCGACCGGGGCGATAATCGTGCCGTGAGCGACGACACCGGCACCCCGGACGGCCCGGCGGCCCCCACCGGCGGCGCGGAGCCGAGCGGCCCCCGCCCCGAGCCCCTGCGCTTCTTCGGCACCTCCTGGGTCGACCACGACCACGGCTACGGGGCCCGCCGCGCCGGCGTCGCCGTGGGCTCCCTCGCCGCCGCGGCCGTCTCCTGCCTGGTGCTCCGCCTCGCCTACGAGGGCCTCCGGATCGCCGACACCGGCCCCTTCGTGACCGTGCTGGTCGTGGTGATGTTCGCGATCTGCAGCGCGTTCGCCTTCCGCAACACCTGGGAGGGCTTCGGCAAGCGGCACGACCCGCAGCGCCAGGCGTCCCTGCGCGGCATGCTCGCCATCGGCTTCGTCGGCTCCCTCCTCGCCTACTTCGTCCGCTCCCTCACCGAGGCACCGGGCGAGAAGCTGCACCGCGAGGAGTACGAGCAGGCCCGCGAGGCCCACGCCCGCCGCGCCACCCGCCGCACGGGCAACCCGTCCCGCAGGAAACGCCGCCGCTGACCCGCCCGTACGTCAGGCCGGCCGGTCCGGCCCGCCGCCGTTCCGCCCACCGGACAGGCGGCCCGCACCGCGCACCCCGGTGCCAGACTGATCCGCATGAGCCAGAAAGTCGCAGTCCTCGGCACCGGCAAGATCGGCGAAGCCCTGCTCAGCGGAATGATCCGGGCCGGCTGGGCCCCCACCGACCTCCTGGTCACCGCCCGCCGCCCCGAACGCGCCGAAGAACTCCGCGCCCGTCACGGCGTCAACCCGGTCACCAACACCGAGGCCGCCAAGACCGCCGACACCCTGATCCTCACGGTCAAGCCGCAGGACATGGGCACCCTCCTGGACGAACTCGCCCCGCACCTGCCCGCCGACCGCCTGGTCATCAGCGGAGCCGCCGGCATCCCCACCTCCTTCTTCGAGGAGCGCCTGGCCCCGGGCACCCCCGTCGTCCGGGTCATGACCAACACCCCCGCCCTCGTCGACGAGGCCATGTCCGTCATCTCCGCCGGGAGCCACGCCACCGAGCAGCACCTCGCGCACGCCGAGGAGATCTTCGGCGGTGTTGGCAAGACCCTGCGCGTCCCCGAGAGCCAGCAGGACGCCTGCACCGCGCTGTCCGGCTCCGGCCCGGCCTACTTCTTCTACCTGGTCGAGGCCATGACCGACGCCGGCATCCTGCTCGGCCTGCCCCGCGACAAGGCCCACGAACTGATCGTCCAGTCCGCGATCGGCGCCGCCGTGATGCTCCGCGACAGCGGCGAGCACCCCGTCAAGCTCCGGGAGAACGTCACCTCTCCGGCCGGCACCACGATCAACGCCATCCGCGAGCTGGAGAACCACGGCGTACGCGCCGCCCTCATCGCCGCCCTCGAAGCCGCCCGCGACCGCAGCCGCGAACTCGCCTCCGGCAAGAAGGACTGACCGGCCAAGAAGGACTGACCGGCCCGGCCGGCACAGTGCCCCGCGGGCGGCGGCCACCACCGCCCGCGGGCCGGAACCCGTCTGACGAACAGCTGACGAGCGGCTAGCGGGCAGCGCCGCTCAGCGAGGGCTCCGCCACGGGGGGCAGCAGCCCGATCGCCCTGTAGGCCGCATCGACCGTCGGCCGGGCCAGCGCCCGCGCCTTCTCCGCGCCGTCCCGCAGCACCCCCTCCACATACGCCGGATCGGCGCACAGCTCCCGGTGCCGGTCCCGCACCGGCCGCAGCACCTCCACCACGGCCTCCGCCGTGTCCTTCTTCAAAGAGCCGTACGAGTCGTAAACGGCCGCCAGCGACTCAGGGTCCCCACCCGTGCACGCGGCGAGGATCTCCAGCAGGTTCGCGAGCCCCGGCCGCTCCGCCCGGTCGTGGACGACCTCCCGTCCGCTGTCCGTGACGGCCCGCAGCACCTTCTTGCGCACCACGTCCGGCTCGTCCAGCAGATAGACGACCCCGTTCCCCGCCTCGTCCGACTTCCCCATCTTCCGCGTCGGGTCCTGGAGGTTCATCACCCGCGCACCCACCGGTGGCAGCGTCGTCCGCGGCACCACGAACGTGTGCCCGTAGCGCTGGTTGAACCGCACCGCCAGATCCCGGGTCAGCTCCACGTGCTGCGTCTGGTCCTCACCGACCGGCACCTCGTCCGCGCCGTACGCCAGGATGTCCGCGGCCATCAGCACCGGGTACGTCAGCAAGGACAGCCGCACGCCGCCGCCGCGCTCCCGCTGCTTCGCGGCCTTCTCCTTGTACTGGATCATCCGCCGCATCTCGCCGTCGGCCGCCACGCACTCCAGCAGATACGACAGCCGGGTGTGCTCGTCCACATGGCTCTGCAGGAACAGGGTGCACACCTCGGGGTCGAGCCCGGCCGCCAGCAGCAGCGTCGCCGTCTGCCTGCTGAGCCTGCGCAGCCGCGCCGGATCGTGCTCCACGGTCAGGGCGTGCAGGTCCACCACGCAGAACAACGAGTCGGCCCGGTACTGGTCCACCTCGGCCCAGCGGCGCATGGCCCCCAGGTAGTTGCCCAGGGTCAGATGTCCGGTCGGCTGGATCCCGCTGAAAACACGGGTCATGTCCACTCACCTTCTGGTCGGGACCGCCGCTCCTGCGGCCGGCCCCCTCGGACCCGGAGGGAGAGACGAGAACGGCCGCCGAAGCGGCGGCCGTTGAGTGCATACGTGAGTACGGCCGCCGTCAGGCGGCCCACCAGAGCTGGGTGCACGTACGCGTCATCACGTCGTCCACAGTACGCCCGGGGAGTGCCCCCCGGCAGGGAGTTGACACACCCCGTGCCGATCCGTACTGTTCTCCGAGTTGTCCGACGTGAGCGCCGACTCCGGTCGGTCCCCGGACAGCCATTCCGCAAGCACCACCCACTCATCGACGCTCCGGCGCCGACTGTTTTGGCGTGCGTATTTGCGAAATGAGGAATCCGCGTTCGAAAGGGCGCAGGCCCCGATTAGCTCGGGAGCCGGGAATCCGCTAAAGTCTCACTCGTCGGAACGGCCTAACAGCCGGGAAGGCAAACCCCGCCGACCGGGGATCGGACGCCGAAAGGATCTGATAGAGTCGGAACCGCCGGAAAGGGAAACGCGAGAGCGGGAACCTGGAAAGCACCGAGGAAATCGGATCGAGAAAAGA
>NZ_JBEZUP010000029.1:0-99724 GCF_040636485.1 Streptomyces sp. NPDC038707
AGCGCCTCACGCACCCGGCCCCGGTCACGCCGGTCCACCGACCAGGCCGCATAACCCTTCAGATGCGGGAACCGCGCCTTCTGCGCCTCGGTCAGCGTCGTCCTGACCAGCCTGATCCGGTGGGTGCCGTCGCCGGTTGGCGAGGAGCCACCGGTGCTGAGGGAGCCGTCGCGGGAGTACAGCAGCTGGGTGGAGGCGGCGCCCGCGACGCCGTTCCAGGCCACGGTGTCCCGGTCGATCCACACCGCCTCGGAGGCGGTCGCGTCCCGGGCGGTGGTCGGTCTTCCGCCGTCAGTGTGGGCGGCGGCCCCGGGGGCCGCGGCGAGGGGCTGGAGCAGGGTGACCGCGAGCAGCGCGGAAGCGACTGCCGCCAGCCGGTTGTGTGTCACGGGTGTGGACTCCTCGGGCCGATGGCTTGAGCGGACTGCGGCCACCCGGCTCTGCGGGAGCAGCCTCGTGGCCGTACGTCGGGCGCGACCGTAACCACGAGCGAGCTGTTACAGCAAGGGACTTGAAAGAATCAGCAAGGATTCTCAGTCCGGCCTCGCCGAGGCCCTCGCCCGGCGCGTGCAACGAGGTGGTCACATCCGGGGAACAGTGAAGGAATCTGTCTGCAACGTCTTTCGCAAGAGATTGCAACCTTGTATGTTCAACTCGCGCCCGGCGGCCGTTGGTTGAGACACACGGCACCCCGGCCCTGCTCTAGGGATGTTCCGGGCACCCAGATCAAGGAGTTGCTATGCGACGTGGCATGTCGATCGCCGCCGCGGTCATCGTGGTCGCCCTCACCGCTTCCGCCTGCGGTGGCTCGGGCGGGGACTCATCGAGCAAGCCGAAGGACCCGAAGGACATCTCCGGGACGATCACGTACTGGGACACCTCGGACGCCGCGACCGAGGCGCCGACGTACAAGGCGCTCATCAAGCAGTTCGAGAACAAGTACCCGAAGATCAAGGTCGACTACCAGAACGTTCCCTTCACCGACGTCGAGCAGAAGTTCAAGTCGGCCGCCAAGAGCGGCAAGGGCGCCCCCGACGTCGTCCGCACCGACGTGGGCCTGATGGCCGAGTACGCCGAGCTGGGCTACATCGCCCCGCTCGACGGCACCCCGGCACTGAAGGACACCGGTGACTTCAGCTCCGTCCCGCTGAACACGGCCAAGTACAAGGGCAAGACCTACGGCGTCCCGTCGGTCACCGACACCCTGGGCCTGCTGTACAACAAGAAGCTCCTGAAGCAGGCCGGCATCGCGGAACCCCCGGCCACCTGGGACGAGTTCATCGCCGACGCGAAGACCGTCAAGGAGAAGACGGGGGCCTACGGCACGTACCTGAACCCCGACTCCTACTTCCTGCTCCCGCTGCTCTACAGCAACGGCGCCGACCTGGCCGACCCCGCGGCGAAGAAGATCACGATCAACGACGCGGCCGCCGTCAAGGCGCTGACCACCGCGAAGAAGATCAACGACGAGGCGTCGATGAAGGTCGACTTCGCGAACGCCTACCAGAACATGCAGGCCGCCTTCAAGAACGGCAAGGTCGCCATGCTGATCCAGGGCCCCTGGTCGGTCGGCGACGACCTGAGCGGCCCGGCGTTCAAGGGCGACGAGAAGAACCTCGGCTTCGCGCCCGTCCCGGCGGGTGCCGGCGGCAAGGCCCAGGCCCCGACCGGCGGACACAACCTCACCGTGTACCAGGGTTCGAGCAATCTGGACGCCAGCTACCTGTTCACGCAGTTCATGACGTCGACGTCCAGTCAGGTCGAGATCGCCAAGGGGACCGGCACCCTGCCGACCCGCAAGTCCGCCTACACCAGTGAGGTCACCGGCAACCCCAAGATCGCCGGCTTCCAGCCGCTCCTGGAGAAGACGGCACGGGCACGCGTGGCGCTCCCGCAGGCCGGTTCGCTCTTCACGCCCCTGGCGCAGAACTACGTGAAGATCCTCCAGGGCGACGAGTCGGTCCAGGGCGGCCTCGACACCACCGCCAAGGAGTTCCAGAAGCTCCTGGACGGCTATTCCATCGGCTGAACCGCGGCGTACCGCCCGACGGCAACCGAAGAACACGCAGCCCCGGGGGACACCACTTCCCCGCTGCCGCCCCGTCCGGGGCTCCCCCGGGGCTGCGGTACCACCCGACTTCGCCCGCGAAAGAGCCGATGAGTATGACGACCGCAACGAGCACCGGAACGACCGACGAGACGGCCCGCGCCCACCGCGAACCACCCCGCGCACGGGGTACGTCGCTCCGCCGCGCCTGGGAGAAGTACTGGTACGCCTGGGCCATGGTGGCCCCGGTGGCCATCGTCATCGCCCTGCTGGTGCTGTATCCGCTCGGATACGGCTTCTACCAGTCGCTGACCAATGCGAACGAGTCCAACGTCGCCACCACCATCGGCGCCTTCCACCGCCCGGCCACCTACGACTTCGTGGGTCTCGACAACTACTGGCACGTCCTGTCGGGCGCGGACGGCGACTTCTACCCGCGGCTGGCGTGGACGGTCGTGTGGACGGTGTCCTGCGTCGTCCTGCAAGTCGGTCTCGGCACGGGGCTCGCGGTGCTGCTCAACCGCAAGATGCGCCTGCGGGGCTTCTACCGCGCGATGCTGATCCTGCCGTGGGCCGTCCCGTCGTTCATCGGCGTCTTCGCCTGGCGGCTGATGCTCAACTCCCAGTACGGGGTGTTCAACGAGATCATCCAGGCGTTCGGTCTGCCCGCGCAGAACTGGCTCGGCTCCCCGCTGTCCCAGAAGATCGCCGTCATCATGGTCAACGTCTGGATCGGCATCCCCTTCAACATGGTCGCCGTGCTGGGCGGGCTCCAGTCGATCCCCAAGGAGCTGTACGAGGCGGCCGAGATGGACGGCGCCTCGCCCTGGCAGCGCTTCGTCAACGTCACCGTGCCCGGACTGCGCCCGGTGTCGAACACCGTGATCCTGCTGGGCTGCATCTGGACGTTCAACATGTTCAACGTCATCTATCTGCTGCTGGGCAACAACACCACCGGCGACACGGACATCCTCGTCACCTTCGCCTTCCACAAGGCGTTCAACGGGATCTCGGACTACGCGGGAGCGGCGACCTACGGGATCATCATCCTCGCTCTCCTGCTCGCCTTCTCGACCTTCTACCGCCGCAGCACCCTGAAGTCCGAGCAGGCGTGAAGGAGCCATCGTCATGACCGCAGCAACGCACGAGACCACCACCACGCCCGAGGGCACCGCCCCGCTCCCCGCCGCCGTCCGCACGCCCCGCCGGGTGCGCGGCCGGGAGGAACGAGGGCTCGGCGCCTCCGTGGCCCTGCACGGCACGCTGATCCTGGCCACCCTGATCGCCGCCTTCCCGGTGGTGTGGGTGCTCTTCATCTCCCTGGGCCCGAAGAACGCCTGGCAGCAGCCGGGCGAGGTGCTGTCGCATCTCGGCTTCCACAACTACGGTGACGTACTGGCCCATTCGGACCTGCCGCAGTGGTTCCTGAACACCGTCATCGTGGCGGCCGGCACCACGGCGCTGGGCGTCTTCCTCGCCGCGACCGCCGGCTACGCCGTCTCCCGGATGCGGTTCCCGGGCAGCCGGCAGCTGATGTGGGTCTTCCTGGTCACCCAGATGTTCCCCAGCATCGTGCTCATCGTGCCGCTGTACCTGCTCATGGCCGAACTGCACCTGCTCGACAACTACCTCGGGCTGATCCTGGCCTACGCGACCACCGCCGTGCCGTTCTGCGCCTGGATGATGAAGGGCTACTTCGACACCATCCCGAAGGAGATAGACGAGGCGGGACGAGTGGACGGCCTGACCCCGTTCGGCACCTTCTGGCGGCTGATCGTGCCGCTGGCCCGGCCCGGTCTCGCCGTGACGGCCTTCTACAGCTTCCTCACCGCCTGGGGCGAGGTCGCCTACGCCACCCAGTTCATGCAGTCCGACCACTACACGCTCGCCGTGGGCATCCGCACCTTCGCCCAGGACCAGCGGCCCGACTGGGCGTGGACGTCGGCCACCGCGATCATCATCACCATCCCCGCCGCCCTCGTGTTCATGCTCGTGCAGCGCAGCCTGGTCTCCGGACTCACGGCCGGCGGCACCAAGTCGTGACCGGCACCGCCCCGTCCGGATCCCGGCGCCCGCCCACCGAGGACGCGCCCTCTCCGTCACCCTTCCACTCCCTGAGGGAATCCATGACCCAGCACGTCACCGGAACAGTCGCCCAGCAAGCCCCCGCCTCGGCCGCCCCGCACCGGGAGTGGTGGCGCGACGCGGTGATCTACCAGGTGTACCCCCGCAGTTTCGCCGACAGCGACGGCGACGGGATCGGCGACCTGCCCGGCATCCGCGCCCGCCTGCCGTACCTGAAGAAGCTCGGCGTCGACGCCGTCTGGCTGTCGCCGTTCTACGCCTCCCCGCAGGCCGACGGGGGTTACGACGTCGCCGACTACCGCGCCGTGGACCCCATGTTCGGCACCCTCACCGACGCCGACGACCTGGTGCGCGACGCCCACGCGCTGGGGCTGCGGATCATCGTCGACCTGGTGCCCAACCACTGCTCCGACCAGCACGAGTGGTTCAAGCAGGCGCTGCGCGAGGGCCCCGGCTCACCCCTGAGGGACCGCTTCCACTTCCGGCCGGGCAAGGGGGACGGGGGCGAACTGCCGCCCAACGACTGGGAGTCCATCTTCGGCGGCCCCGCCTGGACCCGGGTCACCGAGCCCGACGGCACCCCCGGCGAGTGGTACCTGCACCTCTTCGCGCCCGAACAGCCCGACTTCAACTGGGACCACCCCGCCGTCCACGACGAGTTCCGCTCCATCCTGCGGTTCTGGCTGGACCTGGGCGTCGACGGCTTCCGCGTCGACGTGGCACACGGCCTGGTCAAGGCGGCCGGCCTGCCGGACGTCGGCCACGACGAGCAGGTCAAGCTGCTCGGTACGCGGCCGGTGCCATACTTCGACCAGGACGGCGTGCACGACATCTACCGCGGCTGGCGGCGCATCCTCGACGAGTACCACGGCGAACGCGTCGCCGTCGCCGAGGCCTGGACCCCGACCGTCGAGCGCAGCGCCCTGTACCTGCGCCCGGACGAGCTCCACCAGGCCTTCAACTTCGACTACCTGGGCACCGGCTGGGACGCGGCCGGGCTGCGCGAGGTCATCGACCGCTCGCTGCGCGCCGTGAACGCCGTGCACGCGCCGGCCACCTGGGTGCTGTCCAACCACGACGTGGTGCGGCACGCCACGCGTCTGGCGGAGGGGGACCCGGCGCGCGGCCTGCGCCGGGCCCGCGCGGCGACCCTGCTGATGCTGGGGCTGCCCGGCTCGGCCTACCTCTACCAGGGCGAGGAACTCGGCCTGCCCGAGGTCGTCGACCTGCCCGACGAGGTGCGCCAGGACCCCGCGTTCTTCCGCACCACGGGCCAGGACGGCACCCGCGACGGCTGCCGGGTGCCGATCCCGTGGTCCGGCCAGGTGCCGCCGTTCGGCTTCGGCCCCGTCGAGGGCGGACCGGCCTGGCTGCCCCAGCCGGGGGACTGGAAGCACCTGACCGTCGAGGCGCAGGAGGGCGACCCGGCCTCCACGCTCGCGTTCTACCGCCGCGCACTCGCGGTCCGCCGCGAACACCCGGCGCTGGGCGCGGGCCGCCAGATCACCTGGCTGGACGCTCCGGAAGGGGTGCTGGCCTTCCGCCGCGACAGCGAGCACGGCTCCTTCGTCTGCACCGTCAACTTCGCCGCCGCTCCCGTCACCCTGCCGACGCCCGGGACCTTGCTGCTGGCCTGCGCGGACGTGCTGCCGGGCGCCGATACGACCGTGCTGCCCGGGGAGTGCGCCGTCTGGTGGGCGGCCTGACATGCGGCCGGTGCAGACCGTCCCCGTGACGATCCGGCTGGCCGACATCGCCGCACAGGCAGGCGTGAGCGAGGCGACCGTCAGCCGGGTCCTCAACGGCAAACCGAGCGTCGCCGCCGGCACGCGGCAGTCCGTGCTCGCCGCGCTCGACGTGCTGGGCTACGAACGCCCGGTGCGGCTGCGCCAGCGCAGCGAGGGCCTGGTCGGCCTCATCACCCCCGAGCTGGACAACCCCATCTTCCCGGCACTCGCCCAGGTCATCGGGCAGGCTCTCACCCGGCAGGGCTACACCCCCGTGCTCGCCACGCAGACACCCGGGGGTTCCACCGAGGACGAACTGACCGAGATGCTGGTGGACCGCGCGGTGGCGGGCATCATCTACGTCTCCGGGTTGCACGCGGACACCACCGCCGACACCAAGCGCTACGCCGATCTGCGCGCCCGGGGCGTGCCGTTCGTGCTCGTGGACGGCTTCTCGGCGAAGGTGCAGGCCCCGTTCATCTCCCCCGACGACCGGGCCGCGATGTCCCTGGCGGTGGCACACCTGGCCTCCCTGGGCCACACCCGGATCGGCCTGGCCGTGGGCCCCCGGCGCTTCGTGCCCGTGCAGCGCAAGATCGAGGGCTTCGTCCGCGCGGTGCAGGACCGGCTGGGCCTGTCGCCGGACCTGATCGAGTCCACGCTGATCCAGCACTCCCTGTACAGCCTGGAGGGTGGCCAGGCCGCCACCGTGGCCCTCATCGACCGGGGCTGCACGGCGGTGGTCTGTGCCAGCGACATGATGGCGCTCGGTGCGGTACGGGCCGCCCGGCAGCGCGGCATGGAGGTCCCCCGTGACTTCTCCGTCGTCGGGTTCGACGACTCGCCCCTGATCGCCTTCACCGACCCGCCCCTGACCACGATCCGCAAACCCGTGCCCGCGATGGGCCGCGCGGCGGTGCGCACGCTGCTGGAAGAGGTGGGCGGCACACCCGCGCCGCACAGTGAGTTCGTGTTCATGCCGGAGCTGGTGGTGCGCGGGTCCACGGCCGCACGGCCGAGGGCCCGCCACCCCGCCGCCTGACCCGGACGGGACTCACGGCAGGGGGAGCCGTCAGGGCATGTGTCAGGTGAACGGCAGGGGAGTGGACAGCAGCCAGGTGGCCGCCGCCGCTCCGCTCAGGCAGGCCGTCGTCCAGCCCGCCCAGGCCCGTCCGGAAAGACTCCGGGCCGCGTGCGCGGCCTCGGAGCCGATGACCACTCCGCAGATGAGGGTCAGGGACAGGTCGTCCCAGACGGGACCCGGCCGGCCGACGACCAGCCACCCCGCCGCACAGCCCGCCAGCCCGACGGCCATGTGGCGCCACGGCGTGGGGTTTCGGGGCTGTGATGAGGCACGCCCGCGGTGCGTGAGGATCAGCACGATGTCCGCGAGGACTGCCGCGATCGCAATCAACTGGTGCTCTCCGGAAGGTCCTGAAAAGATCGTTCAGCGGCGCCATGCAAGCACATATCGCGCCATTCCGGCCAGTCGGAGAGCGGAGTCGGCACACCTTGGTCAGGGGGAGTGCGCCGGGCGACCCGCGCCAGGGCTGTGGTCCCCCTTGCTCCCCCAGAAGCCGAGCAGGGCGCTGACGAGTGCCTCGGGTGCCTCTTCGGCCATGTGGTGCCCGGAGTCGATCGGCGCACCCTCCAGGCGGGCCGACGACCAGTCACGCCATACGCCCAGCACATCGCCGTAGAGGTCGGTCATGTCGTCGTGGACGGCCCACAGCACTTGCAGCGGACGGCCGATGCGCCGGCCCGCCCGCCGGTCGGCGTCGTCGTGCTGCCGGTCGATGCCGAGGCCCGCACGGTAGTCCTCGCACATGGCGTGCACGGTGGCCGGGTCGTGGATGGCGCGGCGGTAGTCCTCGTACGCCTCGGCGCCCATCTGCTCGGCGGTGGCCTTGTACCAGGCGTCAGGGTCGGCGTTGATGACGCGTTCGGCGGGCTTGTCGGTCTGCCCGAGGAAGAACCAGTGCCACCAGTCGGCGGCGAAGCCCGCGTCACAGCGCCGTAGCGCCTCCCCGATGGGCACGGCGTCCAGCACGCTGACGGCGGACACGGCTTCCGGGTGGTCCAGGGCGAGGCGCGTGGCCACGTACGCTCCCCGGTCGTGCCCGACGACGGCGAACCGGTCGTGCCCGAGACCGCGCATGACGGCCAGGCAGTCACCGGCCATGGCGCGCTTGGAGTACGGGCTGTGCCGCGCGTCGGTCGGCGGCTTGTCGGACTCGCCGTAGCCGCGCAGGTCGGGGCAGACCACCGTGTACCCCGCCGCGACCAGCAACGGGGCCACGCGGTGCCAGGTGGCATGGGTGCGCGGATGCCCGTGCAGCAGCAGGACCGGGGGACCCTCGCCGCCGTGCCGCACCCGCAACCGGACGCCGTCCCCCTCACGACGTGTCAACTCGAACCCGTCGAACATGCCACCTCCCGAGCCGGAACCACCATGGCTCCCCTGCCCCGGAGCGCCCCGGACACACGGCCGGACGCGGTCGGTCCGGTCCCGGACAGGGTGCCGGGCGCGGTCGGCCCGGCCGCCGAGCCTCAGCGGGCGGGCCGCCAGGTCTCGTCGTCGGCGGCACGGGCCAGGACACGCTGGAGAAGTCTGCGCAGGGACTCGACCTCGTTCACGGGCCGCGGATGTCCCTTCCGGGCCGGCCGCGACACACACCCGGACGACTCGCGGCTGCCGGCGCTCTCCTCAGGCCGCCGCGCGACGATCCCTGGCGGCCCTGTGCCGTGAACCGGACGATGACCGCCGGTACCCCCGTCGCGGCACTGCTCCTGCCGGCCGGCCACCACAACGGTCAGGCCGGTCCGCGCGTCCGTTCCCGCCGCGCCCGTCGCCTGACGAGGCCTACGCCTTGCGCGGCCGGCCGGTCCCGGATCCGACGCGGCCGGCCGCAGGGGGCTCTCCAATAGCAGTGCCGGCCGGTGCGGCGGCCGGATGCCCGGGTCCCGCGGCGCCGCCGTCGGCCGCCCCCGCCCGTGCGCCCTCTCACCCCGCGATCAGCCGGGTCACGGCCGCCGCGGCGGCGCCCAGGGCGACCACGAGCAGCGTGGGCCACTTCCGCCAGACCCCGAACGCGCCCACGGCCAGGCCCACCGCGCGGGCGTCGACCGCCAGCCGCTGGCCGTCGGCGAAGATCTGTGTGGAGATCAGCGCCGCGAGCAGCGTCGGCGCCATCAGGGCCACCACCCGCCGCATCCTCGGCGGCAGTTCCCGGCCGCCCAGCAGGACCGGCCCGGTGGCCTTCAGCGCCATCGACACCGCGCCCACGAGAAGGACCGCCAGCCATACTCCGCTCATCATTTCCTCAATCCCAGCAGACAGGCGACGGTGGCCGCGATCAGCGGCACGCCCGGGGCGGCGACCGGCGTCAGTGACAGGGCGACCGCGACCCCGAGGAGTGCGCACACCAGTGCGCGCCGATCGCCGATCTGCCCCTTGAGCAAGGCCAGGAAGAGCACGGGCGACACCACGTCCAGCCCGAAACGCAGCGGGTCCCCGACGTACTCCGCGCCCAGCGCGCCGACGGCCGTGCCACCCACCCACGCGCAGTAGACGACCACGCCCGCGCCCAGCAGCCGGGCGCGCGAGTAGCGGCCCCCGCCCAGGTGCCCCACGGCCCAGGACTCGTCCACCACCAACTGCGCGGACAGGAACCGTGCGACGGCGCTGCCCTTCATCACCGGGGCGACGCTGATCCCGATCGGCAGATAACGGGAGTTGAGGAGTACGGCGGCCACGATGGCCGCGGCGATGCCTCCGCCGGTGCCCACCACGGAAGCGGCCGCGAACTGGGCCGATCCCGCGAAGGTCGTCAAGGACATGGCGATGGGCGCCATGATCCCCATCCCGGCGGCCCGTGCCACCACACCGAAGGACACCGCGAAGCCGAGGACGGCGATCGCCAACGGGATCGCCATGCGCAGCCCGCGCAGCCACTCTTCCTTGAACCCGGGCAGGGGATAATGCCCTTCGGATGTACCGGAGGGAGCCGGTAATGCTTCTTGGGAGTCCATCGACCTTCCAGTCCGGAGACGGTCCATTACGGCAGATGATACGGAGCCATGATGCGCTTTACTAGTTACTCCGAGCATTCGGTGACATGGGCCGAGGACTTGGTGAACACCTACAACGTCGTGCGCGACGAGGAGAGGATGCCGGACACGGCCGCGCTGGCCGAACTGCTCATCGCGCACGGCATCCGGATCAAGCGCCCTCCCACCGGCAAGGACCTGCAAGAGGCCCGCACCGTGCGGGCGGCCCTGCGTGAGGTCTTCGACGCCCCGGACGAGGAAACCGCCGTCGCCCTCCTCAACCGGCTGCTCGCCGAGCACCACGCGGTCCCGCGCTACACCAACCACGACGGCGCATGGCACCTCCACGTCACCGACCCGCAGGCCCCGCCCGTCGACCAGTACGCCGTGAACGCCGCCATGGGCCTCCTCGGCGTCATCACCACCACGGGGATGAGCCGCCTGCACATCTGCGACGGCAACCGCTGCGCCGAGGTGTTCGTGGACGTCTCCCGCAACCAGTCACGTCGCTACTGCAGCCCGCAGATCTGCGGCAACCGCGCGAGCGCCGCCGCGCACCGGGCCCGCCGCCGGGAGACCACGGCCGACCGCCACGGCGCGCCGTAGCCCGGTCTCACGGCCGTGCCTCACCGGGCGGTGCCGCGGGGGAGGCGGCGGTGTCCCGCCAGGCGCTGGGTGAGCAGCCGTAGACGTCCTTGAAGGTGCGGCTGAAGTGCGCGGCGTTCCTGAAACCCCAGCCGCGGGCCACCGCCGAGATCGTACGGCCGGCCCGGGACCGGCGCAGCAGTTCCCGCGCGCACTCCTCGATCCGCCGCCGCTGGATGAGCCGGTGCACCGTGGTGTCCTCGCCCTCGAACAGCACGTGCAGATAGCGCAGCGAGATGCCGTGGGCCTCGGCGACCCCTGCCGGCGACAGGGCGGGGTCACGCAGGTGCGCGTCGATGTGGGCGCGGACCGAGGCCAGCAGCACGGCGCGCGGCGTGTCCGGCACCCCGTCGCCGGGGCCGGCCGCCTGCTCGTCGACGAGCGTGGCGACCAGGTCCGCGACATGGCCGGCGAGACGCTCCCTGACGTGGTCGTCGAAGGCCGCGGCACCGGAGGCGAGTCGGGCGGCGAGCGGACGCAGCAGCGCCGCCACGCCCCCGGCCGCGGGGATGGCGCGGCCGGTGAGGTGCGGGACGCGCGGCGCGGACGGCCCGAGCGAGCGTTCGGGCATCCGCAGGGCGTACAGGTGGAACGGTGTGTGCTGGTCCAGCGCGAAGGGGCGGCTCAGGTCGAGCAGGGCCAGCTGACCGGGGCGCACGACGTCCTCGCGGCCGTCCTGCCGGATGGCGCCGGTGCCTTCCTGCTGCACGAGCAGGGCCAGGCGGCCGTCCCCGGCGGCCGGTACGGTCCGGTCGGCGCGGCTCAGCCGCAGCGGGGCCGCCCGCAGCGACAGCAGCCGCAGCCGGCCCGCGTCGCCCGAGCCGAGCGTGCCCCGGAAACCGGAGGTTCCCTCGGGCAGGGTCACCTTCACCGGCGCCAGCCGCCGCCGGACCGCACGCTCCCACTCCCTGGCCCGGACCGCCCCCGGCACCGGTGCCGTTCCTGCCTCGTCCTGCACGGTCGCCCCTTCCTGTGCT
This sequence comes from Streptomyces sp. NPDC038707, assembly GCF_040636485.1. NCBI lineage: Bacteria > Bacillati > Actinomycetota > Actinomycetes > Kitasatosporales > Streptomycetaceae > Streptomyces > Streptomyces sp. NPDC038707. The sequence continues at coordinate 11,532 of NZ_JBEZUP010000029.1, forward strand.
CCGGCCCCGGCGGGGCGGATGCGTGACCATCAGCCTGGTCGGGAACGACGGGGAGGGGGGTAGGCCATCTGACCTGTGCCGCGGGTGCGTGTGACCTGTTTTGCGGGTGTGGGACCTCTTCCGGGGCGCCTATGCCGCGCCGCGCTCCAGAGCGCGCGCCAGGGCGGCGCGGGACGCGATGCCCAGCTTGGGAAAGATCTTCGCCAGGTGTCCGCCCACGGTGCGCGGGGACAGGCTCAGCCTGGCGCCGATCTCCTTGTTGGTGAGCCCGTCCGCCGCGAGCTGCGCGATGCGCAGTTCCTGCGCCGTGAGCGCGAGGCCGCCGCCCGGCCGGACGGCGGCGGACCGCAGCGCGCCCTCGGCCCGCTCGGCCCAGGGCGTGGCGCCCAGCGCGCGGAACGTCTCCCGGGCCTGCCGGAGGATTCCGGGGGCTTGCGGGCGGCGGTGGTCGCGCAGCCAGGTGCCGTGGGCCAGTCGCAGCCGGGCCAGTTCGAACACCCACTGGTCGGCGCCGGGCACGTCGTAGGCCGCCCGGTAGAGCGCGTCGGCCTCCTCGTCGGCGGCGGCCAGCGCCCGCGCGGCGGCCAGCAGGAAGGCGTGGTGCGGGGAGATGTCGTCCATCCGGGCCGCCTCGCCCGCCGCCACGTGCGCCCGTGCCTGCGCGGTCCGCCCGGTGCGCAGCGCCGCGTCCACGAAGTCGAAGAACGGCAGGTGGAACCAGGGCAGCCCGGGCGGCAGGACGCCGGGCGGGGTCAGACCGGCCAGGGCGGTGTACGCCTCCTCGTCCCGGCCGTGGCCGAGGGCGGCCAGGGCTCGCAGATGGGTGAGGTGGTCCGTCACGAACTTCATCCGCACCCGTTCGGCGAGCGGCCGGATCGCCCGGTCCACCGCGAGCAGACCGTCCTCGTCGCCGCGTCCGGCGAGGAAGTGGGCGTAGTGGTGCCGGAAAAGCAGGGCGTTGCAGTGGTAGCCCAGGGCGTCGGCGGCCTCGGCCTCGCGCAGGCACACCTCCGCCTGGTCCCAGTGGCCGCGGAGATAGTTCTGGTAGCCGCCGGCCTTGGCGATGCTGCCCTGGGTGGCGTAGGCGTGCTGTCCCAGGAAGCGGCGCCACAGCGAGGCGTCGGCCATGTCGACCGCGGCGGCGGTCCACAGCAGCAGCCATGCCGCCCCGGCCTGCTGTTCCTGGCTCATCGTGGCCGCCGTCGCGCGCAGTTCGCCGCCCGCGCCGTGCGCGGTGCGGGCGGGATCGGACCAGGCCCGGCGGCACAGGTCGGCCAGCGGGGAGACCTGGTGCCGGTGGGCGCGCAGGGCGGCCCAGCCGCGTGCGTCGGACGTGTACACCGTCGCCAGCAGCAGCTTGAAGTAGACCTGTTCGGCGAGGTCGGCGAACGGGCCGGCGCCCGCACCGGTGCGGGACAGGGCGTCCAGGGCCTGCGGGAGCAGGGTGAAGGACGACTCGAAGTCGACGTGGTGGCTCTGGTCGACGTAGACGACGGCGTAGGCGTACAGCGGCGCGCTGTCGGCGGGGACCGGCGCGCGGCGCAGTTCCTCGAGGAGTTTCGCCGCGTACGGCAGCCGTCCGCCGCGTGCGGCCATGGCGGCGGCCCAGGTCAGCCGGCGGGCACGGGCTCCGGCGTCGGTGCTCAGGGCGGCCGCGCGGTGCAGCAGCAGGGCGCCCTCGGCGTCGCCGCCGCGCAGCGCGAGCCGGCGGCCGGCCTCCTGGAGCCGTCCGGCGAGCGCGTCGTCGGGCAGGACGGTGGCGTCGGCCTCGTGGCCGAGCGCCCGGGGGTCGTCGTGCGGCAGGGCGGCGGCGAGCCGGCGGTGGGCGGCCCTCCGGTCGGGCCCGGAGGCCCGGGCGACGACGGCCCCGCGCACCAGAGGATGCCGGAAGGCGAGCCGGCCGTCGGGCTCCAGGCGGGCCAGGCCGCTGGCCTCGATCTCGTCGAGCACCTCGTCGGCGCGCCGGGGATCGAGACCGTCCAGCAGGGCCGGGGTCACCCAGGTCGCCGCCGTGCCGCCCAGGGCCGCGTGGAGCAGTACCCGGGCGGCCTCGCCGGACAGGCGGTCCAGCCGGGGGGCGAACAAGCGCTCCAGCCGGGGTCCGAGCGGGAACCTGCCCGGCAGCGGCATGACGCCGCGGGCCTGGTCGGGGTGGAGGTGTCCCGGCAGTTCGACCAGCGCCAGCGGGTTGCCGGCCGCTTCCTGGAGGATGCGGTCGGCCGTGGTGACCGCCAGGTGCGGGTGCCGGCGCCGCAGCAGGGTGCGGGCGTCCTCACCGTCCAGGGCGGCCAGGTCGACCACGCTGCCGGGCCGGCCCTCGGCCGCGGGCCCCTCCGGGCGGCCCGCGCTGACGAAGGCCAGCGGCACCTCGGCGGTCCTGCGCTGCAGGAACGCGAACACGGCCGCGCTGGAGGAGTCCACCCATTGCAGGTCGTCCACGAGGACCAGCACCGGGCGCATCCGTGCTTCGCCCGCGAGGAGCGCCAGCACGGCGGCCCCGACCAGGAATCCGCCCCGGACCGGTTCCGCGGCCTCCCCGAGGGCGAAGGCCAGGGCCCGCCGCTGCGGCTCGGGCAGCGCGCGCATACGATCCGACAGCGGCCACAGCAACTGGTGCAGCGCGCCGAACGCCACACCGGCCTCGGCCTCGGAGCCCACCGCGCGCAGCACGGTGAAGCCCAGGGCACGCGCCTCGGCGTGGGCCCAGTCCAGCAGGGCCGTCTTGCCGATGCCGGGCGCGCCCTGCACCAGGGTGCCCGTGCCGCCGCTGCCTGCCCGGGCGTCGTCCAGCACGCGCCGCAGCAGGGCCTGTTCGGGGCCCCGGCCGGCGAGCGGGGGACGGTTCTGGTCCGGACGGTCCGGAACCGGAGGACCGTCAGCCCGCCCGGCCACCGCGACCGACGCGGACTGACCCGCGACGGCACGCGGAACGGGCACGGCGGCCCCGGGCGCCGGCACGACACCCCCTGCACGCGGCCCGCTCCACGCGACCGCCGGCACGACACCCCCTGAACGGGCCCCGGCTCTGCCGGACACCCTGGTCCGCGGGGCGCCGGTCCCCGGGGACGCCGTGGCCGACCCGGTCGGGGCCGTCCCGGGAGGGACGCCGTCAGGCCGCACGGGACGTGTCCTGGCCGGTGCCGGCCGCCGGCGCGGTGGTGGCAGCCCGGGCCGGGGAGCCTGCCGGTGTCCGGCCCGCCGTGCTCAACTGCCGCCATTCGCGCGGCGAGTGCCCGTACACCCGGCGGAACGCCCGGCTGAAGTGGGCCGGGTTGACGAAGCCCCAGCGCTGCGCCACCGCCGCCACGGCGGGTGCGGAGCGGCCGCGGGCCAGTTCCCGCGCGCACTCCTCCAGCCGGCGCCGCTGGACGAGCCGGGAGACCGTGATGCCCTCCTCCTCGAACAGCCGGTGCAGATAGCGCACGGAGATGTGGTGGGCCGTCGCCACCGTCTCCGGTGTCAGCCCCGGGTCCTCCAGATGACGGTCGATGTGGTCGCGGATGCGCACGACCAGCTCGCCGCGTCCGCCGTCCGCGCCACCGGACGGGCCGCGCTCGGCCACCAGCGTGCCGAAGAGGTCCTCCACGCCGGCCGCGAGCCGTGCGGCCACGGCGGGGCCGTAGGAGTCCGCCGGGTCGAGCAGCCGGGTGAGGAAGGGGCCGAGCACGGCGCCGATGCCGTCCGTCCCGCTGACGGCGGTCACCGTGACGGCGCGCAGTTCCCCGTCGGACACGTCCAGACCGCGCCGGGGCAGCCGGACGACGTGGCAGGCGAACCGCTCGGGGAAGTCCAGGGTGTACGGCCGCGCGGTGTCGTAGACCAGGAGGTCACCGGGGCCGGCGACGGCGCTGCGGCCGTCCTGGACCAGCGTCGCCGTGCCGGCCGTCAGGACGAGCACCGCCACGCCGGGCTCGCCCGGCCCGCTCCGGCCGGCGCGCTGGGCGTCGGCCTCGAGGGAGCAGACGGGCAGATGCCCGAGGCGGCCGCCGGTGATCCGGCCGGTGAAGGGGCCGCTGCCGCGGGGGGTCACGGTCATCATCGGGGCCGGGGCGGTGGCGAGGGCGGCCCGCCACCGGTCGAGTCTGTCCCCGACGGGCACCGTGTCCGTCGACAGCACGAGGTCCACCTGGCTCTCCTCTCTCTCACCGCCAATCAACCAGCGGGCCGCACCGCGCACCAGGCACTCTCCAGGCAGAAACAGGGGGTGCCGCGTTGTGCGCGCGGGGAACAGCACCGTGCGCGCGGAGGCAAGTCGGTCCGCCGGCGGGCACATAGGGTGGCCAGGCCGCCTTCGCCGGGCGGCGGAACCGGTCAGGGCATGTCCAGGCGGGCGAGCCGGGAGCGGGCCTCGGCGACCCGCTTCGGGTCGGCGCCGGGACCGAGGGCGACGCAGCGCGTGAACACGTCGCGGGCCTCGGCCTCGCGGCCGGCGTCGAGGAGGACGTCACCGAGCGTGCGGAGGTAGCGGCTCTCCAGGGCGATGTTGCCGTCCGTGCGGCACAGTTCGACGGAGTCGCGCAGGTGCCGCACGGCCTCGTCCCAGCGGCCCATGCGGGCGCTGGCACGGCCGAGACCGGCGAGGGCGTTGACGCGGGTGACGGCGGCGATGTGCGGTTCCAGGCGGTCACCGGCCGCGTCGAGCCGGTCCAGGGCCTGCCGGTACGCGTCGGCCGCCGCCTCACCGCGCCGGTCGGCCTCTTGGGCCAGGGCGCGTCCGAGCAGCGCCTGGAGCATGCCGGGCAGGTCCCCGGCGGCGTCGAACAGGGCGATGGAGCGGGCGTTGTGGTCGAGGGCCGGGCCGCTCTCGCCGAGCAGGTGGTGGGCCCAGGCCGTGTACTGGTGCGCCCACGCCTGCTGGATCCGGTCGCCGGCCCGGCGGGCCGAGGCGAGCGCGCGGGCCGAGTACTCCAGGCTGTCCCGGGGTCGGCCCTCGCACAGGAGCACGGCCCAGGCGTAGTAGTTGAGCTGGGTGGCTTCGAGCAGCGGGTCGCCGAGCGCCTCGGCGGAGCGGACGGCGGTGCCGAAGACCTCCGGCCAGTGCCCCCAGAAGATCCACTGGTCGGAGAACCAGTGCAGGGACTCGGCCACCTCGACGACGGTGGCGTGGTCGCCGTCCGCCGCGGCGGCGTGCAGGGCCGCCAGCCAGTTGGGCGCCTCGGCCTGGAGCCACTCGCGTGCCCTGTCGGCGCTGGAGAGGTCCACGGTGCCCTGCCAGGTGGGCGGCGGCGCGCCGTGGTCGGGTTCGTACCACCGGCCGGCGACGACGGCCGTCTCCAGCAGCCAGTGGTGCATCGAGCGGCGGGCCCGCTCGACGTCCCCGGTGTCGTCCTCGGCGGCGAGGCGGGTACGGCCGTACAGACACAGCAGGTCGTGCAGCCGGTAGCGGTCCCCGGTGGCGCCGAGCAGACCCGCCTCGACCAGTTCCTCCAGGGTGTCCTCGGCGTCGTAGAGGTCCTGGCCGGTGAGGCGGGCGGCGCAGGCGGCGCCCGTGTCGGGGCCGGGGACCAGGGACAGGCGCCGGAACATGCGGGCGGCGGACGGGGTCAGCTGACGGTAGGACAGGTCGAAGGCGCGCGCCACCTGTACGTCGCCCGCGGACAGCGTGTCCAGCCGGCGTTCCTCGCGGGCCAGCCGGTCCGCGAGCCGGCGCAGGCTCCAGCCGGTGCGGGTCGCCAGCCAGTTGCCGGCCACCCTGAGGGCGAGCGGCAGGTGTTCGCACAGCCGGGCGACCTCCTCCAGGGCGTCCGGTTCGGCCGCGGCGCGGTCCTCGCCGACGAGGGAGGTGAGGAAGGCGGCCGACTCGGCCGCGGCCAGCCGGCCGAGCGGCAGCCGGTGCACGGCGTCGAGTCCGGTGAGCATACGGCGGCTGGTCACCAGGACCAGTGTGCGGCCCGAGCCGGGCAGCAGCGGGCGTACCTGCGCCTCGTCGCGGGCGTTGTCGAGCACCAGCAGGCAGTGGCGGTCGGCGAGGACCTGGCGGTAGAGGGCCGGGTGGGTCTGCGGGCCGGACCTGGCCAGGTCGCGGTCGGGCACGCCGAACGCCTTCAGTACCCGGACCATCAGTTCCGCGGCGGCGGGCGGGGTCTCGTCGGTGCCCCGCAGGTCCAGCATGAGCTGGCCGTCCGGGAAGCGGTCGGCGAGCCGGTGGGCGGCGCGCAGGGCGAGGGTGGTCTTGCCGGTGCCGGGTGCGCCGTGGACGGCGACGACGACGGGCCGGCCGGCCGTGGCCCCGGCATCCGCCCCGCTGCCGTCGCCGGCGGACGCTCCGGCGAGTCCGTCCAGCTCCGCCAGCTCGTCCGCGCGGCCGACGAAGTCGTCGGCGCCCCGGGGGAACGAGCGCACGCCGACGGGGCTGTATCCGGGGGTACGGCCGGCCCGGGCGGCGGCGAGCAGCCGCTCGCGTGCGGTGTCGTCCAGGCCGAGCCCGTCGGCGAGCGCGGCGACCGTCCGCCGTTGCGGAGCGGCCCGGCGCCCGCGCTCCAGGTCCCCGATGCCGCGCACGCTGACGCCGGACGCGTCGGCCAATGCCTCGATCGTCAGCGACTTCGCCAGCCGCAGCTCCCGCAGCAGCCGCCCGAAGACCGCCTCGTGTGCGGACATTCCCGTCCCCTCCACCCCGTCTTGATACTTGAACATTGTATGAGATGGGGGAGGTGTCATTGATCAAGGAAGGCCGGCGGCCGGTACCGGCGCCGGTTGACTCGCGTTTGGGCTTTCGTTCCCTGAGCGTTCAACCGGCGCTCCCTGTCGGTGTCGTGTGCGCTTCCTAGGGTCCATGAGGCCGGCGGAAGAAGGGGCTCATGGACTCACACCTCGCGGTACGGGCTCGCGGGATCACCAAGTGTTTCGGCGAAGTCGTCGCCCTCGACGGCGTCGATCTCGACGTGGCGCGGGGGCGGATCCACGGTCTGGCCGGACCGAACGGTGCCGGCAAGACGACGCTGCTCGGCCTGCTGCTCGGCCTGGCCGTGGCCGACGGCGGCCGGCTGGAGATCCTGGGCACACCGACGGGCCGGGCGTTCGAAGACCCCGGCAGCGTCTCCGGGTTCGTGGACACGCCCGGGCTGTACCCCTCGCTCACCGCCCGGCAGAATCTCGCCGCGCTCGCCGCTCTGCGCGGTGACACCGCCCGGTCGGCGCGGATCGACGACGCACTGGAACAGGTCGGGCTCACGGACGTCGCCGACGACCGCACCCGCGGCTTCTCCCTGGGGATGCGTCAACGCCTCGGCCTCGCCGCGGCCCTGCTCGCCGAGCCGCGGCTGCTCGTCCTGGACGAACCCGCCAACGGCCTGGACCCGGCCGGCAAGAAGCACGTCCACGGCGTCCTCACCCGGCTCGCGCGGGAGGGCACCGCCGTGGTGCTGTCGAGCCACCGCATGGACGATCTGGAGGCCCTGTGCTCCGAGGTCACCATTCTCGCGACCGGGCGGGTCGCCTTCACCGGGCCGCTCGGCGAACTGGCCGCCGGGCACGGCGAACTCGACTACCGGCTCGTCACGTCCGATCCCGTGCGGGCACGCCGGCTGGCCGCCGACGCGCCCGGCGTCCGCCCGGCCGGCGGCAGTACGGCACGCCAGGGCGACCAGGTGCTCGTGGTGCGCGCGGCGGTGCCCGCCCTCGACGCCCTGGTCGTCAGGCTCGTCCACGCGGGCATCGCGCTGCGCGAACTCGCCCCGGTGGTCTCCCCGTTGGAAGCCGCGTTCCTGGCCCTGACCGAGCCGGGGGCGGCCGTTGCCCAGGACACCGGGCAACGGGAGGACGGAGCCCCCGGCTTCCCGCGGCCAGACAAGCCAGGGCGACGGACCGACGCGGCGGAACAGCGCACCGGCACACGACGGCGGCGGACCGACGCCGCACGGCAACTCAGCGGTGCCCGACAGCAGGAGGCCGGTCGGTGACCGCGGCCACGACCCCGGCCGCCGCGGCCGGCCACGGCACCGCCTCCCGCCGTGTCACCGTCGCCCGGGGCTATCGCTTCGAAGTCGTCAAACTGGTCTCACTGTGGCGGGTCCGCCTGCTGGTCCTCGCCTGCTGGATCGCGCCGGCGCTCTTCGTGGCCGGGGTGAGCGAGCAGAGCACGCTGCCCACGGACACCCTTTTCGGCCGCTGGATGCACGCCACCGGGTGGGCCGGACCGCTGGTGACGCTCGGTTTCGCCGGCACCTGGGCGCTGCCGCTGCTCACCTCCGTCGTCGCCGGGGATGTGTTCGCCGCCGAGGACCGGCTCGGCACCTGGCGCCACCTGCTCGTCGTCGTCCGCTCGCCCCGGCGGATCTTCGCGGCGAAGGCACTGGCCGGCCTCACCGTCGTCCTGCTGCTCGTGGCCGGGCTGGCCGTCTCCAGCACCGTCGGCGGACTGCTGGCCGTCGGCGACCAGCCCCTGGTCGGCCTCGACGGCCGGCTGCTCGCGCCGGGGGACGCGGCCGTCAGGGTCCTGCTCGCCTGGGTCTGCGTGCTCGCCCCGACCCTGGCCCTCGCCGGGATCGGATTCCTCGGGTCGGTCGCGCTCGGGCGGTCCCCGATGGGGCTGCTGCTGCCCGCACTCGTCGCGCTGGCGATGCAGCTCGCCGAGATGCTGCCGCTCCCCGTCGCCGTACGCCTCGCCCTGCCCGGTGACGCCTTCGTCGACTGGAAGGGACTGTTCACCAGCCCGGCGCGGCTCACCCCGCTCCTGACCGGCATCGCCGTCAGCCTCGTGTGGGCCGTGACCGCGACGGCGCTGGCCCATGTCCTCTTCCTGCGGCGCGACTTCACCAACCCCACCGACGACGGCTCGCCGCGCCGCGCGGTCACCGCGGGAGTCCTGCCGCTCGCGGCGCTGCTCGCCGCGACGGTCACCGTGGTGGCGGCGACGACCACGGCCGGCGGCTCCGGCATCGAGCAGACCGAGGTGGAGCACTCGCTCGCCACCGAGTTCGCCCATCTGTACCGCATGCAGACCCGGCAGCTCCACCGCCCCGCGGTCACGGAAGCGCAGCTGAGGACGGCGGCGGCGTGCGCCAAGGCCGGTGTCCGGGACGGCGCCCAAGGGCCCGGGAACGACTGGCGCTGCGTCATCTCCTGGCACCTGCCGGGCGTCGCGGCCACCGGAGCGGCGACCTACCAGCTCGACATCACGTCGGACGGGCGGTTCGTCGCCGACGGCGACGGACCGAAGGAAGTGAACGGCTACTTCCTGGTGCGCACGCCGACCGGCGACGCGCCGAACCCGCTGTGGCAGTTCGACGGCGATGTCGATCTGCTCTCCACCTCCGCGAAGGGATGACGCCATGCAGACAACGCGCCGCCGCCGGCCGGCCGGGAGGGACCCCTACGTCCTGCTGGGCAGACCAGTGAGCCGCCGGGCGGTCCTGGTCGCGGCCTGCGTCACCGCGGCCGCCCTGGCCACCGGCACCGCCCTCGCCGACACGCGCCCGTTCGGCACCGACCAGGTCGGCCAGGTCACCGCCAAGGGCCAGGTCGTCTCCGCCGACCAGTACCTCGCCCCGTACGGCAGCCGCCTCGTCATCGACGACGGCAAGATCATGTCGTCGACGGTCAGCCCGGACGGCCGCCACCTCGCCGCCTCGGTCGCCGACGGCGACGCCGCGCTGGTCGTGGTGGACCTCGAGACCGGACAGGTGAATCAGCGCACAGGCACCTCCGCCGTGGACGACCTGCGCATCGGCAGCGGCGCCGTCGGCCAGGAGGGCCCGGCGTACTCGCCCGACGGCACACAGCTGTGGCTGGGCCAGACCGACGGCTACACCAGGTTCACCGTCCGCGCCGACGGCACCCTCGCCGACCCGGTGACCGTCAGGATCCCGGCCGCCGGCGGCAAGCACGCCCTGGTCGCCGCGGCTGTGTTCTCGGCCGACGGCAGCACCGTGTACGCCGCCGTCAACGGCCAGAACCGGGTCGTCGCCCTCGACGCGGCGACCGGGGCCGTCCAGCACAGCTGGGCGGTGGGCAACGCCCCGCGCGGCCTGGCCCTGGCCGGCGGCAAGCTGTATGTCAGCAACGAGGGCGGGCGGCCCGCCGAGGCCGGCGACTCCACGCTCAACTCCTACGGCACCCAGGTACCGGCCGACCCGAAGACCGGAGCCACCACCACGGGCACCGTCAGCGTCATCGACCCGGCCGACCCGGCCGCCGCCGTCAGGACGATCGACGTCGGACTGCACCCGACCGCGGTGTACGCGCGGGGCGGCGCGGTGTTCGTCACCAACACCGCCGACAACACCGTGTCGGTCATCGACACCGCCAACGGCAAGGTCGTCCAGACCATCTCCACCCAGCCGTGGCCCGAGGCGTCGGTCGGCTACGAACCCGACGCCGTGGCGCTCACCGACGACGGCCGCCTGCTGGTGACGCTCGGCCGGGCCAACGCGGTCGCCGTCTACCGCTACACCTCACCCCAGGAGCCGGTCGCCTACGTCGGCCTCCTCCCGACGGACTACTTCCCCGCCGAGATCACCACCGTGGGCCACGAGGTGGTCGTCTCGAACACCCGTGGCATCGACGCGCGCCGCCCCGGCGGCACCGGCCACGGCACCCACGACACGACCTCCAGCCTGACGCGGTTCACCCTGCCCGCCGACCGTGTCATCCGCTCCCGGACCGCCGAGGTCTTCCGCCAGAACGGCTGGAGCGCCGGCTCGGTCCGGCTGGCCAAGGGCAGGGGCCACACGAAGCCGCAGCCGGTCCCGCAGCGGATCGGCGACCCGTCGACGATCAAGCACGTCTTCCTCATCGTCAAGGAGAACCGCACCTACGACCAGGTCCTCGGTGACGTCCCTGAGGGCAACGGAGACCCGTCGCTGGCCCAGTTCGGCGAGAACGTGACCCCCAACCAGCACGCCCTGGCACGGCAGTTCGGGCTGTACGACAACACCTACGACATCGGCACCAACTCCGCCGAGGGCCACAACTGGCTGATGCAGGCCGACAATCCCGAGTACACGGAGTCCTCGGCCGGCGAGTACGCGCGCAGCTACGACACGGAGGACGACGCCCTCGGCCACCAGAAGACAGGGTTCCTGTGGACGGGCGCCCAGGCCACCGGCAAGACGGTGCGGAACTTCGGGGAGTTCCAGCAGTTCCTGACCAAGCCGGCCGGGGCGAGCTGGCAGAACCTGTACTGCGACGCCAAGAACATGGCGGCGACCGGGCGGGGCACCGCCTACCCCCTGAACTCGTCGTCGCCGATCCCGTCGCTGAACAGCGTGTCGGTGCCCGGCTTCCCGAAGTTCGACACCAGCGTCCCGGACGTCTACCGCTACCAGATCTGGAAGCAGGACTTCGAGAAGAACGGTCCGGCGAACCTGAACATGTTCTGGCTCTCCAGCGACCACACCGGCGGTCCGGCGGGCCCGGCCGCCCAGGTCGCCGACAACGACCTCGCGACCGGCAGGATCGTCGACGAGATCTCGCACAGCGCGTACTGGAAGGACTCGGCGATCTTCGTCGTGGAGGACGACTCCCAGGCCGGACTGGACCACGTCGACGGCCACCGCGCCCCGGTCCAGATCATCAGCCCCTGGGCCCGGCACGGGGTCGTGGACCACCGCTACTACTCCCAGATCACGATGATCCGCACGATCGAGCAGATCCTCGGGATCCACCCGATGAACCAGAAGGACAGCGCGGCGACCCCCATGCGGGGCGTGTTCACCCGGCACCCCGACTTCACGCCGTTCGACGCCCTGCCCAACCGGACCCCGCTGACGGACGGCCTGAAGACCCCGCCGTCCTGCGGGCTGGACACCCCGGCGGCACAGAACCCCGGGGCACCGGCCGTGCCCGCGGCGAAGGTGCCGGTGGACAAGAAGTCCCTCGCGGCCGAGTGGGACACCTGGAAGTCGAAGCAGCGCCTGACGGGACCGCACGCCGTCCCCGACTTCGCCAACCCCGCGCAGCTGAACCACCTCACGTGGTACCAGACGCACAACTGGACGCGGCCCTACCCCGGCGAGAAGAAGATCTACGCGCCGAACGACGTGCCCGGCGCCTACCTCCCCTCGCCCGAGTCCGACGGCTGACGCGTCCCGGGGCCGGAACGCGGGCCGCCGGAGCAGGTGACCGCCGGCACGGCTCGGTCGTGCGCGTGCCCCTCCCCGAAACAGCGGGGAGGGGCACGGCACAAGGGCGGACAGCGGATCAGCGGTAGGCGCGGATCGCGTACACCGAGATGCCGACCGTGCTGTACCTGGTCCGACGGCCCAGACCGATCCAGCCGTCCCCGCCGTCCGTGGGGAACGAGCCGACGAGGACCGCGTCGTTGCCCTGGGCCTCCGCGCCCCCGCCGATGGCGACCTGCCCGGACGGGCAATGGGCCGTGCGCCGCTGGAAGTTCGGTACGTCCGCGTCCGGCAGCCGCACGATCGCCGACAGCCGGGCCCCTCGCGCTCGCCATCCTGCCGCCCCGGCCCCTGAGGAAGGCCGTGTACAGGACCAAACGCCCGGAAGGGGGGAACGGGGAGCACGGGCGCGGATCGGTCGCCCGGTACGTCCCCGCACGTCCCGCCGGGCAGGCCCACGACCGGCTTGCGGTGTACTCCCGTACACCTGCCCCGAGTCGGTGGGCGGGAGCCGTGGCGGGCCGCGTCAGGGAGTCTCGGCGCGGACGACGACCGCGTAGGAGCCGATGCCCAGGAGGCGGTCGCCGGCGATGTCACCGAGGGCTGTGTACAGCGTGTCGACGTGTCCCGTCGTGTTGTCGAACGCGATGTCCTTGACCGTACCGTGCGCGGTGCCGTCTTCCGTCAGGACCCGGCGCCCCAGGGCCTCCTGGTGTGCGGGGAGGCCGCCCTGCCCGGGATCGGCGGCGGCACGGGAGCGCACGATCACGGCGTCCCGCCCCACCGCCTCGACCGCGTGCCAGGCGATGGCCGTGATGTGCCTCGGGGCGCCGGAGAGACGCAGGCACGCGATGCTCCCGGCGCGGGCGTCGATGGTCAGGCTCTCCACTCGCCCCAGCGGTTCGGCCTCGTCGGCGGTGATCACCGGCAGTCCCTGGACCTGCGTGAACATCATCATGCCGGGCCTCCTGCTCCGGTCGCGGGGCCGTCGGGGTACGGCGGTGCGGTGTGGGCGCGGAACGCCTCGACCTGGGCGCTGAAACTGGGCAGGTCGTCGGCGATGAAGTGACGGGCGTGCGCGGGGACCACCAGGGCCTGCCCGGAGACGGCCAGCGTCTCGCCGCGCGGGATGAACGCCCTGCGCTGATGGCGGTCCATGCTCTCGTCGGCGGAGATCTCGAAGCCGACCACACGGCCGCTGACCCCGGTCTCGATCACGATGTCCAGGACCGTGCCGATCGCCGTTCCCTGGTCGGTGAGCACGGGAGCGCCGATGACCTGGCCGTGTCCCCAGTCATCGGCTCCGACGACCACCTCCCGCTTCTCCAGCGCCGTCTCGCTGGGGATCATCACCGCGGACGGGCCGATGGCGTGCACTCCGGAGAAGGGCAGGCTCTCCTTGAGGGGGCCGGCCAGCAGACCCCGCCCGCTCAGCGTGAAGCCGGTGATCCGGCCCGCGCGGGCGTCGACGACGGTGTCCCTGATCTGGGCGACGGCCTCGCCGCCCAGCGTCACCACCACCCGCTTGGTCAGTTCGGAGGCGAGCATGAGGGGGATCACCGCGAACCCTCCCGGCCGGACCCGTGGTCCGGGCGCACCGCGATCACCGTTCCGCTGCGGCGCCTGGCCTGAACCGCCACGGCCGCCGCGGTGAGCAGCCCCACCACCGCGATCAACAAGATCACCCAGCCCCACCACGCCATCACCGGCCTCCTTGCTCTGCGTCTTCCAGCCGTCGTTCTGTCCGGCAGTCCCCGGGCTGTCCGGTTGCCCGCCGTACGCTCTCGCAAGCCTTCCGTGGCACGGGTGGCCGGAACCGGTGCTTCCGGAGGCCCCGGAAGAGGAAGCGACTATTCCACTGTCTCCGGGAAACCGGGGTTCCACGGGAACGGCAGCTATTCCTGAAAGGGTTTTATATGTCTGTGCGTCGTACGCTCACCGCGTCCGTGATCTGCGCGATGACCGTCATAGGTGTCGCGGGCTGTTCCGACGACGAATCGTCGGACCAGCCGTTCCAGGGGCAGAGCGCGGACGAGGTGGCGGCCAAGGCGGTGACCGCCACCCGGGACGCCACTTCGGTGCGCATGGCGGGAAAGCTGTCCGCCGAAGGGCAGCCCCTGACGGTCGACTTCCACGTCGACACCCAGAAGAACTGCGAGGGCAGGATGGCGATGCAGACCGGTGCGGCCGACGTCATCCACACCGGTCAGGCGACTTACGTCAAGGGCGACGAGAAGTTCTGGGAAAACGCCGCACAGGGCTCGGCCGGCGGGGAGAAGAAAGCCCGGGCGCTGAGCGGCCGGTGGGTGAAGGTGCCGGTCGGTGATTCCCGTACGACGGGACTGTGCGACAAGCAGGGTTTCCTGGCCGATCTGGACAGCGACAAGTCCGAGCGCAAGGGAATGACGAAGGGCACCGTCACCACGGTGGACGGCCGGAAGGCGATCCCGCTGCGGAAGAAGAAGGGGAGCGGCGAGACCATCACCATGTACGTCGCGACGGAGGGAAAGCCGTACATCATCAAGCTGGACCAGTCGGGCGGCAAGACTCCGGGCAGTGTCGTCTTCTCGGACTACGGAAAGCCGGTCAAGGCGACACCGCCGCCGGCCGGAAAGGTCGTCGACGGAACCAAGGCGGGGACGGCTTCCTGAGGGCCGGCCGCGCGCGGGAGCGCGGGGGAGGGGCCGCAGGGGGACCGGGCGTGAACCGGGTGCGGGCGGCCTTGACTTGAAGTGCGCTCCAGACCCGAGCCTGGTCCGTGTGAACACCACAGAACCTCAGATCATCCTGGGCACCATGGACTTCGGTACCCGGGTCGCCCCCGACCGGGCCTTCGCCGTCCTGGACTCCTTCGTCGCCTGCGGCGGGGCCTGGCTCGACACCGCGAACTGCTACTCCTTCTGGACCGACCCCGCCGGCGTCGGCGGGGCCAGCGAGCGGACCCTCGGGTCATGGCTCAGGGCCCGCCCAGGCGTGCGTGACGCGGTGCGGATCGCGACGAAGGTCCGCCAGAACCCGCTCGTCCCGCACGCCTGGCCGGAGAGTGCCGAAGGGCTCTCCGCCGACGCCGTCCGCACCGGCGCGGAGGAAAGCCTGCGGCGTCTCGGGGTCGACCACGTCGATCTGCTCTGGGCCCACGCCGAGGACCGGACCGTGCCGCTGGAGGAGACGGTCGGTGCCTTCGGCGAACTGGTCGCGAAAGGGACGGCCCGGCGGATCGGGGCGGCGAACCATGCCGCCTGGCGCGTCGAACGCGCCCGGTCGCTCGCGCGGGAGCAGGGCGTGGAACCGTGGACGGCCCTGCAAGTGCGCCACTCACTCGCCCAGCCGCGCCCATCGACCCCCGTCGCCGAGAGCGGCCACCGCATGCTCACGGAGGAGGACCTGGACCTCGCGCGGTCGGAGGGTCTGGCGGTGTGGTCGTACAGCTCGCTCCTGTGGGGGTCCTATGTGCGCGCGGACAAGCCGCTTCCCCTCACCTACGACCATCCGGGGACGACCCGCGTCCTCGCCGTCCTGGACGATGTCGCCACGGAACTCGAGGCCACCCGGAACCAGGTGGTCCTCGCCTGGCTGATGCGGCAGGGGATCGCCCCCATCGTCGGCGCGAGCCGGGTCGAGCACGTCGAGGAGGCCCTCGCCGCACGCGACGTGCGGCTCGGCGACGAGCACCTGAGGCGCTTCGCCGAAGCCCGGTGACAGGGGCCGGGCCGGAGGTCCACGGAGACGCAGGGAGGCCTCCGGTCCGGCGTCCTCGGCCGCACACCGCTCAGGAACCGGCGCGGCCCACGAGCAGCGGCTGGAAGAAGCCCGTCTCCCGCGGCATCCGCCACCCCAGATCCACGAAGCCGGCCTCGGCCGCGAGGCGGGCCAGCCGGTCCCGGCCGAGCGCCCAGTAGGTGGTCCGGCGGACCCGGACCCGCCATTCGCCGTCCGCCGGAAGGAGCTGGAAGTGCTCCAGGTCGTAGTGCTCGCCGTCGTCGTGCCAATGCCAGAGCTGGAAGGTGACGGTCCGGTCCCCTCGGCCGTCGGGGCCGGTCGTCCGGCGCAGTTGTGGAGGCGTCGAAGCGGGGCGGTCGCGCAGCAGGTCGTCGTACGGGCGTGTGCTGACCAGCAGCAGCCCTGCGGGACGCAGCACGCGGCGCATGTCCGCCAGGGCGGCCCGCACCTCGGGCTCGGTCAGCAGGTGGGGCAGCGAGTTGTCGGCGCAGACGACGGTGTCGAACCGGCCGTCGGGAAACGGGAGGCGTCTCATGTCGGCGGCGGCCGTGGGCAGGCGCAGACCCCGCCGGGCCGCCTCACGGGTGGCGCGGGCGGCGGCGCGGGGGCTGAGGTCGGTCCCGGTGACGTGGTGCCCGTGCAGGGCCAGACCGATGGCCTGGGTGCCGATGCCGCAGGCGCAGTCGAGCACCGTCGCGCCGTCCTCGTCGATCAGGGCGGCCAGCGCGTCCCCCTGCCGGCGGATCCCGGCGTCCCAGTCCGCGTAGACCAGGTGGTAGTCGTCGGCCAGTTCGTCGTAGAAACGCGCCACCGGTGCCTCGGGCATGACGTGAGGTTACACCGGCCGAAGAGACGTCACGGCGCGTCGGTGTTCTCGGAGGAGGCGATTGTCGGAGGGTACGTGTACAGTTCGGCGGCTCACGTTCCGGGGCTCCGGAAGTGGCGTTGCACCGTGATGAACCCCTGGCAAATCACCTGAAATTCGACCGCTCGGAAGTGCGGCCGTTCACTCGAACCGGTTTGTGATGTCGCTCACGCCCACTCGGGAGATATCGGGAACTACCAGCGTCTTTTCCGGGCCGGAGCACCTGCTGTGCCCTGATCGACATGTGAGTACCCGTCGCATGACGGCAGTAAGGCAAGGCATAGTGGGGACACCGCCGCCGTCGTGTGTGACGGGCATCACAAAAGCCCGATTTCGCTTGCGTACGCGTCGGTGACCGCATTCGGGCAAAAGGAAAGAGCTCCACCCGACGCAGGCCAGCGCACCTGGTGGAGCTCCTCCTCACACACCGTGTGCAGTGCGGCCGACTGTTGGTCGGTCAGGCCCCGGCCCTCGGGCCGGGGCTTTCCGCTACCAGGGCCATCCGTCCCGCGTGATCTCGTAGACCACGCGGATCACGAACCCCAGCCACCGGGCGGCCCGTTGGGGCCGGTCCCGCTTGCTGCAACACCGGCAGTGCCCCTCAGACTCGTACGGATCGGTCATCGGGACCCCTCACCCCCTGTTCCTCTCGGGGCTGCGGATTTCGCAGCCCCGTGGAGGCCCACGGCCTACGTGGACCCCACGCGTGTGAGCCCACGCGACAGGCCCTGGGGTAAGGGGTGAGGTGACTTTACCGGAGCGCAACGGATCTCGTTTCCCGCCAACAGCCGTACTAGCAAATGCGAATTGGCACCGCGTGCCATGCCGAGCGGTCGCACAGCCGTCCGCCCCGGAAGCTCAAGGGACGCTCAAGCGCGCTAGCTGCGCAATGTCGTGACGGCCCGTCTGGTACGCCGTGCCAGTTCCCGGCACCGGCGTGCTGAAGCTCACACGGGAAGCGCATGCCGTGGCTGAACGCGCGACCCCCGGGCTCCGTGCGCCCCCGGTCCTCGGGGCCGGGAGCCAGTCATTCGCATGTGCATCCACGGAACCTGCTCGAACCGCCCCCGGTCCGCGCTCCGCCCGGAGTCACCGGGGGAGGGCCCCGCCATGGCCGGCCGCGTCGTGAACGGCCGTCGCCCGGCCCCACGCGGGGACCGGGCGACGGCCGGACGGGTCGGAGAGGAGGTCAGGAGGCCGTGCACGCCCCGAGTGCCGGCGCAGCCGAGTTGCCGTTCTTCATGACCGTGAAGCCGAAACTGGTCGAGGCGCCCGCCGCGAGACTGCCGTTGTAGGTGGAGCGCACCGTCGCGACGTCGCCCGTCCAGGTCGGGCTGCCGTTCCACAGCGCGGACACCTTCTGCCCGGAGGGGAAGGTGAGGGTCACGGACCAGCCCGTGATCGGCGCGGCGCCGGCCGTCACGGTGACCTCGCCGTTGTAGCCGTCGTTCCAGTCGGAGGTCCGGGCGTAGGCGACGGTGCACGCCGCGCCGGGGTTGCCGTTGTCACCCCCGCCGTCGCCGCTCCCCGTACCGCCGAGCGTGGTCAGCACGGCGGTGTACGCGGGCTTCTCGCCGTAGTTGGAGTCGAAGACCAGCGGGGTGCCGCTGGAGCGCCAGGAGTACTTGTCGGTGATGCCCCACACGGTCATGCCGGTGCAGCGGGTGACCGCCAGGCATGCCTTCACCACATTGGCGTAGTTGGTGGCCTGCGCGGTGCCGGAGCCCTCGATGTCCAGCTCGGTGATCTGGACGTCGACGCCGAGGTCGGCGAAGCGCTGGAGGTTGGCCTGGTAGTCGGACGGGACCGGGGAGGCGCTGTTGAAGTGGGACTGGAAGCCGACGCAGTCGATGGGGACGCCGCGGGCCTTGAAGTCCTTGACCATGTTGTAGACGGCATTGCTCTTCGCGTTGACGCCGTCGGTGTTGTAGTCGTTGTAGCAGAGCTTGGCGTCGGGATCGACGGACCGGGCGGTGCGGAACGCCTCCTCGATGAAGCCGTTGCCGAGCTTGTCCTGGAAGGGCGAGCTGCGCCGGGCGCCGCTGGAGCCGTCCTGGAACGCCTCGTTGACCACGTCCCAGGCGTAGATCTTGCCCTTGTAGTGCTGCATGACCTGGGTGATGTGGTTGTTCATCGCCGTGCGCAGGTCGGTGGCGCCCAGACCGGAGACCCAGGAGGGCAGCTGGGAGTACCACACCAGCGTGTGCCCGCGGATCTTCATGCCCTTGCTCTGCGCGTGGCTGACGATCTGGTCGGCCGAGCCGAAGGTGAAGGTGTTCCGGGACGGCTCGGTGGCGTCCCACTTCATCTCGTTCTCCGGCGTCACCGCGTTGAACTCGCGGTCCAGTGTGCCGGCGTAGGCGGATTCGCCGAGGTGGCTCGCCGTGACCGCGGTCCCGAAGTAGCGGCCCTTCGCGGCCGCGGCGGAGCCGAGGGTGTCGTCGGCGGCCGTGGCGTTGTGCGACAGGGCCGTGACCATCGTCGCGGCGAGCAGCGCGGAGGCGAACGCGCCGGCTGTCCGCCTGGGCAGTGCTTTAGGCATGAGCATGCCATCCCTTCTCGAAACTTTCGCATCTTTGGCCGAATGTGACGCGCAGATTACGAAGCAGAGTGGCGGCGGTCAACGGTTCTGGCCGACTCGGCGGGGAGTTGCCCCAAGCTCGTCCCGTCCTGACTCGTCGGGGAGTTGTGCTTCGACGGCAGTGGTTGACTCCACCCTCCCATGCCCCTAACGTGACGCGGCGCGTTCCCGAAAGATGTCCGAATGTTTCGAGACGAAGGCCGCTGACATGATCCGAAAAAGGCCGAGAACACGGCCCTTGCTCACCGCCTTGCTGGCCGTCCTGGCGCCGTTGCTGGCCATGCTGACCCTGTCCGCGCCGGCCGCCCACGCCGCCTCCCTGACGGAGGTCACCGGCTTCGGCGCCAATCCGAGCAACCTGCGCATGTACGTCTACCGTCCGGACAGCGCGCCGGCCCGCCCCGCGGTCCTGGTGGCCGTGCACTACTGCACCGGTTCCGGTCCGGCCTTCTACTCCGGCACGGAGTTCGCCTCACTGGCCGACCGGTACGGCTTCCTCGTGATCTACCCCTCGGTGACCCGCAGCGGCGGCTGCTTCGACGTCTCGTCGCCGCAGGCGCTCAAGCGCGGCGGCGGCAGTGACCCGGTCGGCATCGCGTCCATGGTCACCTACGCCGAGCAGCACTACGGCGCCGACCCGGGCCGCGTCTACGTCACCGGCGCCTCGTCCGGCGCGATGATGACCAACGTCCTGCTCGGCGACTACCCCGACGTCTTCAAGGCCGGAGCCGCCTTCTCCGGCGTGCCCTTCGGCTGCTTCGCCACCACCGACGGCTCGAGCTGGAACAGCGCCTGCGCCAACGGAACCGTGACGAAGACGCCCCAGCAGTGGGGCGACCTGGTCCGCGGCGCCTACCCGGGATACACCGGGCCCCGGCCCCGCATGCAGCTGTGGCACGGCACCGAGGACACCACCCTGCGCTATCCGAACTTCGGCGAGGAGATCAAACAGTGGACCGACGTCCTCGGCGTGAGCCAGACGCCCGCGTCCACCGACCACCCGCAGTCCGCGTGGACCCGTACCCGCTACGGCGGCACCGGCACCCAGGCCCCCGTCGAGGCCATCAGCATCCAGGGCACCGGGCACACCCTGCCGGCCGCCGGCATGGCCGCCCGCGCCATCTCCTTCTTCGGACTGGACTCCCAGGTCACCCCGCCCCCGACCGACCCGCCCACCCCACCGGTCGGCGCCTGCCGGGTGACGTACACGACCAGCACCTGGAACACCGGACTGACGGCCTCGATCACCGTGACCAACACCGGTACCACGCCGGTCGACGGCTGGTCGCTGACGTTCACCCTGCCGGCCGGGCAGACCATCACCTCCGGCTGGAACGCCCAGTTCGGGCCCTCCAGCGGCACCGTCACCGCGCGGAACGCCGCCTACAACGCCACCCTGCCCCCCGGCGGCTCGACCACCCTCGGTTTCCAGGCCACCCACACCGGAGACACCTCCGCCCCGGCCTCCTTCAGTCTCAACGGATCGGCCTGCACGGCCGGTTGACGCTCTGGCAGTCGCGCTGACCGTGCCTTCCGCGCCCACCACGGCCGGCCCGGCGGTGGTGGGCGACGGCGGTCACGGGGGCGGCGCGGCATGACAGACCTCGGTGTCCGCGATGTCGTGCGGCGGCGCCGCGGTCATGATGGTGTCGAGTGCCGCGCGGGCGGCCTGGAGATCGGCCACCGCCCGGTCGATGCGCTCCCGTTCCCGCTCCAGACCGGAAAGCGTGCCGGAGCAGGCCGGTGCCAGCAGCCGACCGTCGTCCACCATGCACGGCAACAGCTCGGCGATCGTCCGCGTCGACAGGCCGGCCCCCAGCAGCGTACGGATGTTGTGCACCGTACGGACATCGTCCTCGCGGTACTCGCGGTACCCGCTGGAACGGCGGACGGGGCTCAGCAGCCCCTGTTCCTCGTAGTAGCGCAGGAGGCGCACGCTGACGCCGGTCCGGCGGGAAAGCTCTCCGATGCGCATGTGTCGCTCACCACACCGTTTCGGTTTGACTCTCACATCCATGTCAGACCCCAACCTAGTCGGCATGACGACGCAGCACTCAACCGAACCGAAGAACAAGCCCGTTACCCTCCTGGGACTCGGTCCCATGGGCAAGGCTCTGGCCGGGACCCTGCTGAGGAAGGGCCACCCGCTCACCGTCTGGAACCGCAGCCCCGAGAAGGCCGACGACCTCGTGGCCAGGGGAGCCCGGCGGGCGCGGACGGTGGCCGAGGCGGTCACCGCGAGCCCTCTCACCCTCGTGTGTCTCACCGACTACGCCACCATGTACCAGGTCCTGGAGCCGGCCGCCGAGGCACTCGCGGGCCGTGCCCTGATCAACCTCAACTCCGGTACCCCCGCCGAGGCACACGCGGCCGTCGCCTGGTCGCGGGAGCGGGGCGTGGGCTACCTGGACGGGGCCGTCATGGTGCCGCCGCCCATGGTGGGCGAGCCGGGCGCGGTGTTCCTCTACAGCGGTTCGCGGGACGTTTTCGAGCAGCACTCGGAGCCGCTGACGAGCCTCGGCGACCCCCGCTACCTGGGAGCGGACCCCGGACTCGCGGTGCTCCACAACACGGCCATGCTCGACATGATGTACACCACCCTGAACGGCTGGCTGCACGCCACCGCCCTGGTCGGCTCCGCCGGCGTATCGGCCCAGGAGTTCGCGGAGCTGGCCCTCGGCTGGTTCATGCCGGTCGTGGTCGACTACGCCACCCTGGCCCAGCGGGCACCCGACCTGGACGCGGGCCACTATCCGGGCACCCTGAACACGCTGGAGATGAACCTCAACGCGCTGGACCACATCACCCGCACCAGCGAGGAGCAGGGCGTCCACTCCGACCACCCGCGGCTGATGAAGGAGATCGCCGAGCGCGCCCTCGCCGAGGGCCACGGCGGCGAGAGCTACCTGTCCGTCCACGAACTGTTCAAGAAGGCGGCACCGATCCCGCGTCCGTGATGTCCCGTCCAGCGGGAAAGCCGCCGGGCGGGCACGGTGACCGGGCCCGGCGGCACCCTGGGCAGCGCGGCGGCCTATGGTCGGGACGCCTGCCAGACGGTTCCGCGCGCCTCGTACTCCAGCATCGTCTCCACGCCCGTCGCCGCGTCCGGCCCGAGTTCGCGTCCGACCAGCCACAGGCCCAGGTCCAGCCCCGAGGTGATGCCACCGGCGGTGACGAGGTCGCCGTCGTCGACCACCCGGGCGTTCTTGACGAGACCACCCTGTTCCTCGAGGTACGCCTTCGCGCCGTGGTGGGTGGTGCACGGGCGCCCCCGGGTCAGGCCGGCCGCGGACAGCAGTACCGCCCCGGTGCACAGCGAACTGATCGTCAGCCCCGGGCGGGGGGCCGCGGCGAGTGCCCGTGGCAGGGTGCCGTTGTCGATCTCGGCCCAGACGCCCGGGCCGTCGCGGCGCGTGTAGCCGCCGCCGGGCACCACGATCAGGTCCGCCTCCCGCGGAGCCCAGCGGTGCTTGACCTGGAGGCCCGTGCCGTACCCGCAGCGGACCGGACCGGGCCGTCCGGTGGTGACGTACCGGACCTCGACCCCGCCCGCGCTGTGCATGCCGGCGGCGGAGAAGACCTCGTACGGAGCGATGCAGTCCAGTTCCTCGACGCCGTCGAACACCACGATGTCGACCCGCAGCGGCCCCGCCCGTCGCGGTGCGGCCGCCGCCTCGGTGCCGGAGGCCGTGGCCGCCAGTGTCCCGGCCCCCAACGTCGCCGCGCCCGCCGCTGTCGTGCGGCGGAGAAACTCTCTGCGTTCCATGGGTGCGCCTCCAGTGTGAGCCGTAACTCGCCCTCGCGGGGCGGCGGGTGGCCCGTTCCGTGAACCGCCCGCGGGACAGTGGTCGTCCCGGGCGGCGGCGGAGTTCCCGCGCGGGGCGAAGTGCCGACCGGTGCCCGGCGGGCCGCGCTCCCAGGGCGGGCCACGCCTGCCGGGGCCGTCCTCCGGAACCGCGGGATGCGTGCCCACCCTCGTGTGACGGGTGAGGCCCCGCACTGCGAGGATGAGGCGCCATGAGGGCCGGGTGGTGTTCCCGCACGCTCAGGGCCGCGGTGTTCGCGGCCGTCAGCGTGCTGCTCGCCTCCCTGAGCCACGTCATGATGTCGGGGACCGCGGTGCCCTGGTGGGCCATGGCCGCGGGGGCGACGACGACCGGCGGCACGGCCTGGCTGCTGGCCGGCCGGGAGCGCGGACCGATCGGGATCGGCTCCCTCGTGGTCGCCGTGCAGGCCGTCCTGCACGCGTCGTTCGCGTTCGCCCAGGCAGCCGCACACCCCGAGACCTCGGGCGGCCGGTCACTCCTGCGGCAGTGGCTCGGCCACCTGCTGTGCGCCGCGCCGCCGGGTTCCGGTCCGGAGCACGGTGCCACGCCGGCGCCCATGGCCCCCATGGTCCCTCAGATGACGGGCGTCGTGCACTCCATGGGGCCGATGGACCACACGGCGACCGCGCATCACGCGGCCCACGGCACGGGCGGCATGCCCCCGGGCGGCATGCTCACCGCCCACCTGCTGGCCGCCCTGCTGTGCGGCCTGTGGCTGGCCCACGGCGAGCGCGCCGCGTTCCGTGTCCTGCGGGCCCTCGCCGGATGGCTCGCCGCCCCGCTGCGCCTCATCCTGCGGCCGCCCGTGCCGCCGTACCGGCCACGCGTCGGCGCCCGCCGGGGCCGTTCGGACGGCACGCTGCGAAGGCTCCTCCTCACCCGTGCGGTCACCTCCCGTGGACCGCCCGAGGGGTGCGCTGCCGTCTGACGGCAGCCGGATTCCCGAGGCACACACGAGCCACGAGCCGTCGGCTCCCCGCCCCGGGCACGGCCGCGTACTCCCGTACCCGGCCCTCACCCCTTTCACCGGTTCCGCCGGTTCCACCAACTCCGCGTGCCACTCGCGCCGTTCCGCGCGCCCCGGCCCGCAGAACCGGCCCCGGACTCCCCAGAAGGAGACACAACAGGTGCTCACTCCTGCCCTGACCGCACCGCGCGACGCATCGGAGCAAGGCCCGGCAGACGAGTCGATCACGGCCTGGGCACTCGCCGCCCGCGGTGGCGACCCCGACGCCGTCGACCTCTTCGTCCGCGCCCTGCACCGGGACGTCCACCGGTACGTGACGTTCCTCGGAGCCGACCCCCACAGCGCCGACGACCTGACCCAGGACACATTCCTGCGGGCCCTGGGGAGCCTGCACCGCTTCGAAGGCCGCTCCTCGGCGCGCACCTGGCTGCTGGCCATCGCCCGCCGCGCGGTGATCGACAGCATCCGCCGCAGCTCCGCCCGCCCCCGTCTGTCCGGCACCGACGACTGGCAGTCGGCCGCCGAACGGGCCCAGCCACGCGGTCTGCCCGGCTTCGACGACGGCATCGCCCTCGCCGACCTGCTCGACACGCTTCCCGACGACCGCCGTGAGGCCTTCGTCCTCACTCAGCTGCTCGGACTTCCCTACGCCGAAGCGGCCGGGGTGAGCGGCTGCCCGGTGGGCACGGTGCGCTCACGGGTCGCGCGCGCCCGCAGCTCACTGATCGGATGGCTGCGGGACGCCGAGCGCCGCGCGCCGGCGCCCGCCGCCGCCTGACCGCCCGCGCACGCCGCCGCCCGGTCCACGGTCCACGGCCCGCTCCGGGCGGCGGCACCCCCCCCGGCCCCTCCCTCGGCGGAGGGCCCGGGCCCGAATCCCGTCCGGCCGATCGTGTGACCAGTAGGCTGCGACGATGGAACACCTCACCGACATAGCCGACGTACCCGAAAGCCCCGCCCGGCCCGCGGCCGCGGAGCGGGTGAACGACTACGACAGTTTCGCCGAGGCGTACTCGGCGGAGACCGAGAACAGCCTCGTGAACGCCTACTACGCGCGGCCCGCGATGCTGGCCCTCGCCGAAGACGTGGCCGGCCGCCGGATCCTGGACGCGGGCTGCGGCTCGGGCCCCCTGTCCGCCGCGTTACGCGACCGCGGTGCCGTCGTCACCGGCATCGACTCCAGCGCCGGGATGCTGGCCCTGGCCAGGCGCCGGCTCGGTGACGACGCGGCCCTGCGCCTGGCCGATCTGCGCGAGCCCCTGCCGTTCGACGACGGCGCGTTCGACGACGTGCTCGCGTCACTGGTGCTGCACTACCTGGAGGACTGGGGGCCGACGCTGGCCGAGTTCCGGCGAGTGCTCGCACCCGGCGGCCGGCTGATCGCGTCGGTGGACCACCCCGTCGTGGCCTACACCCTCCAGGACCCACGGCCCGACTACTTCGCGACCAGCAGCTACGACTTCGAGTGGACGCTCGACGGGCAGTCGGTCCCGATGAGGTTCTGGCGCAAGCCGCTGCACGCGATGACCGATGCCTTCACCACCGCCGGCTTCCGGCTGCGCGCCCTCAGCGAACCGCGACCCGACCCGGCCGCCCGCGACCTGTTCCCCGACGGCTTCCACGACCTTTCGACCAAGCCCTGCTTCCTGTTCTTCGTCGTCGAGGCACCGCCGCGGTGATCACCGATCGACCCGCACTTCGGTGTTCTGGCAGGCGTGCAGCAGCCATGTCCCGTCCTCGCGCCTGGACATGACGTACAGCGGGGCACCTTCCGTGTCGCCCTGGGCCGAGTGGTAGACCTGCCGGACCTTGACGGCCGCCACGCCGGGCCGCAGGAACTGCGTGTGCACCGCCTCGTAGGTGACCTCGCCGTCCCAGCTCGCGTGGGGCAGGACGGCGCGGGTGAACTCGGCGATCGCGTCCCGCCCGATGAGAACCTTGCCGTGGGCGGTCGTCCAGAGGGCATCGGGATGGAAGAGCGCGAGGAACCCCTCGACGTCCTTGGCACGCTGAGTGCGCTCGACGGCGGCCACCACCTGTTCGATGGCCTCGATGTCCGTGATCTCGGTGTTCATGCGGTACACCCTGAGACCTCAAGCCGACTTGAGGTCAAGGGCCACACCCCTCGGTCCCCTGAGGCCCCGCTCGTTTCCCCACAGAAGAAGGGGACCACCATGCGCGTTCCCGGCCCCGAACACCAGGAGGACGGCGGGCTGCGTGCCGTCGCCGCCGCCGGTGGCCTGCACCGGTACCCCCTGCACCTGCACGACACGTACGGACCGGTCGTGCGCTTCCAGCTGCCGGGCGCCGGCGAGGCCGTGTCGATCGCCGACCCCCTGCTCCTGGAGGCCACGGCGCACCTCGACGAACGGCCCGGGAAACTGTTCGCCTTCCTGGACCCGCTGTGCGAGGCGGGCAACCTGCAGGTGCTCCCCGCCGACGAGCACACGCCCTGGCGCCGCCTGCTGTTCTCCGTGCTCGCCGGACGCCCCGCCCACGAGCGGCACTTCGCACGCTTCACCGGCCTGGCACGAGAACTCGCGGACCGCTGGGCCGGGCGGGCCGACGGCGGACCCGTCGAGCTGCAACAGGAGTTGACCGCCCTCTCGCTCCGCATGATCTGCGAGTTCACGCTCGGTGGCGCGGACACCGGCACGGACGCGGACCGCGTCGTCACCGCCTTCGAAGAAGTGCTCACCGAGCATCTCGGACGGCTCTACCAGGTGCCGCGGACCGACCCGCGCTCGGCCGAGCGGGCCGACGCGGCCCTCGCCTGCCTGCGCGCCACGGTCGACCGCGCGGTGGCGGCCCACCGACCGGACGGCCGTCCCGACCGCAGCGACCTGATCGGCGCGCTCATCGACGCCCGGCAGAGTC
Organism: Streptomyces sp. NPDC038707; assembly: GCF_040636485.1. Taxonomy (NCBI): domain Bacteria; kingdom Bacillati; phylum Actinomycetota; class Actinomycetes; order Kitasatosporales; family Streptomycetaceae; genus Streptomyces; species Streptomyces sp. NPDC038707. The sequence continues at coordinate 38,431 of NZ_JBEZUP010000029.1, forward strand.
CGGCACGCATCCGGGACACCGTGATGGTGACACTCCTCGCCGCCCACCACACCACCGGCGTCGCCGTCTCCTGGACACTGCACCTGCTGGGCCGCCATCCCCACGTGGCCGAGCGCGTCGCCGCCGAACTGGACCGGGTCCTCGGCGACCGTGCCGCGCCCGACTACGGCGACCTGCGGCACCTCTCGTATCTGGACATGGTGCTCAAAGAGTCGATGCGCCTGTTCCCGCCCGGCCCGTACGGCGCGCGCGAGACGACCGAGGACCTGCGCATCGGCCCGTACGAGATCCCCGCCGGGACCACCGTGTTCTACCCCTTCTGGGCGGTCCACCTGAACCCCGGACACTGGCCCGATCCGCAACGGTTCGACCCCGAACGCTTCACGCCGCGGGAGGCGGCCCGGCGGCCCCGGCTCGCGTACATCCCCTTCGGCATCGGCCCCCGCAGCTGAGAGGGCGCCACTCTGGCCACGGTCGAGGCCCAGCTGATCCTGGCCGTCCTCCTCAAACGCCTGCGCCTCACCCCCGCACCGGGGCACGAGGTGACACCGACGGAACGGTTCGTCCTGTGGGCGCGCGACGGCATCTGGATGACCGCGCACCCACGGGTCTGAGCCGGTGTACCGGGCGCGGCGAGTCCGTGCCCGGCGCTGCGCACGTGCCCGGCGGCCGTCGGGTTCACGTCGGCGAGGCCGCAGTGTGGCCGAACCGCACCCGGATCCCCGATGATCGGGTCATGAGAGTCATCGTCCAGCGAGTGCGCACCTCGTGGACCAAGGTGTCACGGGGTGGCACGCGAGCCGCGCTGCGCAACGCGGCCCCGATCGCCTTCAGCCTGCCCCCTGGCCTGACGTCGGCGCTGCACGATGTCTCCCTGCGGGAGTCGGACTCCTTCGTGCCGTACACGAGCGTGCGCGATCTGTCGGACCCCGGGCTGGGACTCAGGGAATCGGACGGCCTGCTGCGAGTGCACCGGCCGGAAACGACGGTCTTCGGCATGCCCCGGCGCACCCGGCGCCCACCGGCGCTCCGGCTCGCCCCTGGCCAATGGGTCCAGTGGCAGATCAACTACCGGTTCGTGGGCACCTGGGGTGGGCCGTGGTCGTATCGGCTCGACACCTTCAACGTCGCCTACTGTCCCGCTTCGCTCGAGGTTTTCCTGGGCGCCCCGACACATCGCGTCGATGAACGGGCCCGTCTGCGCTGAACCGTCGGCAGGGAGACACAACCTGTGGTCCCGGTCGGGTGGGTCCGGCGTGGGCGAGAATGACGGCATGATGGTGTGCAAGATGTGCGGTGAGGCAAGACGCCGTTGGCCTCGGCCATGTTCCTCGTGCCGTTCGCGGCGGGACGGGACGGAGGTGGCCGCGGACGCCGTCGAGCTGGCCGGGGAGGCAGGACTGCTCGGGTGGATCGGGCGTGCGGTCGCGGGAGTTGGACGGCTGGTGCTGCGCGCGCTCGACCATTGACCTTGTGGTGGGTCGTGGCGAACTGGGACAGCGCCGGGGCCGGTTCCTTGCCCCGCGCGCTGCCTCCCGTCGGCGTGATCCCAGTCGCGGCACTGGGGGTCCAGGCGGGTGGGTGGGAGCTGAGGGTCCGCTCCGGGTACCACGCCGGGCCACTGGCCCGCCGGACCACCGCAGGCGGCTGCCGGTCAGTCCCGCCCGGACTGGGCGCCTTGCTCGCGTGCGTAGGCGTCCCAGTCGGCTGGGGGATAGGTCGCCTGCGGAGCTGCCAGGGCCACGTCGATCGCGATGGAGGTCTCCTCGTCGAAGAAGCCGAGGTCTCGGATCAACTCCATCGCCCGTACGGTGTCTTCACCGAGCGGACGCGCCATGCGGTCCGCGCCGGACGGGAAGGACACCGGTTGCATCCGCGCCACCCTGAGTGCGCGGTCGGCCCGGTCGTCCATGCCGAGGACGGAATAGCCGATGGTCAGAGACACCTGCTTGAGCCCCGCGGCCATGGACTCGGCAAGGTCCGTGGCGCCGCGCAGTGTCTGCGTGGGACTGCCCGCGGTGACTTCGTACGGTCTCCGCCGCCCGTGCTGTTGCTCCAGACGTTTCCGCTCACCCTCCAGGAGACGATGTGCTTCCTCCAGCACACGGCCGACACGCACCAGCTCGGTCAGGTCATGGGGCATCTTTGGTTCCTTCCCGCCAACTGGGCCGACTCTACGAGTGATTGCCGTGATCGCGTGGGCTGTCACGCATAGGGGACCTGATGGGGTGACAGACGGCCCTCGGCGTGTCATCCGATCGGTACCACCCAGCCTCACCCTCAGGCAGTCACCGTGGCGGTCGCGCGTTCGATGGCAGGAGTGAAGACGGTGGGCCGTACGAAGAGCAGGGCGACCAGGAGCGCCGCGGCGCCGCACCCGCACGTCAGCAGGAAGGCGGAGCGGAAGCCGGAGTGCTGGGCCAGCTGACCCGCGGCGACCGCGGCCATGCCCTGCCCGCCGATGAGGGCGCTCACCAACAGGGCCATGGTTTCGCTCAGGCGGTGCGGCGGGGCCACTCGTTCGGCCAGGGAGAACACGGCGATGAGGTGCGGCGCGACGGCCAGACCGATCGCGGCGATGACGACCGTCACGCCTGCGAAGCCCTCCACGGCCGGCAGCGGCAGCAGCAGGATCGCCTGGGCCGCGATGGCCAGCCGAAGGCGGGTGGTCAGGGCGAGCCCGGCGGTGCGCACCGTGGTGGCGATGCCCGCCAGCGCGCTGGTCACGGCCATCGCACCCCAGATGAAGCCCGCCGCTCCCGCATCGCCCAGGTGGTCGGACAGGGCACTGACACCGGCGTTGGCGCTGCCCCAGATCATTCCCTGCAACACCGCCATGAGCAGAAGGACCACGAGAGCCGGTGACAGCAGCGGCTTGCCCGAGTGGCGAGCGGATCGCGTGCCCGGCGGGGCGGTGGGGTGAAGTGCGAACAGCACGCCGAACACCGCGATGAGCGCGCCCGCGAGCACCATCGGAGCCACGGGGTGGATCGCGACGACAGCCATGCCGGCGAGCGCCGGCCCGGCGATGAAGCTGACCTCGTCGACGGTGGTGTCGAAGGACAGTGCCCGGACCGTCAACTCCGGGCGCCCCGCGGCGAGGGGGGCGGGCAGAGCACCGATCAGGGCTATCCACCGGCTGCGCGAGAGCGGCCCGATCTGGGGCACCGTCAGGCCCACCCCCGCCGCGGCGACGGCTGCCGTGGCCGCGGACCATTCGTTCAGGACCGCGGCCAGGAGGAAGGTGATGGCGGCCGCGTTGGCCAATGAGGCGGCCAGCACAACCGGCCGGTGACCGCGCCGGTCCGCGAGGCGTCCCAGGAGCGGGCCGCTCAGTGCCTGCCCCGCCAGCAGCGTTCCGGCCGTGACACCCGCACGGCCGATGCCGTCGAGCCGCGTGAGCATCAGCAGGGTCGCCGTGGGGCAGATCGCCGCGGGCAGGCGGGCCAGGAACGAGATGGCGGGCAGGGCGGGCCCCGCTACGGCGAAGACGGCGCGGAAACCCGCTCGTACGGGCATGGTCTCTCCGGAATGGTGTGCGGCCGGGGGAGTGGCCTGATGCGGCTCGTGCGTGCCTGGACTTTCGGCGTTCTGCCCCGGAGGGGCAGTTCGGCCGGGATCGAACGGTAGAGGAACACGTCGGCGCTGAGCGCGCGTCAGGGGATTGAGTGCGAACGTACTAGCTCAACTCCTGGAGGCGCATTGGATGATCAGCCAAAAAGGGGAGGGGGGTGGCGCACAGGGTTCGTCGTTTGCGTGGGTGCCGCGATCACCGCGGTCCGTGTGTTGACTGTCAGCAGCATCTGTCCGGCGTGGCGGGCGCGGCGGGGAAGAACGCGCGGGCCGGGTCTTCGCCGACAGAGCGTTGTCACGGGGGTATGAGCACCAGAAGGGTGAACTCTTTCCGTCACTCCTTTTCCGGCTGCGAAACCTGGCCACCTTTCCCCTGTCGCGCCGCAGCACAGCAACCGCCCTGACCACAGGGCCCACAGCAAGCTGAGGAAGGCACAGCCATGTCAGAAAGTGTGACGACGAGCACGATCCGAGACGAGCTGGCCGGACACATCCGCCAGGGCGTCATCCCGCCGTTCAATTACGCGTACCCGTCGCGGTCCGCCTACCGACCCCTGAACGGTTCCTGGAACATCCAGAGCATCTGGGCCGAGGACCTGAAACGCCACTCCGTTCCCGAACTCAACCTCTATCTGCATGTGCCGTTCTGCCGTTACAAGTGCGGCTTCTGCAATCTGTACACGGTCATTTCCGAAGACATGGACGTGTACGACGCGTACACGGACGCGCTGTGCACACAGATCAGGGACCACACGGAGATCATCCAGAGCCGCCGGCTGCGCACCGTCTACATCGGGGGCGGCACGCCCAGTCTCCTGAGCCTGCGTCACTTCGAGCGGGTCTTCGCCACGTTGGACGAGATCTACCCCAACTGGCGCAGCACCGTCGAAGAGGTGGCCATCGAGGCCACCCCCGATTCGATCGTCAAGGAACCCGGCACACTCGAAGGCCTCATCTCGATGGGGCTGACCCGGGCCAACATCGGCATTCAGTCCCTGGTGCCGGCGGAGATCCGCGAGGCCGGGCGCGGCCAGGCGAACGAGCGGGTCATCCGGGAGGCGATCGAGATCGTCCGGGACAAGCGCCTGCCCAACCTGAGCACCGACCTCATCATGGGATTCGCCGGTCAGACCCCGGAAAGCTGGTGCCATTCGGTCGACGAACTGGTGGCGCTGGCCCCCGAGACGATCAGCACCTACTTCCTGACCGTGCGGCCCGATGCCTGGTTCTCCAAGACCGGCGCCTATCAGTACATGTGGAACCCCGACCTGTACGAACGGTACGACTACGCCAATTCCGCATTCCGTGAAGCGGGCTACATCCAGGAGTCGAACGTCCGTTACAAGAAGCTCGGGCGTGGCGGTTACCAGCAGAAGGTCCTCACCTTCCACGGTGTTCCGCTGCTGGGACTCGGAGCCGGCGCACGCAGCTACACCAGCGCGGTCGACTATATGGTCGGCAATGTGAAACCCAGCTTCACCGAAGTCGCGGACTACATCGCGAAGGCGCGGAATCACGAACTGACCCCGCAGACCGGTTTCATACTCAACGACGAGGAGATCATCCGCAAGCGCCTGGTACTGGACACGTTCGACCTGGATCTGCGCGAGCTGGAGCGCTTCGGGTACCGCGAGAAGGCGCACCTCTTCGAGCCGGTGCTCGCCGCGGCCGAAGAACTCGGACTGCTGTGCCGACTGCCCGCCGAGCGCGTCCAGTTGACACCGGACGGTTTCAAGTACCGGGACATCCTGTCCTGGATGTTCTTCTCGGAGAACGTCATCGAGCTCGATCGCGCGTACTACGAGCGTCTGCACCAGCAGAACAGGCGGGCGCGGCAGCACATGGGCGGCGAGCCGATCCGCATCTCGGGCCTGAAGACGGCCGGCTCCTGACACCACGGTCCACGCGACCGCGTCCGGCAAGACCAGCGCAGGGATAACCGCTGGTACGGCAGCCGACGGGACTCCGGCATGTTCGGCATCCATAATGACGACCGTGATCAACAGGCACCTGCGCGTGGTACTGGCCGAGGACTCCGTCGTCCTGCGCGACGGAATGGTCGAACTGCTCGGCGCCCGCGGCTGTGAGGTCGTGGCCACCGCCGGTACGGCACCGGAGCTGCTCGCCGCGGTGGCCGCACACCGGCCCGACATCGCGGTGGTGGACATCCGCATGCCGCCCACACACACCGACGAAGGCATTCGCGCCGCCGTCGAGATCCGTGCGCGGACGGCCGAGGTCGGCATCCTGGTCTTCTCCCAGCACGTGGAGACGGCCTGGGCCGCCCGGCTGCTGGCGGACGGCGCCGCGGGCATCGGGTACCTGCTGAAGGAACGCGTCGCCCGCACCAGCGAGTTCGTCGACGCCCTGCACCGGGTGGCCGACGGAGGCACGGTGCTCGACCCGGACGTGGTCACCCAGCTGATGCGGGGCGGACGGCGCAGGCGGGTGGACACCCTGACCCCACGCGAACGGGAAGTGCTGGAGCTGATGGCGCAAGGCCGTTCCAACCGCTCCATCGCCGCACTGCTGGTGGTGTCGGAGCGGGCGGTGGAGAAGCATGTCGCCGCCGTCTTCACCAAGTTCGGCCTGTCGGCGACGGACGCCGACAACCGGCGGGTGAAGGCGGTGCTCAACTACCTGGCGGAGACGGCGGGCTGACCCCTCACCGCAGCCGCGTCGGCAGTTCGGCGACGACCAGGGTGGGTCCGCCGGGCGGGCTGTCGACGCGCAGGACTCCGTCCACCGCCGCGAGCCGCTCGGCCAGACCGGTCAGGCCCGTTCCGGCGCCTGGCACCGCACCGCCACAGCCGTCGTCGCGCACGCTCAGGCGGACCCGGCCGGCGGCCGCGCTCACCGAGAGTTCGGCCGAGCGGGCACCGCTGTGCTTGGCGATGTTGGTGAGGAGTTCGGCGGCGCAGAAGTACACGACCCGTTCGACCGCTCGGTGCGGGCGTTCTCTCAGGTCCAGGCGCAGGGCGACCGGCACCGGCGAGGCGGAGGTGAGGCCCGGCAACGCCTCGCCGAGGCCGCCGTCCAGCGCGACCGGATGGATGCCCCGGGTCAGCCGCCGCAGTTCGGTGATGGCGTCGTCGGTCTGGCCACGGGCACGGTGCATCAGGGTCCGCAACCGCCCGACGTCCGGCTCGACGGGGAGGGCGAGCGCGTCCTCGGCCAGCGAGAGGGTGATGGCCAGGGCGATCAGCCGGGCCTGCGTGCCGTCGTGCAGGTCGCGCTCCAGGCGGCGGAGCTGATCGCTGTTGTCCGCGAGCAGGGTGGCACGGGCGGCCTCCAGCTCCCGGACACGCTGCTGGGCATGGACGGGGCCGAGCAGCAGCCGGGCGAGCCGGCGGTTCGCTCCGTTCAGCGCCCCGACCGCGCCGGGCACCGCGGACAGCGTCACCAGGCCCAGGACGACGGACGCGGCATCCAGCCAGGTGACCGGCCGCGTACCGTCCGACAGACGGACCCAGAGCGGAAAACCGGCCAGCCAGCCGCAGCCGAGGGGAAGCACCACGGCGACGGCGAACCCGAGCACTCCGAGCGGCAGGCGCAGCACCAGATAGAGCAGGGCCCGCCAGGCGACCGGATCGGTCAGAACGGCACGGCCACGGGCGAACACACCCGGCGGGCGGGGCAGTGGGGCCGGCGCCTCGATGTGCTCGCCGAGCAACCGTCCGACCAGCCACCGGTGCGGCGCGCCGAGCCGACGCGCGCCCAGCAGCGCGGCGACCACGAACGGCAGGCCCACCACGGTGAGCGAGAGCAGCACGCCCGCGTAGAGGACGGCGAGCGCGTAGACGCCACCGAGCAGTGCGAGCGGCAGCCCGACGACCGCGAACAGCCATGCGCCGCCCCGGACGGACAGGTGTCGTCGCCGCTCGGCCACCTCGGATGCCGGGGTGCGGCGCGCCGCTTCCCCGGCCGCCGCCTCCCCGGCCGCCGGCTCACCGCCGTGTTCAGTCACGGTCACCGCTCACCAGTTCCGCCGCCGGACCGCGAACCGCCCGCAGACCGGTGGCCAGGACGGCCGGCACGGTCAGTGCCGCCGCGCCCGCGACCACGTACCAGCAGGCGGCCACCGGGACGGACGGCACCACGGAGCCGGTCGACGCCCTGCTGAACGCCGCTGACGCGGCCCCCGCGACCACCGCGCCGAGCAGGACACCCACCGCCGTGGTCAGCGCCGCCTCCACGGCCAGCATGCGCATCAGCTGCCACCGGTGCGCCCCGGCCAGCCGCAGCAGCGCGAACTCGCGGCGCCGTTCGGCGGTCACGGCCACCAGGGTGTTGACGGTGGCGACGGCGGCGAAGCAGGCCAGCAGCGCCACCTCGGCCTGGCGCAGCCAGACGTCCGTGGCGGAGGTGACGCCGGTGGCCGACGCCCGTGCGGTGCGCCCGGCGGTGTTCGTCATGATCAACATGGTGCCCGACAGCCCCACGAGCAGCGCGACCGGCACCACCGCGGACGACAGCCGCCGCGCGTACCCGCACAGGTTGGCGTGGGCCAGCCACCCCGCTCCGGGCGCCAGAGCCCGTACCGGCACCCCCAGCACGGCCACCAGGAGACGTACGGAGAGCGGTCCCGTCAGCGCGACCGCGACCAGGAGCACCAGCGCGGCGAGCAACGCCGCCTGCCCCGCCTCGTCCGTCTCCGCGGCCGGGCGCGTCGCGGCCAGCCGCAGGAGCAGGCAGCCCCCCACCAGCGCGGCGCCGCCGGCGAGCAGGCGGGGCGCACCCGTCCGCCCGTGCTCGGTCGAGCTCGCGGTGAGGGCGGCAGCGGGAGCGATCCGCGAGATCCGCCGGGCCGCGACGGCCGAGGCCGCCAGACCGACGGCGAGCGTGGCAGCCAGTGCGACCAGCATCGGTACCGGTGTCCCCGGCACCCGCATGCCCGGCGCCGCCGGCCCGAGTCGCCGTAGCTCGGCGAGGAAGCGCCGCGCCGCCGCCGCGCCCACGACCCAGCCGGGCACGGCCACCAGCACAGTGGTGATGAGGACTTGGCCACGTACCAGCCGCCGGGTCTGGCGGGGCGTCGCCGCGACCGTGCGCAGCAGGGCCAGCTCGCGGTGCTGCTGACGCAGGGCGAAACCCAGCGCGTTGACCACGACGAAGAACGCCACCAGGACGGCGATCTCACCGAAGGCGCCGGCGATCACCGCCACTCCCGGCTCGCCGGCCGCCTTCCGGGCGGACGCGGGCGTGGTGACATCGGCGGCGAACAGCGAGCCGAACAGGGTCACGGTGGCGACGGCGAGGAACAGCGCGACCGCCAGACCGGCGAAGGCGGCCGGGCGCCGGCGCAACTGCCCGAGGGCGACCGGGATCACCGCACTCACCCGCCCAGCCGGCTCAGGCGCTCGCCGACCCGTGAGGCGGTGGGCCGGTCGAGTTCGTCCACCACGAGGCCGTCCGCGAGCAGGAGGACCCGGTCCGCGTACCCGGCGGCGACCGGATCGTGGGTGACCATCACGCAGGTCTGGCCCTCCCGGTCCACGCCGGCCCGCAGCAGGGCGAGGATCTCGTGGCCGGTGGCCCGGTCGAGCGCGCCGGTCGGCTCGTCGGCGAAGAGGACCCGGGGGCGGGAGACGAGGGCCCGGGCAATCGCCACCCGCTGCTGCTGCCCACCGGACAACTGCCCGGGCCGGTGCCGCGCTCGCCCGGCCAGTCCGACCCGGTCGAGCGCGTCCATGACCCGGCCCCGGTCGGGCCGCTCGCCCGCCAGCCGGCCGGGAAGCTCGACGTTCTGCGCGACCGTCATCGCCGGCATCAGGTTGAACGTCTGGAAGACGAACCCGATCCGGCCGCGCCGAAGTGCCGCCAGCCGGCGCTCGGGCAGCCGGGACACCTCGATGCCACCCCACCAGACAGAGCCCCGAGTGGGCCGGTCCATCCCCGCGAGGCAGTGCAGCAAGGTGGTCTTGCCGGAGCCCGACGGCCCCATCACCGCCGTGAACGTTCCGGGCGCGAGGGCCACCGTCACCCCGCGCAACGCCCGCGTGGCGGCACTGCCGCGCCCGTACTCACGATGCAGGTCCTCCGCCCGGGCGGCGGTTCCCGCCCCGTCATCCGTCTCCGTCTCCATGCCCTCATCCTCGGCGGACACGGCGCGGCGGTCGATCGTGCGCACCCCCGGACCGGGGGTTCGGAAAACCGCACCACGCCGCGGGCGGCCGCTTCCACGGCGTTCCGGCCGGACCAGGCGGCCGGAGCCGTACCGGGCCGGGGCCGGATCACGGTTCCGCGACGGCCGACGGCATCCGGCGTCCGGCGTCCGGCGTCCGGGGACCGGGGTCCGGAGTCCGGGGTCCGGGGTCTGGTCGGGCGCGCCCCCTTGCCCAAGCGATCTCCACGCCTGTTCCATGACGCCCACAGGCGTCTCACCGAACCGGTGAGGTGCTCGACTCGGCCTGTGGGGGGGCACAGTTGGACACGGCACCACGACCCAGACGTCTCGCGGCCACACTGCTCGCCGCCGTGCTCGCCGGGACCGGGCTGACCGTGGCCGCCGCGCCCGCGGCCCACGCGGCGGCCTCCGACGCGGTGGCCAAGCTGCCGGTCTCGTCGTACTCGGGCCTGGCCGTCGACTCCGTCTACCAGCGCGTCTACATCGCCGACCAACGTGACTACGTCCGGCGCTGAGCGCGCCGTGTCCGCCCCGGGAGAGGCGCGTCTCCCGGCGGCGGGCCGTGGCCCCGCCCGGTTCCGCCGCCCGCCCCGGGCCCGCTGCCGCAGCGGACCGGACTCCGACGCCCTCGGACGCCGTCCGCCGCGGCAGGGGGACCCGTCGCCCGCCGAGCGGACCCCGGGACCGCCGCCGACCGGCCCGCGCGCGGCGGAGGGGGCACGCCCCGCGCCGCTCCCCGGGGCCGCACGGCGCGCCGTCCAGGACGTCCAGGAACACCTCGTACGGCCGTGAGGTGCCCGGTCCGCGCCCGGCCGGGGCGGGCCCGGCCGGGGCACGGGCGGCGATCCTCCCGCCTCGCACGGTACGGACTCGCACGGTACGGAAGGGAGCGAATGCGGCGGCGGAGGCGTCTGGGAACCGTTCTCGTGGGCACGTGGGAGATGATCGGGGCGGAGTGCCCCGGTGAGTGACGAGGCGGAGAGGCGGTGTCGTGGCCGAGCACGAGCAGGCGACCGGGTCACGGGAGACCCACGGCACGGCGCGCGAGGACGACCTGCTGCGGGGGCTCGAGGTGGACGACCGGCAGCCGGAGCGGCCGGTGCTCCTGGACTCCGGCGGCCGGCCGATCGAGACCTGGCGGGAGAACCACCCCTACGACCACCGGGTCGGCCGGCGCGAGTACGAGCGGACGAAGCGGATCCTGCAGATCGAGCTGCTGAAGTTCCAGCGCTGGGTCAAGGACACCGGCCGGCGGGTCGTCGTGGTCTGCGAGGGCCGGGACGCGGCCGGCAAGGGCGGCACCATCAAGCGGTTCACCGAGCGGCTCAACCCCCGCGGGGCGCGCGTGGTGGCGCTGGACAAGCCGACCGAGCGGGAGGCGGGCCAGTGGTACTTCCAGCGGTACGTGGCCCACCTGCCGGCTCGCGGCGAGATCGTCTTCTTCGACCGGTCCTGGTACAACCGCGCGGGCGTCGAACGGGTCATGGGATTCTGCACGGAGGACGAGTACCAGCAGTTCCTCCGGCAGGCCCCGCTGTTCGAGCGCCTGCTCACCGACGACGGCATCCTGCTGGTGAAGTTCTGGTTCTCGGTCTCCCGGGCCGAGCAGCGCACCCGGTTCGCGATCCGTCAGGTCGACCCGGTGCGCCGGTGGAAGCTCTCCCCGACCGATCTGGCCTCGCTCGACCGCTGGGACGACTACACCACGGCCAAGGTCGACATGTTCCGGGCCACCGACACACCGCACGCGCCCTGGACGGTGGTGAAGAACAACGACAAGCGACGGGGCCGGCTGGAGGCGATGCGCAGTATTCTCGACCGGTTCGACTACCCGGCCAAGGACCACGAGGCGGTCGGTACCCCCGACCCCCTGATCGTGGGTGCGGCGGAGACGCTGCTGGAACCGGGCGAGGAACCCACGGCCCTGTCGCCGACACCCCTGGCCGGCCCGGGCGGCGAGCCGGGCAACCACCCGCAGCCACGGTGACGGCCGGGCACGCCGCACACGGCGAGGCCGGTGCGTCGTGCCCGGCCTCCTGCGACGCGGCTCCGCGCGGACCCTGTCCCTGCCCCACCCCACCGAGGACTGAACCATGCACCCTGCTCTCGCCCCCCGTTCCGCCGGCTGCCTCCTGTTCGACTGGGACGGCACGCTCGTCGACAGCCAGTACGCCAACTACCGTGCCATGGCGGCCACGTTGGCCACCCAGGGCGTGGAGCTGGAACAGGAGTGGTTCGACGCGCGCACCGGCCTGTCCTCCGCGGAGATGATCGACGCGCTGGTCGCCGAGCGCGGACTCACCCTCTCCCGCTCCGTCGCCGAGCTCGTCGCGGAGCGGGACGTGCGGTTCCTGGCGGAGGCGCACGCCGTACGCCCGCTCCAGCCGGTGCTGGAGATCGTCGAGGCGTCCCGGCGCCGGCTGCCCATGGCGGTGGCCTCCGGCGGCGCCCGGCACGTCATCGAGGCGACCCTGCGCCACCAGCCGTTCCACGACGCCTTCGACGCGCTGGTCACCCGCGACGACGTCACCCGCGGCAAGCCCGCGCCCGACATCTTCCTCACCGCCGCCCGCCTGCTGGGCGCCGACCCCTCCCGCTGCCTCGTGTACGAGGACAGCGACGAGGGCATCGCCGCGGCGCACGCCGCCGGCATGGAGGTCGTCGACGTCCGCCCCTACACCCGCACCCCGACCGGCTGAGCCACCGGGGCCTCCGCCGGCCGACGGTCCCGCGTGGCGGTGTCCGAACTGGGGCGGGCCGCCCTGGCAGCGACCCCTCAGGGCGTGGCAATGCCCGTACGCATGGGGCGAGTCGGCGTGGACCGTGAAGCGACAGGGGCACGGTGGACAGGGGAGCGTCGGCCGGCTGCCGCCGTGCCGGCCCCGACCGTTCGCGCGGGCCTCCCGCCCGGCCGGAAGAGGGCCACGCCCCAGGCCGACGGCACACTGCGCTCGCCGTGGGCCGCGGGTTCCCTCGCCCCCGCCACCGTCCTCACGCCCCTGCCGGCCCACTTCCACGCGGACCGGCTGCCTCTCGTTCTTCCTCGGCTTCCGCGCCTGCCCGGACTTCCACCCGCGGCCCGCCGGTTCCGGTGGCGGGCGATCGGGCGGAGGTGCTTACTCGTGATGTGGAGTGCCTGCTGCCCGTGCAGCCACTGCCGCGTGGCGCTCATCGAGGGGCAGCGCGTGTTCCCCCCTGCACGCGGGTACACGCCAGGCCTCCCGCATCCTCCGGCCGGGGAAACGGTCACGCGCCGCTCTCCCCGGGTGGCGGGGCCGTTCAGCCGGCCGTGGGTACCTCGTCGGGCACGCTCCCCGTGGTGGGGCGTGTGCGCAGCGCCCGGGAGACGAGGGGCGGCATGGCCGCGCCCAGGGCGGTGTACGCCACGGCCAGCACCACCCACCCGAGGGCCCCGTGGCCGATCACGAGCCAGGTGAAGACCGCGGGCGCGATCATCTTGCCGACATCGGCGCCCATCGCGTGCGTGGCCTGGTACTGGCCCTGGGCATGGTCCGGGGCCAGGTCGAAGGCGATGCCCCAACTGCCCGCCGCCTGCCGCACCTCGCCCAGCGCGTGCCCGACCGCGCCCACGACGAGCAACAGGCAGGCCGGCACCAGCGCCGCCCCGTCGCTCAGTGCGAACAGCAGGCAGGCGGCCGCCACGCAGCCCGCGCCCTGGAAACTCGCCCGGGCGGCGGCCCCCGGATGGTCTGCGCCCCGGGCGGCCCTGGTCTGCACGCACACCACCAGGACCGTGTTGACCAGCAGGATCACCGCGCTCATCCAGCGGGGCGCCCCCGTGTGCCGCAGCACCCACAGCGGCAGCACCACGTCGAGCAGGATGGTGTGCGTCGTCAGCATCCCGTCCAGCGCGGCGAAACCGAGGAACGGCACGTCCCGCAGGACCGTGAGGGCGGGCCCCGCCGACGCCGGGACCGGGGGCACGGCCGGTTCCTTGACGGTGAGCAGGGCGGTGACCAGGAAGGCGACGGCGATGAAACCCACCGCCCCCTGATAGGCCGCGCGGGAGCCCACGGCGAGCACGAGGCCGGCCAGACACGCGCCGACCGAAACGGTGGCGTTGGAGGCCGCGCGCACCTGGGCGAGCACGGTGACCCGGTCCGCCGCCGGGATCAGGCCCGCGATCATGGCCTTGCGGGAGCTGCGGCCGGACCGGTAGGCGATGCCCTGGAGCGAGACGATGACCAGGTACGGCCAGAAGGCGGTGGCGAACAGCAGCGCGCAGGTCAGCACGGCCAGCAGCAGGAACGACCACATCTGGACGGTACGCGGACCCGCCCGGTCCGCCAGGTGCCCCAGCGGAATGCTGCACAGCATGACGATCGCGGCGGCGACGCTCACGCTGATGCCGAGCTGTCCCGTCGTCAGGTGCAGCACGGTGACCGCGTAGATCGCGCTGAGCGCCGTCCACAGCCCTTGGCCCAGTGACATCACCATGGTGATGACGGTGAGAAGGCGCGCGGGTCCGGGCGGCGGCAGCAGGGATCTCATGGGGGGCACTCCTCGCTGTGCTGTCCCGGCGAGGCTAGGGCACCGCAGGGACGACCGGGGGCTTGCGCCCACAAACGGAGTTGAGCGCGAAAAAACTGTTCTGCTCACTGCGCGCGTCGTATCCGCACCGCCGCACAGAGCAGCTTGGCAGAACGGGGTTTGCCCGCTCAAGGAGAAGTGCGCTCGCAACCGCACGGCCTGCCCGGGGGCCCGGCTAGCGTCGGTCCGGCTTCCCGTCACCGTCAGTTCGGACCGACATGACCACAGCACTTGACCAACGCCTCGGCGCCGGCCTGCTCCACCACGCGAGCACCCATCCCGGCCGTGTCGCCCTGACCATCGGACGCCGCGACTACACCTACGAGGAGGCCGCGGTCACCGCCCGCCGGTGGGCCGCGGCCCTCGTCGAGGCGGTCGGCGAACGCCCCCGCCGGGTCGGCGTGTTCGCCCACCGCAGCGAGGTCTCCTACCTGGGCGTGGTCGCCGCCCTGTGCGCCGGCGCCGCCTTCGTGCCGCTCAACCGGAAGTTCCCGCAGGAGCGGACGCGGACCATGCTGGAGCGCGCGGACGTCGATGCCGTGCTCGTGGACGCCGCGTCCGCACCCCAACTCGCCGAGTTGCTCCCGCGGATACCCGGGCGGCCGGCGGTCCTGCTGCCGGACGCCCGGCGGGCCGACGTCCCGGGGCTGGCGGGACACCCGGTGCTCGACGCGGTCGATCTCGCGGGTTTCCCCCCGCTGCGGGCGCTGCCCGAGCCGGCTCCCGACGAGCCCGCGTACCTGCTGTTCACGTCGGGCAGCACCGGAGTCCCCAAGGGCGTGCCGGTCACCCACGGCAACGTACGCGCGTTCCTGCGGGCCAACCAGGACCGCTACCGGCTCACCCCCGAGGACCGGCTCAGCCAGACCTTCGACCAGACCTTCGACCTGTCGGTCTTCGACCTGTTCATGGCCTGGGAGAACGGCGCCGCGGTATGCGCGATGGACCCCATCGAACTGCTCGCGCCCTCCAAGTACCTGGAGCGCAACGGCATCACCGTCTGGTTCTCGGTGCCCTCGGTCGCCGCCGTGCTGCGCAGGCGCGGAGCGCTGCGGCCGGGCAGCATGCCGACGCTGCGCTGGAGCCTGTTCTGCGGGGAGGCGCTGCCCCGGGCCACCGCCGAGGCATGGCAGGCGGCGGCGCCGTACTCCACCGTGGAGAACCTGTACGGGCCGACCGAACTCACCATCGCCTGCACCGTCCACCGCTGGGACCCGGTGACCAGCCCCGCCGCGTGCGTCCACGACAACGTGCCCATCGGGCGCCCCTACCCGGGGCTGCACACCCTGGTCGTGGACGAGCGGCTGACCGAGGTCCCCGAGGGCGAGCCCGGCGAGCTGTGCGTGGCCGGCCCGCAGACCACGCCCGGCTACTGGCGGGCACCGGAGCTGACGGCCGAGCGCTACTTCGAGCACGCCGGCCGCACCTACTACCGCACCGGTGACCTGGTACGGCACCTGGACGGGCAGTACGTCTGCCTCGGCCGCAACGACCAGCAGGTCAAGGTCGGCGGGCACCGGGTCGAACTGGGCGAGATCGAGGCCGCGCTGCGCCGGGCCGGGGCCCTGGAGGCGGTGTGCCTGCTGCGGCCGGAGGACCAGACGATCACTGCCGTGGTGTCGGGCGCCGTCGACCCGGACGCCCTGGCCGACGCCTGCGCGGCGGACCTGCCGGCCTACATGGTGCCGAAGTCCGTGCACGTCGTCGAGGAGATGCCGGTCAACACCAACGGCAAGGTGGACCGCGCGGCACTGCGCGCCCGGCTGGCGAAGCAGGAGCAGGAGCAGAAGCAGGAGCAGGAGCAGACGGCCGGGCGCCGCTGAGACCGCCCGCGGCATGACCACCCGCACACGAACCAACGCAGGAGGGGAACCATGAGCAGCGTCGACGCCCTCATCGCCCGCACCCTGGGCATCAGCGAGGACCGCGTCACCACCGCCCTCGAATACCAGTCGATCCGGGAGTGGGACTCGCTCGGCCATGTCTCGCTGATGGCGGCGCTCGAAGAGGCGTACGGGGTGACGATCGACGACGAGCTGACCCTCACCCTGCGCTCGGTGCCGGCGATCCGGGCACTGGCCGAGGGAAGCGCCCCCGGCACGGCACCGGCGCCGGCGGAGCGGCCCGCCGTGCACCGGGGCCTGGACGGCATCAGCTTCGACCGCACCACGATCACCCGCATCGACGGCACCGAAGGTGTCCTGGAATACCGCGGCTACAGCATCCACGACCTCGCCGAGAACGCCTCCTTCGAGGAAGTGGCCTATCTCCTGATCCACGGTGAACTGCCCGACGCCGCCGCCCTGTCGGCGTTCGAGAAGGAACTGCGCACCGCCCGCGAGCTGCCCCGGCCGGTACTCGACCTGGCCCGGTCCCTGGCCGGCGCGCACCCCATGGAGGCCCTGCGCACCTGTGTCTCGGCACTCGGCGCCTTCGGCCCCCGGCGGGACGCGGGCACCGACGAGACCTACGACGAGGCCCGGGAGGCCGGTGTCGCGCTGCTCGCCCGGATCCCGATGATCGTCGCCGCCCACCACGCCTACCGCACCGGCCGGGAGCCCTCGATCCCGGCGGAGGAGACCTCCTACGCCGACGCCTTCCTGACCGCGCTGCTGGGCGAGCGGCCCACCCCGGCCGCCGTACGGTTCATCAACAAGGGGTTCATCGTCCACGCCGACCACAGCTCCAACGCCTCGGCGTTCGCCGCCCGCGTCGCCGTCGGTTCCCGGGCCGGGATGACGGCCGCCGTCACCGCGGCCGTCGCCACCTTCGCGGGGTCGGTGCACGGCGGCGCCGCCGAACGCGTGGTCCGGCTCGTCGACCAGGTGGGCACGCCCGAACGGGCCGGGGAGTACGTGGCCGCCCTGCGCGGCCGGGGCGAGCCGGTGATGGGCTTCGGCCACCGCGTCTACCGCACCGAGGACCCGCGGGTCCGCCATCTGCGGGCCACCGTCGTGGAGCTGAGCCGGGAGCGCGGCGACAGCCTCGGCCTGGACATCCTCGACGCCGTCACCGCGGCCATGCGCCCCTACGGCCGCTACGGCCTCGCCCCGAACGTGGACCTCTACGCCGGGCTCGCCTACCGCCTGCTCGGCCTCCCCGACGACCTCGCGGTGCCGCTGTTCGTGGTGGGCCGTACCGCGGGCTGGGTGGCCCAGGCCCTGGAGCAGCACGCGAACAACGTGCTGATCCGGCCGCTGCTGGAGTACGTGGGCCCGCGGGGCCGGACGTACCCGTCCGAGCGGCGGGCGGAGGCCCGATGAGCGCGCTGGTCAGGACCCGGCTGGCAGGCCGCGAGGCCGGGGTGTACGGCCTGCCGGAGTTCGCCGGGGCGAGCGGCTTCGACCTGGCGGCCGTCCCGTACACCGGGCGGGTGCTGCTGGAGTCGCTGCTGCGCGGCGGGGACACCGCCGCGGCCGCCGCCCTGGGCAAGCGGCTCGCGGCGGGGGAGGAGCCCGGCCTGGAGATGCCGTTCCGGCCCGCCCGCATCCTGGTCCAGGACTACACCGGCATCCCGCTCCTGGTGGATCTGGCCGCGCTGCGCGACCGCGTGACCGAGCCGGCCGGGGTCAATCCGGCGCTGCCGGTCGACGTGGTCGTGGACCACTCCGTGCAGACCGACTTCGCGGGCCGCCCGGACGCGCTCGCCCGCAACGAGGCACTGGAGCTGGAGCGGAACAACGAGCGGTACGCGTTCCTGAAGTGGGCCGAGGGCGCCTTCAGCGGACTGCGCGTCATCCCGCCCGGCAGCGGCATCGTCCACCAGGTCAACCTGGAGCGGCTGGCCACCGTCGTGACGCGCGGAACCGGTGACGTGTTCCACCCGGACACCGTGATCGGCACCGACAGCCACACCACGATGGTCAACGGCCTCGGCGTCCTCGGCTGGGGGGTCGGCGGTCTGGAGGCGGAGGCCCTGATGCTGGGGCTCGCGCAGCCGGTGCGGATACCGGCCGTGGTGGGTGTGCGCCTCACCGGGGCCCTGCGCCCGGGGGTCTCCCCGACCGACGTGGTCCTCGCGCTCACCGAGCGGCTGCGCCGGGAGAACGTACGGGGCCTCATGCTGGAGTTCACCGGCCCGTCGGTGGCCGCGCTGTCCGCCCCGGACCGCTGCACGATCGCCAACATGGCACCCGAGTACGGTGCGATGTCCGCCTTCTTCCCGGTGGACGACGAGACCCTGGACTACCTGCGCCGCACCGGCCGTACCGAGGCGGAGACGGACCTGGTCGCGCAGTACTGCCGGCGCCAGCGGCTGCTGCGCGACGGGCAGGAGCCCCGGTTCGGGCGGGTGATCGAGTTCGATCTCGGCCAGGTCGGACCGAACCTGGCCGGGCCGAGCCGCCCCGACCAGCGGATCTCGCTCGCCGAACTGCCCGGCTCGTTCGCCGCCCTGCACCCCGGGGCGCCGCGCACCGAGGCCGGTGTCCGCGACGGAGACCTCGTCATCGCGTCGATCACCTCGTGCACCAGCACCTCCAACCCCAGGGCGATGCTGGCGGCCGGTGTGCTGGCCCGGCGGGCCGTGGCACGCGGGCTGACGGTCCCCGGGCACGTGAAGACGAGCCTGGCCCCCGGATCCCGCGCCGTCACCCGGTACCTGCGCGCGGCCGGCCTGCTCGACGATCTCGAGCGGCTCGGTTTCCACGTCACCGGGTACGGCTGCATGACCTGCAACGGCGGCAGCGGCCCGCTGAACGAGGGCGTCGGCGCGGCCGTCGACCGCGCGGGCCTGACGGTGGCGGCGGTGCTCAGCGGCAACCGCAACTTCGAGGCCCGGGTGCACGCCCAGGTCCGGGCCGGGTACCTGGCCTCGCCCGCCCTGGTCGTCGCGCTGGCGCTCGTCGGACACGTCCGCGCCGACCTGGAACGCGAACCGCTGGGCACGGACGCCGACGGCCAGCCGGTGTTCCTGCGCGACCTGTGGCCCGACGACGGGGAACTGCGGCGCCTGGAGGCCGAGTTCGTCACGCCGGACGTGTTCGCCGACGACCCGGCGGCGCGGACCGGCTGGGACGCCGTACCCGCCCCCCGGGCGGACGTCTTCGCCTGGGACCCGCACTCCACCTACATCCGGCCACCGGCCTACGCCGACGCCGGGCCCCGCTCCGGCCCGCTGACCGGCGCCCGGGCGCTGCTCGCCCTCGGCGACGACGTCAGCACCGACCACATCTCCCCGGTCGGCGCGATCCCGCCCGCCTCGCCCGCCGGCCGGTACCTGGCCGGACACGGCGTACCGGAACGGGAGTTCAACTCCTACGGGTCACGGCGCGGCAACCACGAGGTGATGGCGCGCGGCACCTTCAGCAACCCACGGCTGCGCAACATGCTGACCGGCGACGGGGACAGCGGCGGCACCACCCTGCACCTGCCGAGCGGCGAACGGCTGCCCGTGTACGAGGCGGCACGCCGGTACGCCGCCGAGGGCACCCCGCTGATCGTGCTGGCGGGCCGCTCCTACGGCATGGGGTCATCGCGCGACTGGGCCGCCAAGGGCCCGTGGCTGCTGGGCGTCCGGGCGGTCCTCGCCGAGAGCTTCGAGCGCATCCACCGCGCCAACCTGTGTGCCATGGGCATCCTGCCCCTGCTGCTGCCGGAGGGCCGCGGCTGGGCGGACCTCGGGCTCACCGGGCACGAGGAGTTCCGGCTGGCCCTGGAAGGAGCGCGGGAGACCGGCACGGCGCGCGTCACCGCCGGCGAAGTCTCCTTCGCCGTCCGGGCCGACGTGCAGTCCGCGGGCGAGTGGGACGTCCTGCTGGCGGGCGGCACCCTGCCCTACCTGCTGCGCCGGCTGCGGACGAAGGAGGCGCGATGAGCGTCCTCGACGCGCTCGGCCTGCGCGCCGCCGCCGGAGCGGACGCCCTCGCCGCCGGCGAGAAGTCGTTCCAGCCGGTCCACCTGGGCACCCAGGACGTCACCATCGGCGCCCTGCTGGACCTGCTGCACAGCGAGCCCGACCTGCTGCCGCCGCGCACCGGGCACCTCGGCAACTGGGAGGACATCGCGCTCGGGCGGTCGGGGCCGATGGACTTCAACACCGCGATCTGCGGCGCGGGGCACGGCTATCCGCTGATCTACGGCTTCACCCGCACCGAGGCCGCCACCGAGGGCGGCGACGAGGCGTACCAGCCGGGCTCGCTGATCGAGCAGGGCAAGCGGGACCCCCTCACCCTGTACACCTGGGACGGCCGTGCCTTCGTACGGCGGGACCGGAGCCGGCCGCTGTTCTGCCCGCTGACCCAGGCGGAGGTGGACGGCAGCCTGGTGCCGCTGGCCGACCTGCACTGGCGCCGGATGCGCACGATCCCCGGCTACCGCTTCCGGCGGTGGGCCGATGTCCTGGTCGCACACGCGCCACTGGTCACCGACATGCTCACCCTGCTCATAGAGCAGGCCGACGCCACGGCCAAGCAGGGCACCCGGCTGTCCGAGCTGATCAGCCAGGCGGTCCGGCTGGACGGCGACGTGTCCCGCTGCGACCTGGCGGCCGACGGCACCGGATACGTGCTGGACGGCTACCGCTACCCGTCCGCCCGCGCGCTGGCCGAGGCCGCGATGGCGCTGGTACGGGCCCTGGTAGCACCGGCGGCGTTCTTCGAGCAGTTGCCCGGGCTGCCGCCGGTGCTGCCGGTGATGTCGCTGCAACTGACCAACGTGCTGTTCGGCCTGCTGGACACCCACCACCCGGACCGCCCGGCCGGCCCGCCGGAGAGTCCGTTCATCACGCATGTGCACTGGGGCGCGCGGGCCATGGCCGGATGCCCGCCGCGGCGCGGCGGCTACTTGACGCGCCGCTCCACCGTCCGCTCGCTCCGGGCCATCACCACCCCGCTGGTGCGGGGCTTCGGCCAGGCGGCACCGGTGGCGTTCGTCCTGCTGCCCGCCCAGGTCTTCATGCTCTGCCCGCCCAGCACCTCTCCGGCCGACGCCGACCTGCTCGCGGACCTGTTCCGACGGGTGCGCGCGGCCGGGCCCGACGCCGCCCACGCCACCGCGCTCGGCTGGCTCGGAGAGCACGGCCAGAAGCTCTCCGCCTATCTGCGCGACCGGTTCCGGCCCGGCACCGGTGTGCCGGCGGACGGCACGCCGCGCGACCCGGCGGTGCCCGTGGAGCCGGACGGCTTCCGGGCACTGACGTTCCGTCAGGCAAGCGGCACGGTCGCCGCCTTCGAGGAGGTGCTGGGGTGAGGTTCGCCCACCGCGTCCTGTCCATCGGCCTCAAGGAGCCGTTCGTCAGCAACACCGGCGTCACCACCGAGGTGCGCCAGAGCATGGTCGAGCTGACCTGGGAGGATCTGCGCGGGTACGGCACCGCGCGCGGCGCCGACCCGGCCGAGGTGGCCGCCTGCGCCCCGCTGCTGGCGGGCGCCGGGTCCCCCTACGAACTGCGGCGGGTGCTGGACCGGCTGGCCGAGGCCGGCATCGGACCCGCCGCCCGGGCGGCCGTCGACATGGCGCTGCACGACCTGCTCGGCAAGGCCTGCGGGCAGCCGCTGCACCGGCTGTGGGGCCTGGCCGGACTGCCGCTCGCGCCCACGGCCCTGTCCATCGGCGCCTGCCCGGACGCAGAACTCCTCGCCCGGGGCCGGGCCTTGGCCGACTGGCCGGTGCTGAAACTCAAACTCACCCCGCGGGACGACGGCAGCCGGGCCGGGCTGCTCCGCTCGGTCTACGGCGGCCGCATCCGCGTCGACGGCAACGGCTCCTGGAACCCCGAGGAGGCGGTGCGGGTCGCCCGCACCCTGCACGGCCACGGCGTGGAACTCCTCGAACAGCCGGTCCCGCCCGGCGATCCGGAGGCCCTGCGGTACGTCCACGAGCGCTCGCCGGTGCCGGTCTACGCCGACGAGGACTGCGCCGGACCGCAGGACATCCCGCGGCTGCGCGGCCGGGTGAGCGGCGTCAACGTCAAGCTGGTCAAGTGCGGTGGGCTGCTCGCCGCCCGCGAGACCGTGACACTCGCCCGCCGCGCCGGGCTGCGGGTGATGCTGGGCTGCAAGCTGGAGAGCGCCCTCGGCGTGACGGCGATGGCCCAACTGGCGCCGCTCGCCGACGAACTGGACCTGGACGGCCATCTCGGACTGGTGGGTGACCCGTTCACCGGCGCGGCCGTCGACCGTGGTGTGATCGGTCTGCCGACGGCTCCCGGCCTCGGCGCCACCACGACCAGCACGGACTACGGAGACAACTGACATGCGACTGCGCTGTGCCGTCCTCGACGACTTCCAGAACGCGGCCCTGGACTCGGCCGACTGGAGTCCGGTCGAGGACCGCGTCGAGGTCGTCATCTTCCGCGAGCACATCGCCGACGAGGACGAACTCGCCACCCGCCTGGCCGACTTCGAGATCGTGGTCACCCTGCGCGAGCGGGTCCCGTTCCCGGCCACGCTGCTGGACCGGCTGCCCCGGCTCCAGCTGCTCATCGCCTCCGGCATGCGCAACTCGGTCATCGACTACGCGGCCGCCGAGCGCAACGGGGTGACCGTGTGCGGCACCGCCAGCTCCTCCACCCCGCCGGTGGAGCTGACCTGGGCCCTGCTGCTGGGCCTGGCCCGCAACCTCGTCGCCGAGAACAACGCGCTGCGCGCGGGCGGCCCCTGGCAGTCCACCGTCGGCGCCGACCTGCACGACCGCCGGCTCGGCCTGCTGGGCCTGGGCAAGATCGGCAGCCGGGTGGCCCAGGTGGGCCTGGCCTTCGGCATGCGGGTCAGCGCCTGGAGCCAGAACCTGACCAAGGAACGGGCCGACGAGGTGGGCGTGGAACTCGCCGCCTCCAAAGAGGAGCTGCTCAGCAGCAGCGACTTCGTCTCCGTCCACCTCAAGCTGAGCGACCGCACCCGCGGCCTGGTCGGCGCGGCCGAACTCGCCCTGCTGAAGCCGACCGCCTACCTGATCAACACCTCACGAGCGGCCATCATCGACCAGGACGCCCTGCTCGCCGCGCTGCACGAGGGCCGGATCGCCGGCGCCGGACTCGACGTCTTCGACACCGAGCCCCTGCCCGCCGGCCACCCGCTGCGCTCCGCGCCCCGGCTGCTCGCCACCCCGCACCTCGGCTACGTCTCGCAGTCCAACTACGCGGCGTACTACAGCCACGCCGTCGAGGACATCCAGGCGTACCTCGCCGGCGAACCGGTACGCCGGCTCGGCTGACCGGCTGACCGGCTGACCGGCTGACCGGCTGACCGGCTGACCGGCTGACCGGCTGACCGGCTGACCCGGCCGCCCACCCGCCGGTGGCCGGCCGGGCACGCGGGCGCCCCTCAGTCCCCACCCCTGCACCTTGGAGATCCACGTGAGCCAGCAACGCCGCATGATGAAGCTCGGCGCGTTCCTGCCCGCGCCGGGCCACCACGTCGCCGCCTGGCGTCATCCGCACGCCCGGCCCGACGGCGGTCTCGACTTCGACTACTACCGCGACCTGGTGCGGACCGCCGAACGCGGCCTGTTCGACATGGTCTTCCTCTCCGACGGAGCGGGGGTGCGCACGAAGTACCGGGACGCCGACGAGCTGAGCCGGCAGGGCCGCATGGTGCACTTCGAGCCGCTGACCCTGCTGTCCGCGCTCGCCGTGCACACCACGCACATCGGCCTCACGGCCACGGCCTCCACCACCTACAACGAGCCCTTCAACGTGGCCCGGATGTTCGCGTCGCTGGACCACCTGAGCGCCGGCCGTTCCGGCTGGAACGTCGTCACCTCCGCGACCGACGCCGAGGCCCGCAACTTCAACCTCGACCGGCAGCCCGACCACGCGGCCCGCTACCGTCGGGCACGCGAGTTCATGGAGGTCGTCACCGGGCTGTGGGACAGCTGGGAGGACGACGCCTTCCTCTACGACAAGGCCTCCGGCCGCTTCTTCGACCCGGACAAGCTGCACATCCTCGGCCACCGGGGAGAGCACTTCCAGGTCCGCGGCCCCCTCAACGTCGCCCGGCCGCCCCAGGGTCATCCGGTGATCGTGCAGGCCGGATCCTCGCCCGACGGCCAGGACTTCGCGGCCCGCTGGGCCGAGGTCGTCTTCACGGTCCAGCAGACCCTGGACGGCGCCCAGACGTACTACCGCGGGCTGAAGAAGCAGGTCGCCGACTACGGCCGCGACCCGGACGAGGTGAAGATCCTGCCCGGCGCGTTCATCGTCGTCGGCCGCACCCAGGCCGAGGCGGAGGACAAGTACGCCACCCTCCAGGACCTGGTCGACCCGGTCGTCGGGCTGGGCATGCTGTCGTACCAGCTCGGGATGGTGGACCTCGCCGGCCACGACCTCGACGGCCCGCTGCCCGAGCTTCCGCCCACCGAGGGGTCGACCAGCAAGCAGCAGCTGATCTACGAGAAGGCCCGCAGGGAGGGCCTGACGATCCGCCAGCTGTACCTGTCCGTGGCCGCGGGGCGCGGTCACCGGTTCCTGCTGGGCACCCCCGAGAGCATCGCGGACGCGCTGGAGGAGTGGTTCGTCGCCGAGGCCGCCGACGGCTTCAACATCATGCCGGACTACCTCCCCGACGGCCTGGACGCGATCGTCGAGCTGCTCGTGCCCGAACTCCAGCGGCGCGGGCTGATGCGCACCGCGTACGAGGGCACCACGCTGAGGGAGCACCTCGGGCTGCGCCGGCCGGCGTTCCGCGGCGCGGCAGGGGTCTCCTCGTGACCGTCGCGGAGACGGCCCTGCGGTCGGTGCTGCGCGCGCACCCCTCCGGTGTCGCGGTGCTCACCGCCCGGGGCCCGGCCGGACCCGCGGGCGTGACCATCACCTCCCTCACCTCGCTCAGCGCCCGCCCCGCCCTCGTCTCCTTCGCCCTGGCCGACACCTCCAGCACCTGGAAGCTGATCCAGGACGCCGAGTGGTTCGGGGTGCAACTGCTGGGAGCCCACCAGGCGGACCTGGCCGAGCGGTTCGCCACCCGGGGCACCGACCGGTTCGCCCCGCCCACCGCCTGGCACACCGGCCCGCACGGGGTGCCGCTGCTCGACGACTGCCCGGGCTGGCTCGTGTGCGCGAGGCGCGACCGGTTCCGGGTCGGCGACCACCACCTGGTGGTCGCCGCGGTCGAGCACGTACGGGAAGGCGAGGCCGCCGCCGGCCTCGTCCATCTCCACGGGGGCCTGCGGCCGGTCGAGTCCACCATCGTGTCGAGGATCTGAGAGTCATGCCCAAAGTCCTGCTGTTCTCCCGCCAGCCGCTCACCGACCGCCCGCTGCACGAGTGGCTGGACGACACCGCCGACAGCGTCGTGCTGATCACCACCGCGAAGGCCGTCGAAGGCGCCGAGGACATCCTCGCCGAGCACTTCCCCATGCACCGCCTGGTGCCCGACTACCACTCCTGGGCCACCGAGCAGATCGCCGAGGAAGCCGCGCGCGAGCACGGAGCCGATCTGGTCGCGAGCACCAGCGAGAGCGACGTGCTGCGTGCCGCCCGGCTGCGGGCCAGGCTGGACCTGCCCGGCCAGCGGCCCGACTCCGCGACCGCCTACCGCGACAAGGTGGTCATGAAGCGGATCGCCCGCGACGCCGGGATCCGGGTGCCGGCGTTCACCCCCGTCGACAGCGTGGCGGACCTGCTCGGCTTCCTGGAGACGGCCGGCTTCCCGGCGGTGGTCAAGCCCCGCTTCGGGGCCGGCTCGGAGGGCGTCACCGTCCTGCGCGGCCCGGCGGACGTGGCCGGCTTCCTGGCCCGGCAGCGCGCGGCGGAGGTGCCCTATCTGCCCGGGCAGTGGATGGCGGAGAGCTTCGTCCACGGGGACTTCTTCCACGTGGACGGCATCATGCGGGACGGCCGCGCGGTGCACGCCTGGCCGGGTCAGTACCGCGGCAGCGGCATCGCGCAGCGGGTCTGGGAGGACTCACCCCTCAGCAGTGTGATGCTCGCGCCCGACGACCCCCGGTTCACCACGCTGACCGCGCTGACCCGGGACGTGATCGCCGCGCTGCCGGCCGCCCCGCTGCCGCTCGCCTTCCACCTGGAGGCATGGATCGACGACGCCACCGGGGAGCCGGTGCTCTGCGAGATCGCCAGCCGGGCCGGCGGCGCGCTGATCGCCCACGCCTACGAGAGGGTCTTCGGCGTCCAGCTCGCCAAGGAGGGCCTGCGCGCCCAGTGCGGCAGCGCCCTCACCCTGACCGCGCAGCCGCCGGCCCCGTCCGAACTCGCCGGCTGGACCCTTCTGCCGCCCGGTTACGGCGCGTTCGTGCCGCCGGCCGAGCCCTGCCCTGTGCCCACGGCGGAACTCACGCTCCAGATGGCACCGGGTGCGGTGGGGCGAGGTGTGGAGCACCTCACCCAGGCGGCCGCCGTCGGCCTGGTGGCGGCGCGCAGCGCGGAGGAGGTCCACAAGGACCTGGACGAGCTGGTGCGCTGGTGGTACGCCGCCACGTCCTGGGTCCCCACCGAGCCGGTCACCTCCTGACGGCCGCCGCGCCAAGGCGGTCGTGGCGGGAGGTCGTCACCCGCCCGGAGGTGCCGGCTCCGGGGCGGGTGACGCGGGGGAGCGGAAGCGGTGAGGTGACCCGTCGTTCCTTCTCCCAGGGTGCCGCCCGCCAGTTCGGCGGGCGGGCGGCACCTCAGACGGTGGAGTAGTAGTGCTCGGGCCGGCCGCTGTCCCCGTACTTCAGGGTGAGGTGCAACCTCCCCTCCTCCTCCAGGTACTTCAGGTACCGCTGTGCGGTGGACCTGCTGACCCTGGCCTGTTCCGACACGTCGTGGGCGGACACCGGCCGGCCGGCCCGCGTGACGATCTGCCGGATCAGCTCGGCCGTGCGCTGTGTGTACCCCTTGGGCATCGGAGCCGCCGCGGCCGGAGCGCACAGGCTGCCCAGGAGACGGTCGATCCTCTCCTGGTCCAGCTCGGTGTCGCGAAGGGCCCCGCGCAGCCGCGCGTAGGCCTCCAGCTTGCCGCGCAGCGCCTCGAAGGTGAACGGTTTGACGATGTACTGGAGCACCCCGGCCCGCAGCGCCTCCCGCACGGAGGCGGTCCGGTTGTCCGCGGTCACCATGAGGACGTCGACGGCCGGCCCCTCCCGGCGCAGCCGGCGGGTGAGCGACAGGCCGCTCTCGTCCGGCAAGTAGTGGTCCAGAAGCACCAGGTCGACGCCCCCGGCCTGGACGGCGGCGAACGCGGAGGCCGCGTCGTGCACCCGCCCCACGACCCGGAAGCCGGGCACCCGGGACACGTACCGGGCGTTGATGCCGGCGACGTAGAAATCGTCGTCCACGACAAGCACGTCGATCACGAGGCGTACCGTTCGCCGGAGGACACCTTCCCGGGCAGCCGTACGGTGAACACCGCGCCGCCGCCCGCGCGTCCGGACACGGACACCGTGCCGTCCCGCTCGTGCGCCAGCCGCCCGACGAGGGCCAGGCCCAGGCCGAGGTGGCCGGCGCCTGTGTGCCGTTTGGTGGATGCTCCCTCGATGAAGATCCACTGCCGTCTCTCCGGTGGCACGCCCGGACCGTTGTCCGACACCCGCAGCTCGGTCATGGATTCCCGCTCGTGCAGGCGCACTTCGACACGGGGTTCGTCCCCGGCGGCCGGCCGGTGCCCGGCGAGCGCGTCCACGGCGTTGTCGATCAGGTTGCCCAAGATGGTGATCAGGCCGGCCGAGGACCCCGGTTGCCGTCCCAGCCGGGAGCAGCCGCTCACCGAGAGCCGTACTCCCTGGGCCTCGGCGGTCATGACCTTGCCGACGAGCAGGGCCCGGACGAGCGGATCCTCGACCTCGGGCGGAATGTCCTCCCAGTCGTGCGTGGCGAGTTCGAGCAGTCCGACGAGGGTGTGCAGGATGTTGCGCCGTTCATGTCTGCGTGACACGTCCGGCAGGTGCGCAGGAGGCCGCAAGGCAGGCAGACACGTGATCATCAAGCCCCGTTCCTAGTCCCCGTGCATACGATTCGGTCATGGCGGCCGAATCGCATGCCATCCGATCAAGCCAGCGCGGGAGGATGGTTGCCCCCGCCACGCTGTTGGCGGATTCTCGGCGCCGCCGGAATTCATTGATCCGGATCAACGACGGCAGCGGCAATCCCTGTTGGGCAAAGAGATTCTTTAAACAAGGTGTTTACCGGGGAGTGTTTCCGGGAGATTACCGGGCATAGCAGAAAGCACGGCCCCGGCGGCGATCACCATGATCAGTGTGATCCGCACCGTCGGTCCGGGGCTGCCGCGCCACCGGGTCTGGCGGCCTGCCCCGTATCCTGAACCGCGTGGGTGACGAGGGGGAAGCGCCGAGCCGGCCATGACGCACACGGGTGGCGGTGGCCCGCGAGCACGCGGCGCGTGGTCGCGGGAGGTCGCGATCACGGCGATGGCGTTCGGATTCTGTCTGCCCGGCGGGACGACGCGGGTCGGCGACACCCTGTCGGCGCCGCCTGCCGCCGCCTGCGTCATCGCCGTGGTGTCCTGCTCCGTGGCGGCCGTGCGGCACCGGGCACCCCTGGCCGCCCTGGCGGCCACGACCGCGGCCGGCCTGCTGGTGCCGCTCCTGCACCTCCTGCTGCCCCCGCTCATCGAGGTGCTCACTTCCGTGGCGCCGGCCGCCGCCGTCCCCCTGCCCGGGGACTTCTCGTGGAAGGACGCGAGCAGGATGGGAGTGGTGGCGGCGGCCCCGCTGGCGGCCGGCCTCCTCAGCCACTCGGTGCGGAACCGACGGGCGCTTCTGTCCGCCGTGGAGGAGCGGGCCCGGCGGGCCGAGAAGAGCCGGGACAGCGAGGCGCGCCGGAGAGTGGCCGGGGAACGGGTGCGCATCGCCCCGGAGCTGCACGACCTGGTGGCCCATCAGATCGCCCTCGCCCGCGCTCAGGCCACGGTCGCCGCCCACTTCTTCGGCACCCGCCCCGAGCAGACCCGCAAGAGCCCCGGGCAACTCGTCGTGATCACCGCCGCCGCGCTCGACGGCCTGCGGGCCACGGTCGGTCTGCTGCGCCGGTCCGGGAACGCGGCCGCCCCCGCCGGACCGGCGCCCGGCACCGGGGCGTCCACGGCTCCGGATACGAGTGTCCTGGTCACCGGCGCTCCTCCCGCCGGCCGCATGCCGTCAGCCCGCCCACGGGCCGGCACCGCCGGAAGGCCCGCCGTTCGGTCCGGTACAGGAAAGTCGTCACTGGCCGATCACTCCAGACACCAGTGGGGTACGCGGGATCCCGCGCGCCTCCCGCACTTCCCTGTGGCGCCCCGCACCGGGCATCGTTCCCCGCAACCGTCGTGCCCTGGTGCACCCGGACCAGCCACTCACCTGTCCTGGTGCCTGCGCACTGCACGCCGAGGCGCCGCCCAGACCCTGAAGGGGCGCGCGACGTCCCGGACCACGGCCGCGCATTCCGGCAGGAAGCAGCAGTGTGTCCGGCGGCCCTCGCGGATCCGCCGGACACACGGAGAGCTCGCGGCACCCTCGTGGCGTCAGTGAGCGGGGTCGTGCTTCGCCGGGTGGACGGAGGGCGGCACGGCGTGCCGCGGAGGAGCGGCGCTGGGTGCCTGTGGCCGGCTGTGGCGGAATTGGGCGGACGAGACGTACTCGTAGCCGGACCACACAGAGCCGCCGCGCCATGCGGATCCGTCCCAGACATAGGCCGAGGCGGACGTCCCGTAGTAGCCCTGCCCGCAGGCCTGCCAGCCGCCCCAGTCGTATACCAGCTCGGGGCCCCGGGGTCCGGGGAACTCGCCCCCTGCCTGGCTCGTCGCTCCGTACTTCCAGTCGCTGGCGCGGCACACCGCCCAGGCGGAACCGTTCCACCGGTAGACGGTGGCCCGCGTGGCGGCCCAGCCGGACAGACCGGTCCCGCACCCTTGGGTGAGCGCGTAGGTGTGGGAGTACGCGAGGTTGCCGGAGAACACTCCCGGTTGCTTGTGGTCGATTCCCGCGTCTCCGTGGACGCACAGGCCGGAACCGTTGTACACGGTCACCGACCTGGCCCAGGTGTACGCGTTCGCCGGGTGCGTCCAGACGACGGCCGTCAGCAGGGCCACGACCGTGCACAACACGGCTTTCAGAGTCAGACGGAATGCTGCCATGGTTCCTCCGTTTCTCGATTCGCCTGTGCACCGGTTCCCGGGGCTGCCCCAGGTGCCGCCCGGCGGCGGAGTCCTGCCGGACGGCACGACCAGGCCGGCGGCGTCGGTCGGAGAAGGAGCGGTCGGCGGAACAGGCTGGGATGCGCGACATGGCCGGTACACACACGGCCCCACGGGACGAGATGCCTTTCCAGGACTGCGAACCGGATGGCCCCGAGAAGGGTGAGCTTCCGTCGGCTCACCGCATCCCACCATAGGTGATCCGGCCGGCCCACGCCTGCCGGCAGCCGTGGCGGCCCGCCCGGTGAACACCTCCCGCCGGCGCCGAGCCCCGCCGGGCAACACATCCGCTGGGCGATGACACGCTCGTGAGCCGCCGGACAACCGCCCGGCCGTCCGGCGAATGACATGCGCCGAGCGGTACTCCCCACCATGTCATTGACCCTGGCCACGAGGGCTGGTCAAGATGGCGGGATGGCGAAGATCCACACGGCGAGACTCACGGCGGGGGGACCGACCTGGGATCTCAGACCCCCCTCCCGGCCGGGCGGGAACCCGGCGAACAGGCGGGCACTTCCCACGAGGGCAGCGGATGTCAGCGCCCACATGAAGCGCAACCTGGCGCGGCTCACGGAGGCGCTGAAGGGCGGCCGGGAGGAGCTTGCGCGCGACTTGCTGAAAGAGGCGCGATTCCTCCTTGGGCAGCATCCGGCCCTGTTCGACGAAGCCGTTCGCCGCAAACTCGCTGCCGCGTCCACCTTGCTTCGCTCATCGGCGTGGAGACAACAGGCCGCGCGACAGCGGCACGGCCGACGCCCGTAGCGCCGCGCGGTACCGTGCACGATCAGACGTCGGCCGGGTGTTTGACCATCCGAACGAGATGCGCCCCCGTGGTGGACCTCCCGGCGTGGACACTGGCTCGCCGGAGGTGCTGGAGATGATCGAGGTCGTGTTGAAGCTGTCGGCCCGTGCCTTGGAGCATGCGGACCTGGCGTCGCTCGGGTGGGCGGGGTCGGATCATCACCTGGCCAATGTGGCCCGGCAGTTGGAACGTGCTCGGAGCGGGGAGGCCGACTACCTGGCGGTGTGCCCTCCGACGAACATCCCCGTAGCGAAGGTCGGCGTCGACTACCAGGTCAAGGAGGGTGTCGGCACCTTGTGGCAGCTGGCGGTGCACCCCGCATTGCAGTCGTGCGGGATCGGCACGTTCCTTGTCGAGGCAGCGGAACTGCGCACGAGGAACCGCGGCCTGCGGCAGACGGAACTGGCTGTGGAGGAAAGCAACCCCCGGGCACGCGCGCTGTACGAGCGGCTGGGCTATGTCGCGTACGACTGCCGACCGGACTCGTGGGACGAGCAAGCCCCTGACGGATCGTTGCGACGGTACGAAACGATGTGCACGTTGATGCGGAAGGAACTCGCGTCAGCGCGGTCACCTTCACGGGACCTGCCGACGGACGCGGCGGCGGAACCGGTACTCGGCGGGGCGTCAGCCCAGCTGATCCACCGAATGCCGAGCCGCTCGACCTGGGCGGCCTCTGCCGCGTCAAGCCCGCGCGACCGGTGACCTCAGGCAGGAAGACCGGCCCTTCCCAGCCGAGTTGACCCGCCGCGTCCAATTGCTGCGGCCCGAGCAGCAGTTCCAGCACTACCGCTGTGGCCTCGGGAGGCAGCCACGGTCGCGTCCCGGCGCGTCCGCCAAGTCGAGACCCTGAACGGCGACTTCCGGCACCCTGGTGAGCAGGAACTCCGGAAGAGTCCGCGGCGAGCGCGGTGCCTCGGACCAGGGTTCACATCGTGTCGGAGATCCCACTCGGACTCGGACACCCCGGCAACCGGGAAAGCTCCACGGCTTCGCAACGGAACGCTTCCAGCACACGACCCTGAACTGGCTCCAGGACGCTGTCGTCCTCCCGGACGACTTGTCGCCCGACCGTGACCCCGGACGGGAGCACCCATGAACGTGGCTGACGGGGGAGGTTGCCCCGATGTGTGTCTGTAAGGATCGGCGGGCGGCGCACATATACGGGCCGGAGGGGATGTGAACGCGATCGATGAGCAGCGCTTCACCGCGCTGTACAGGGAACACCATCCGGCTGTGGACGCGTACGTGCGCCGCCGGCTGGGTGGTTCCCCGGCGAGCGACGACGTAGTGGCCGAAGTGTTTCTGACCGCGTGGCGGAAGCTGGAGGCGATACCGCGCAAGGCGGTCCTGCCCTGGCTGTACGCCACGGCCCGGCGGACGCTGGCGAACACCTACCGTGCCGAACGGCGCCGGCTGGACCTGGCGGAGGAGGTGGCGCGTCAGCCGCACGCGCACGCGGCCGATCCGGCGGAGGGAGTGGCCGGGCAGCTCGCCGTGGCCGCGGCATTCGCGGCCCTGAGCGAATCCGACCGGGAGGTGTTGCGCCTGGTGTCATGGGAGGAGTTACCGGCCCGGCAGGCGGCGAAGGCCGTCGGCTGTTCCACCGCGGCCTTTCACGTGCGCCTGCACCGCGCCCGCGCCCGGCTGCGCCACCACCTCGACCTCGCTCAGCAGAGCCCGGCCCCACAGGCCTCCGCGACCGTTGGAGGAGCAGATGCGTGAACTCGACCAGTCCCTGCGGGCGATGAATCCGGTGGCCGTGGGACGTCCCGCGGACGAGACACGGCTGGAGGACATCCTCGCCCTGCCGAGAGACACCGTCGCCGCGCCGCGCTCCTCGTCGCGGCCGGCGCTGCGCTGGTGGCTCGCCGCAGCCGCGACGGCCACCGCGGCGGCGGTCGCCTTCACGGTGACCGGCCCGTTCGGGACGGCGTCCCAGCCCGCCCTCGCGCTGACCCCCGTACCGCTGGCCTACCAGCCGAGCGGACGGCCGGCCGCGGAGGTGCTCCGGGACATGGCCGACCGGGTCGCGGACCTGCCCGACGACAGGCCCGCCCCCTGGAAGACCGAGCACTTCGTGTGGGACTCATGGTCCTTGTCCACCCGCGTCGACGACATCCAGGTGACATCAGCCGTCATACCCGAGCACCGCGAGACATGGCAGAAGTCCGACGGTTCGGCCCACTGGAAGACCAGGACTCTGCCACCCGAGTTCCAGAACAGGCACCAGCGCGAGCTCTGGGAGGACGCCGGCGCACTGGGCCGGACCCCGCAGCAGAGCACCGGCTCGGGCGACGCGTCACCTTCGACCGAGCCGCCCACCACCGTGCAGGGGATGCGGGCATGGCTGGCGAACGGGCAGCGGATGGGACCGGGTCTGCTCTACGAAGTGGTACCCGAACGCTTCCAGGACCACGTGTTCTCCCCCGCGCAGCGAGCGGCGCTCCTGCGTGTTCTGGCGGACACGAAGGGCATCGTCCACACGGGCAAGGTCAAAGACCGCGCGGGACGTACCGGCGAAGCGTTCTCCCTCACCGGACGCTTCGGCGGCCTGCCCGACCGGCGGACGCTGATCCTCGATCCGCGCACAGGGAACCTGCTCGCCAGTGAGGAACAGATTCTGGACGATACCGGCAAGCTCAACGTCAAGCCCTACTCGGTCATCGGCTACATCACCTTCGTGAAATCCGACCGGCTTGCCTGATGCCTCAGCCTTGTCGTCCAGGGGACCTGGACCTTGGCGCGCGACCACGTCACGTGGCGCAGGGCGTCGTGGCGGGAAGGCGGCCCGCGTGGAAGGCAGTGGGTGACACGCCCATGAGCGTATGGAAGTCGGCCGCCAGGTGGGACTGGTCGTAGTACCCGGTATCCGCGGCAAGGCCCGCCCACTGTGCGGTGCCCGCCCTGGCCAGCACGCTACGGACCCGCTGGATACGGGCGAAGCGCTTCGGGGCCAGGCCGACCCGGTCGGTGAACAGGTCGCGCAGATGGCGTTCGCTGACCGACAGCCGCCGGGCCAGTGCGGCGACCCTTTCCCCGGTGCCGGACAGCGATTCGACGGCCTCGCGGAGCAGGGGGCCGCGCGGGTCCGCGTCGTCCCGCAGGCATGCGAGCAGTGCTTCCCCGATCCCTCGCAGGACCGAGCCGGCGTCGGACAGTTCGTTGAGACGGTGTGCGAGGCGGGCGGCGCGCGCACCCCACAATTCGGTGAGCGGTACGGCCCGGTCCCGCAGTTCGCCGACCGGGACACCGAACACCGACCTGGCCACACCGGGACGCAGCCGGGCCCGGACGCACATCGGCAGTTCCTTCCCCGGATGGTAGGAGGCGCGGCTGCGCGGGCCCACCACATGCAGGTCGCCGTCCCGCGGAGCAGTCCTGCGGTAGACCAATGCCGTGGTGACGTCGGGGAGGTGGACGAGCGGCAGGAGCCCGTCGGGCCGTATCAGCGTCACGTCCGCGATCCAGGGCCGGAGCGCGGGCATCGGGATCATCGTCTCCACGCCGGCCACTCTACGGCTTGCCGAATCTTCCTATACCGGCCGGGCAGCGGGGCGGCAGAGTGCTGGACATGATCCTTGTTACGGGTGCGACGGGCACCATAGGCACGGAAGTGGTCCGGATCCTGGCCGAACGGGGCGAGCGGGTCCGAGCCATGACACGGAACCCGGAAGGCGCGAGCCTGCCGGCGGAGGTCGTGCGGGGCGACTTCGACGACCGCGGCTCTCTCGACGACGCGGTGGCCGGGGCCGACGCGGTCTTCCTGCTGGACGCGCCGGGGCCCTGGATCGAGCGCCACGACCTGGCGATGCTCGACGCCGTACGGTCCCACGGCGTCGCAAGAGTGGTGAAGCTGTCAGCCATCGGCACCGGAGAGTACACCGGACTCAGGACCAGCGCCTGGCACCTTCCCGGTGAACGCGCGCTACGGGCGGGGCGTACGGCCTGGACGATCCTTCGGCCGAGCAGCTTCGCGACCAACACCTTGCACTGGGCCTCCGACATCCGAGCGGGGCGGCCTGTCGCCAACCTGACCGGGAAAGGCGCTCAAGGCGTCATCGACCCCCGAGATGTCGCCGAGGTGGCGGTCGCGGCGCTGACCGCACCCGGTCACACGGGCAGGACCTACACGCTGACGGGCCCCGAGCTGCTGAGCGCGCACGAGCAGGCGGAGATTCTGCGGAAGGTGCTCGGCCGGCCGGTTGAGATCGTCGACGTGCCGCTGGAGGCGGCGAAGCAGCGGATGATCGCCGCCGGCCGGGACCCGGAGTCCGCCGAGGACGCGCTGCGCGGTCAGCGGTTCATCGCCGAGGGAGGCAACGCACGGCTGACCGACGACGTGGCGACCGTTCTCCACCGCGGGGCCCGTACGTATGCGACCTGGGCCGCCGACCATCGGGCGGCGTTCGGGGACCGGTGACGTCCGAGCGCGTCGCGAACGCGGCCTTGACCTCAAAGCCGAAGTCCGTGATCAGTTCTCGCCTCGGGCGGCCTTGGAGCCCCGACGGAGAAGCCTGGAGAGTCGGTCGGCTTGCCGCTCAGCCGTTCCCGGCGGGTTGCGCGGCTGCCGAGGGTCGTCGAACGACAGGAGGAACAACCACACGAGAGCCAGGAGCCGACGGCACGCCAGCAGCCGTGCCCGTTCCGCGCGGCTCAGATCGAAGTGATGCAGGAACGTCTCGACGTCCAGAGGCTGGTCGACCCAGCCGGCCACGTGTTCCGTGATCTCCGCCAGTTCGAAAGGCCGGTCGCTCCGACCGGATTCCTCGAAATCGACGACCCGCACGCGAGTGCCGTCCCACAGATAGTTGGCGAGGTTCCCGTCACCCGGCCCGAAGACCGGCGGGACGTCCGGCGGGGTGACATCCTCCAAACCCGAGTGAGCCAGCCAGTCCAGCCCCAGATCCATGGCTTCCGCCACCTCATTGCTGACGCGGGGGCGGATCTGTGGTGTCCAGGCCCGGATCCTGGTGATGAGTTCATGCTGACGGCCGGGCCGGACCGGAATCTTCGCCAGCGCGTCCGCCGGCACCGCCGCATACATCTCGTTCGTTGCCTCGGCCAGTGCCTTGAGCTGATCTTCGCCGAGTACCCGGCCTCGGAGCGGCTCCCCCGGCAACCGCGACATCACCACGACCGGTTCCTCAGCGGAAAGGTCGACGCTGTGAGGAACGGGAGCCAAGCCTGGTGCGCAGGCGGAAAGCACGGTCAACGCCTGCCATTCGCGTGCGCACTCCGCGTGGCTCCCGCGTCGGAATCTCTTGATCACGCTATGGGGATTCAGCTCAATGGTGTGCGTACTCCAGGCGACGGCAGTCATGAACCACGATCCTTCCAGTAGCCCCCGCAGAACAGGACACGCGGGCCGGGCGGCTGCCGGCTCATGGGGATCTCGACCCTGCCTGATCGCCGGGTGCCGCGCCGTCGGAGAGGGCGAGGCGGACGGGCTCACCCTAGCCGGTGCCGCGGCGGGTGAGTGCGGTGAGCGTGGGCAGTCCCTCCACGTCACCGTCGGTGGCCAGTAGGCGATCGCGTCGATCACCTCACGGTGGTCCCGCCAGCGGCCACCCCGTCTCGGCGTCCGGTCCGGGAGCAACGGCTCGATCCCCGCCCACTGCGCATCAGTCAACGGCACAACCAGACCAACGAACGACTGATCCAAGTGAGACAGTTTAGGCTCGTGGCTGGTCACGGTTGCCGACGAGGGGGTTCCGAAGGATGAGCGGGCGAGTGACGGCGGTCAGCAGCAACGGGGAGTACGCGTTCACCAAGCCGAACCGGGACAGGATCACACTGCTCGCCGGGCTCGGGGTGGAGGGGGACGTGCACGCCGGTGTGACGGTCAAGCACCGTTCGCGCGTCGCGCAGGATCCCACCCAGCCGAATCTGCGCCAGGTCCACCTCATCCACGAGGAGCTCTTCGCCGAGGTCGGCGAGGCGGGGTTCGACGTGGCGCCCGGCGAGCTCGGCGAGAACATCACCACGCGCGGTATCCAGCTGCTCGGTCTGCCGGTCGGCACACTGCTGCGCATCGGCGATTCCGCGGTCCTGGAAGTCACCGGCCTGCGCAATCCCTGCGCGCAGATCGACCGCTTCCAGGACGGGCTGCTGAAGCAGGTCGTCGGCCGCGACGAGGCGGGGAACATCGTGCGCAAGGCCGGCATCATGAGCATCGTGAGGGAAGGCGGCGTGGTGCGCCCCGGCGACCCGATCGAAGTGGAACTCCCCAGCGGTCCGCACCGGCCCCTGGACCGGGTCTGACCGCCGTCCCGGGCCCGCCGTGACCTGACCGCGGTCGCCCGGCATCCTCGTGCGCCGCGCGCACCGCGTCTCGGCGAGTCACCGAAGAACTCCACCGAAAGGCCAGGTCAGGGCGCTGAGGTGGTGGAACCACCCCCGGCCGCCCTGGGGCAAACCCCCGGTCCGAAGCGGTGCTTGCAGGCTGTCCCGCACGCAGGGGGCACGCCCAGACTCGGTGGCATGACGATCTCGCCGCAGGCCGCGGTCCTGGCCACACCACCCGACGTTCCTTCCCGTGCCCCCGGGGCCGGCAGTGACTTCTCCCGGCTGTCCCGCCGGATCACCGAGGAGGGACTGATGCGGCGCCGCCCCGGCTACTACGCGGCACGGCTCGGGCTCGTCGTCGGGCTGACGGCGGCGGGCTGGGGCGCCTTCCTCGCGGTCGGGGACAGCTGGTGGCAGCTCGCGGTGGCCGCCTTCCTCGCCCTGATGTACGGCCAGACCGCGCTGGTGGCCCATGACCTGGCGCACCGTCAGGTGTTCCGGCGCGACCGGCCGAGCCGCATCTGGGGCCGGATCTTCGGCAACCTGGGGATCGGCATGAGCTACGGCTGGTGGATGAACAAGCACACCCGCCATCACGCCAACCCCAACCACGAGGAACTGGACCCGGACGTCGCCCCGGACATCCTCGTGTGGTCCACCGCCCAGGCCCGTGACAGCCGGGGCCTGGCCCGTCTCATCGGCGGCCACCAGGCGTGGCTGTTCTTCCCGCTGCTGACGCTGGAGGGCTTCAACCTGCACGTGTCGAGCGTGCGGGCGCTGCGCTCGCCGTCCATGAAGCACCGCACGCTGGAGGCCGGGCTGCTCCTCCTGCACTTCGCCCTCTATCTCTCGGCACTGTTCCTGGTGCTCCCGCCCGGCAAGGCGGTGGCGTTCCTCGCCGTGCACCAGTGCCTGTTCGGCGTCTACCTGGGCTGCACCTTCGCCCCGAACCACAAGGGCATGCCCACGCTCAGCGGCGACGAGCGGCCCGACTTCCTGCGCCGCCAGGTCCTCACCTCCCGCAACGTCCGCGGCGGCCGGCTCACCGATGTGCTGCTCGGCGGGCTCAACTACCAGATCGAGCACCACCTCTTCCCCGGCATGCCGACCCCGCATCTGCGCCGGGCCCGGGTCATCGTGCGCGCGTATTGCGCACAGATCGGTGTGCCCTACCACGAGACCGGCCTGATCGGCTCCTACCGCGAGGCCCTCGCACACCTGCACCGGGTGGGAGAACCGATCAGGCGGCAGCGCCGGGCGGCTGCCTGACCGCGGCCCCCGCACCACGATGAGCCATGGACCAGGCGGCGGCGGACCGTACCGAGCGGTCCGGACGGAACGGCCGTGACCGTCAGCCCGCCGGCCGACCGGCCCCGGGCGGCGGCCGGTGCGCGCGCCCGGTGGGGGAGGGGCCGGCGGGGGCTTACTTGGACTCGACTCGTCCTACCGGGTCGGGGCCGTTCGTCAGCGCCTCGCGCACGGCCGGCCAGGCGTTGTCCCCGGGGTCGAGCCGCGTGCGGAGGTAGGCCGCGGTGAGGCGGGCGACGGCGGCGACGCGCGCGGGGTTCTCGTCGGTGGTCTCGGCGGCGTCGTACCCGGCGATCCCGCCGAGTCCGTGTTCCGCGTCGAACAGGGTGAGCAGGGTCTTGGGTCCGGGGGCGAGGTGATAGGGGTCGGCGTGCCAGTCCGGTCCCCTGTCCGTGAAGTGCCGGGAGTCGTCCTTGTCGCCGGCGACGACCAGCGCGGGTGCGGTCATGGTGGAGAAGTCGACGGCGCCGATGACCGGCCACTGCCCGGCCATGGGCCCGTTGAAGGCGTCACCGCCCCGGCCGGGCGCGGCGAGCAGTACGCCGGCCTTGATCCGGGGCTCGACGAGGCGCACCACGTTCCCGGTGCCGGGGTCGGTGAGCCCGGCACCCAGCAGGAGGGCGGCGGTGAAGCCGCCGAGCGAGTGTCCGGCGAGGCCGATCCTGGCGCGGTCGATCCGTCCCGCGAGCTGCGGCACGGTGCGTTCGATCACGTCGAGCCGGTCGAGGATGTGGGTCATGTCCTCGGCGCGGGACCGCCAGAAGTCGGGCGCGCCCGGTGCGTCGGCGACCAGGTGGCTCAGGGTCCTGGAGGTGAGGTGGGTGGGCTGGACGACGACGAATCCGTGGGCGGCCCAGAAGGTGGCGAGCGGAGCGTAGCCGTTGAGCGAGGAGAGGTTGTTCGAGGGGCCGTGACCGTGGGAGAGCAGGATGACGGGGAGGCCGGTGCCGGTCGCGGGCGCGGAGACGCGTACCTCCAGGTCGACGGGACGTCCGGGCACGGGGAGGACCACGGGGCTGAAGGACAGGACCGGGGCGGGCGCGCCCAGGGCGTCGGTGGCGGCGGAGGTGCTCATGAGGGGGATCCCTTTCGGTGGCGCCTGCCGGTCTCCCGCGACCGGCGACGAGCAGGGCGAACAGGGCACGCCGCTTCGGCTAAGCTGAAGCGGAACAATGCTCCGCTTAGTATCCGGAGCGTTGCTCCGCTTTGTCAACGGCATGGAAGGAGCAGGTGATGGCCGCCGACAGCCCCGCAGGGCAGTCACCGTCCCGAGGCAGGCGGGCCGACGCCCAGCGCAACCGGCAGGCGGTGCTCACCGCCGCCGCGGAGGTGTTCGTCACCTCGGGTGTCGACGCGCCGATCCGCCAGATCGCCGCCCGGGCCGGCGTCGGGATGGCCACCATCTACCGCCACTTCCCGACCCGGGCGGACCTCGTCACGGCCGTCTACCGCCACCAGATCGAGGCATGCGCCGAAGCCGGTCCGCACCTGCTGGCGAGTGCGGACTCCCCGATCGAGGCGCTGCGCCGCTGGATCGACCTCTTCGTGGACTTCCTCGTCACCAAACACGGACTCGCCGACGCCCTGCAGTCCGACGACGACCGCTTCGCCGCGCTGCACACCTATTTCCTGGACCGTCTGCTGCCCGTCTGCGCGGAGCTGCTCGACGCCGCGGTCGAGGCCGGTGACATCAGGCCCGGCACGCAGCCGTACGAACTGATGCGCGGCATCGGCAACCTCTGCGTCGGGCGCGACAACGACCCCCGGTACGACCCCCGCCGCCTGATCGCCCTCCTCCTCCGGGGACTCCAGGGGCCGGACACGCCCTGACGCCGACGGGCGGCAGCGCGTCCGCGCCGGCGCTCCGGAAGGGCCGCAGGGAGCTCCCTCAAAGAAGTACTTTGAGCGTCTCAAAGTACAAGTGTTAACGTGTTCGGTGTGAAGACAGCTGTGCGCCCCCATGAAGCCATGAGCCCCCTGCTCGTGGTGCGCCTGCATGTCGACCTGTGCCGCTGTATGTCCGCGGTCTGTTGCCGCGCGCTCTGACCGGCAGCATGCAGCGGCGCCGCCCGTAGCGCGGGTGCGCCGCCCCCGTCCCCCCTTCCGTATCCCCGTTGGCCCTCACTGGAGTGTGTCCGTGTCCGCGTCCGCGAGCACCGAAATCCCCGCCAAGCCCGTCCGGGGCAAACCCGCGGTGCCCTTCTGGGCTCAGATAGTCGCCGGTCTCGTCCTCGGCGTCGTCCTCGGCTGGATCACCCGCAGCTTTGACGTGCAGTGGCTGTACACCACGCTCGACAAGGTCGGCCACATCTTCGTCCAGCTGCTGAAGCTGGCCGTCGCCCCGCTGGTCTTCTTCGCGATCCTGATATCGATCACCAACCTGCGCAAGGTGAACAACGCCGCCCGGCTGGCCTCCCGCACCCTGCTCTGGTTCATGATCACGTCGCTGATCGCGGTCGCCATCGGCCTCGTGATCGGCCTGATCACCAACCCGGGCGCGGGCACCGGCCTCACCCCGAAGGACGGTCGGCTGCCCGAGCACGCGGGCTCCTGGCTGGACTTCCTCACCGGGATCATCCCGAAGGACGTGGTCACGCCCTTCACCGAGCTGAACGTCCTGCAGATCGTCTTCATGGCCGCCGTCGCCGGCATCGCCGCCCTGAAGCTCGGTGAGAAGGCGCAGCCGATCCTCACCCTCAGCGAGTCGGTCCTGGAACTGCTGCAGAAGGCCCTGTGGTGGGTCATCCGCCTCGCCCCGCTCGGCACCGTCGGCCTCATCGGCTACGCCATCGCCGACTACGGCTGGGACCTCATCGGCAAGTACGCCACCTTCACCGCCGACGTCTACATCGGCTGCGCGCTGGTCCTCTTCGGCGTCTACCCGCTGCTGCTGGCGACCGTCGCCAAGGTCAACCCCGTCCAGTTCTTCAAGGGCGCCTGGCCTGCCATCCAGCTGGCCTTCGTCTCCCGTTCGTCCGTCGGCACCATGCCGGTCACGGTCAAGGTCACCGAGCGCCTCGGCGTGCCGAAGGAGTACACCTCCTTCGCCGTCCCGTTCGGCGCCACGACGAAGATGGACGGCTGCGCCGCGATCTACCCGGCACTCGCCGCCATCTTCATCGCCCAGATCTTCGACGTGCAGCTGAGCATCGGCGACTACCTGCTGATCGCCTTCGTCTCGGTCATCGGCTCCGCCGCCACGGCCGGTCTGACGGGCGCCACGGTCATGCTGACGCTGACCCTGTCCACGCTGGGCCTGCCGCTGGAGGGCGTGGGCCTGCTGATGGCGATCGACCCGGTGCTGGACATGATGCGCACGGCCACCAACGTCGCCGGCCAGGCACTGGTCCCGGTCGTCGTCGCCGCCCGCGAGAAGATCCTCGACCTCGACGCGTACAACTCCGCCTCGGGGACTCCCGTGGACGACGAGTACGACGTGCGCGATGCCGAGCAGAAGGTGACCCTGCCGGTCACCGCCTGACCCTCCGCACACGATGGCGCCCCCACCGGCCGGCAGGCCGACGGGGGCGCTTCGTGCGTACGGCCACCGGCCACCGGCCGTCGGCGGATCGCCC
Source organism: Streptomyces sp. NPDC038707 (assembly GCF_040636485.1). NCBI lineage: Bacteria > Bacillati > Actinomycetota > Actinomycetes > Kitasatosporales > Streptomycetaceae > Streptomyces > Streptomyces sp. NPDC038707. The sequence goes on from NZ_JBEZUP010000029.1 coordinate 80,719, forward strand.
GGTAGTCCTCGACCGACCGCTCCCTGAGCGGGTGCACGCCCGCACGGGGGCGCGGAGGGCCGGTGCGCCCCGAGCAGGCGACGCGTCCCCCATGGGCGACGCCCTGTACTGACCGGTCCCGAGGACCGCCTTGGCATTCAACCTTTGGCAGAGCCTCAGTGGGACCGGTAGGTTCTCCGCGGTGACCTCGATGGAGACGCAAGGCTTCGTGTCGATGACGGACGGGGCGCAGGTGCGCTGGACGGCCCTGGGAGACGCCACCCGGCGGCCGCCCGTGGTCATGCTCCATGGCGGTCCGGGGCTGCCGGACTACCTGGGCGATGCAGCCGCCATGATCGCGGACCTGGCGCCCGTGTACCGGTACGACCAGCGCGGCACGGGCCGGTCGCCCTGGCGGGGGCGCCATTCCCTCGCCCGGCATGTCGACGATCTCGCCGAGCTGCTCGACGCGTGGGACGTGTCCAAGGCCGTGCTGATCGGGCATTCCTACGGCACCGACCTGGCGAGCCGGTTCTGCCTGGCGCACTCCGACCGGGTTGCCGCGATGCTGCTGATGTGCGGGCCGTTCGTCGGTGACTGGCGCTCCGGGGACCGGGCGGAGCGCGATCGCCGCATGTCCGCAGCACAGCGGGAACGGCTCCGCGCATTGCAGGAGTTGCCGGACCGCACGGAGGAACAGGAAGTCGAGCTGCTCACGCTGGCCTGGTTCACCGACCACGCCGATCCCGAACGCGGGTGGCACTGGGCGGCACAGGGTGCCCGGCGGCGGCGTCCCGTCAACTGGACCATGAATGGCGAACTCGGCAGGGAAGGACGCGCGGACCCGCTCGATGCGCATCTGGCCGAGCTGCGCGCGTGCCTGCCCGCGCGAACGGAACTCCTCGGTGGGGCTGACGATCCCCGCCCTGTGTCGGCTCTCGCGTCACTCGCGCTCCGGCTCGATGTTCCACTGACGCGGGTCGAGGGCGCTGGGCACGAGCCGTGGCTGGAGCAGCCTGACGCCGTGCGTGCGCACCTTCGGCGATTCGTGCGAGGCGCGAGGGGCGCACAGGGTTAACCAGGCCGCCCACCTGCGTGTTCGCTGGATGCTGGGGCGGCCTTCGTCTGATCATGTGCCGCGCGCAGGGACGAACTGTTCGAGCCGGCCGATGCGTGCCGTACGCGGACGCTCCGGTGATGCCGCCGGTGGATCCGACGCTGGTGACCGAGCACCGGCGTGGGCACGGCGCCACGTACGAGGCATCAACCACCCTGCCCACGGGGCCGCTGTGCCACGCACGCGATCGGGCCCCGGAGAACGGCCGGACCGAGCCGCCACCGCCCCGGCGGTCGGCTCGGCCTGGCGGGTTCGTCCGTCCTTCCTCAGTGACGGGCCGCTTCGGGGGCCCGCCGTACACCGGCGGCGGCCGTCAGCGCGCCGATGACGGCCAGCACACCGGAGACCGCCGCCGCGGTGTGCACCCCGTTCATGAAGGCCTGGTGGCTTCCCTCGACGATCGCGGCCTTGAGCTGCTCCGGGGCCTGTCCCGGGACCGGGGCGACGCCCATGGACACCGCGTCCTTCGCCTTGCTCAGCCCCTCGGCCGCGGTCGCGGGCACCCCGGACGAGGCCAGTTCACCGGTGAGGGTGGAGCCGACGCGGCTGCTGATGAGCGACACCAGTACGGAGGTGCCGAGCGCGCCGCCGACCTGAAGGGCCGTGGCCTGGAGGCCGCCGGCGACGCCTCCGTCCTTGACCGGCGCGTTGCCGACGATGGCGTCGGAGGAGGAGGACATCACCATGCCGACGCCCAGGCCGAGCGCGACGAACGGCGGCCACAACAGGGCGTACGCGGAGTCGGCGCTCCAGCCGAGCATGACGAAGCACGCGACCGCCTGGAGTGCCATGCCCAGCGGCATCGTCAGCCGGGGCCCGAACTTCTCGGTGAGCGCGGCTCCCAGCGGGGAGGCCACGACCGAGGCGAGGCTGAGCGGCAGCGTGCGTACACCCGCCTGGACGGGGGTGAAACCGCGGACGTTCTGCAGGTACAGCATCACGAAGAAGATCACGCCGAGCAGGATGAAGAAGTTCAGCGCGGTGATGACGGTGCCGATGGTCAGCGCCGGGTTGCGGAACAGCCGCATGGGCAGCAGGGGGTGGCGGAGCCGGGTCTCGTACCAGCCGAACAGCAGCAGCACCACGACGCCGGCCACGATCGTCCCCAGGGTGCCGCCCGAGGTCCAGCCCCACGTCTCGCCCTTGACCACGCCGAACACCACGGCGAGCAGGCCGACGGCCAGCAGGATGACGCCAGGCAGGTCGAACTTCTCCTCGGCGGCTGCCGTGTTCCTGCTCTGCGGCAGGACGATGACGCTGAAGACGAGGGCGATGACGCCGATGGGGGCGTTGATGTAGAAGACGGACTCCCAGTTCACGTGCTCCACGAGCGCACCGCCCACGATGGGGCCGAGGGCCGTGGAGACCGAGGAGACCATGGCCCAGATGCCGACCGCCATGCCGAACTTCTTGGGCGGGAAGGCCGCCCGCAGGATGCCGAGGGTGTTGGGCATCAGCAGGGCTCCGAAGAAGCCCTGCAGCGCGCGGAAGGTGATGACACCCTCGATGGAACCGGTGAGACCGATGGCGACGGACGCGGCCGTGAAGCCCGTGACGCCGATCAGGTAGAAGGTACGGCGCCCGAACCGGTCGCCGAGCTTGCCGCCGAGGATCAGGGCCGCCGCGAGGGCCAGCAGGTAGGAATTGGTCACCCACTGCAGATCGGCGGTGCCGGCGTTCAGGTCCCGGCCGATCTCGGGGTTGGCGATGGAGACGACCGAGCCGTCCAGGCCCACCATGAACAGCCCGAAGGCGACGGCGATCAAGGACAACCACGGGTTGGCACGCGGACCGCGCGGGCGGTCCGGGTGCCGCGCCCCTTCCACGGGCGCGGAGGAACTCAGAACTTCGGAGGGCATGACACATCTGTCCTTAGTGAGGATGCCCCGGTCCGGACGGCACGGGGCGTCCGTGGGGGGAGGGGGAGAGCAGAGCGGCCGCCGTCATCGCAGCGGCGAGCGGAAAAGAAGAACGACAAGGTGCGAGGCAGCTCGGAGAGGCGCCCCTCACAGGCGCGTACCGGACCCGTTACGGGCCGGTACGCACCGTCACCGGTCGGAAAGGAGGCGCCCCGCGAGGGCGTTCAGCGACCCCAGGGCCGCGCCGAGGGCCTTCAGATCGCCGTCGGTCATCGTGCTCAAGGCCCCCATGACATGGGAGCTCATCAACCGGTGGACCTCGGCCAGCTCATGCCGGGCCTTCTCGGTCAGATGCAGGTGCGCGACCCGCTTGTCGGCGGGGTCCTGCCGGCGCTCCAGCATGCCCAGCTCGGTCATCTGGGACACGAGCGCGCTGACATTGCTGGGCTTCATCAGCAGGGCCTCGGCGGCCTTGCGCACCGTCACACCGTCATGGGACTCGACATGCCGGAGCAGAGCGAGCTGGGCCTCGGGAGGCTTGGGATGGGGATAGACCTGGCCGACTTGCCGGTCCAGGGCGCGGGACAGCGCGGGCAGGCACGCCGCGAGCCCGGAGGCCACCCGGCGAATGTCCTGAGCGGACGTGCTGCGCTGATCCATGACAGCCAGTGTAAGTATGTAAATATAACTATGTCAATATAGGTAATGCTGAGGCTGCGCCGCGCGGCACGGGCAGGCCACCCGGCCGCGGGGTCGAACTGCGCCCCCGGGACGTTCTGCCGAGCACCGTCACGGGGTCATCAGGGGGAGCGGGGCGAAGGTGTGTCGCTCCCAGAGCCGACGCGAGGCCTCTTCCGGATAGGCGGCGACCGTGGGCGCGGTGTCGAAAAGCTGGACGAGGCGCTGGTCGGTGTCGTACGCGGGCCAGCCCGGATCTCCTGTGGTGGCGAAGGTGGTCCAGGCGGAGCGGAAGCGGGCGGACAGGGTCTCGGTCTCGGGTGACGGCGTGGGGCCGATCAGCATCTCACCGATGCCGCCGTAGACACCGAAGACGAGAGGCACGTCGAGGCTGTGGCAGGCGCCGAGCGCACCGTCGTCGGCCGGGGCGGAGAAGGTGAGTTCGTACAGGTGCGCCCGGCCGCCTCCGGACGTGTGCGCCTCGGCCAGGTGCAGCGAGGGCATGCGGAACAGCCAGTCGGACTGGACGAGTTCGAACAGGTACTCCGCGGAGGCGTCCGGGAACGCCGCGCGGTAGGCCTGCTCGGCGTCCGGTGCCGGACCGAACAGGCCGAGGATCATGGAGGCGAGGTCCTCGTCCACCTGGCCGAGCATCCCGCCGAGGTGGAGAAAGAGCCGGAATTCGTCCCGGTTGTGCCCGACGACGAGTTCCACGTCCCGGGCGGCACCTTGCGCCAGTGCGTCCCAGGGCGCCGCGGGCAGCACCTCACCGTCGATGACGGGGGAGAACGCGGTCGGGGTGAAGGCGACGGGGCCCCAGCGGTGGGCGTACCCGGGCATCCGGGGCCCGAGTGCGGCTCCGGCTTCGGTGAGCTCGTGCGGATCCACGCCGGCCAAGTCGGCCACGGTCGGGCGCAGTCCGATCCCGCCGGCGAGGGCCTTGGCGATGTCTTCGGCCAGCGCGTCCGAGAAGAAGGGGCCGGGCACGCTCTGGGCGATGGCCCGTCGGAACAGCGACCGGGCCCGAGGCATGGCAAGGAGAGCGGCGATGGACCCCGCGCCGGCCGACTCGCCGAAGACGGTGACCTGTGCTGGATCGCCCCCGAAGGCGACGATGTTCTCCCGCACCCACTCCAGGGCGGCAACCTGGTCGAGCAGGCCGCGGTTGGCGGGCGCGCCCTCGATCCACAGAAAGCCCTCCACCCCCACGCGGTAGTTGAAAGTGACCACGACAAGCTCGTTCTCCCGGACGAGGCGGCTCGCGTCATAGGCGGGGTCGTCGGCGGAGCCGAGTTTGTAGGCCCCGCCGTAGATCCACACCATGACCGGGCGTCGCGCGGCCGGATCCGGGTCCGGTGTCCACACGTTGACGGTCAGCCAGTTGTCCCCGGCCGGCGCGCTGCCGGGAGAAGGCGTCGCGCCACCGATCGGCTCCTGCGGAGGAGGCGGTCCGAACGCCAGGGCGTCCCGGACGCCGTCCCACCGGTCCACCGGCCGCGGCGCACCGAAGCGCGCCGCGCCGACCGGCGGCTGGGCGAAAGGGATGCCACGGAAGACCGCCGGCCCTTCCTCACGTCGGCCGCGGACCGCGCCCGTCCTGGTCATGACCTCAGGAAAATCAAGGGTGTTCATGGTGTCCATGGTGCCTCCTCGGTGACACGGACCCAGCCGAACCTGCCGGCCGGTGGGGCGGTGTCCGTGGCGGAGCGCAGGGAGTGGCGGCCCTGGTGATGTCACGCGCGCACGGTTCCGTTGCCGCGCTCGTTTGCCGGCCCGTCCGGTCCCGGACCGGTGTGTTCCGGGCCCGTCCTCCGGACGGTTCCCACGACCGGCATCCGGCATTGACACGTGAATCAAACTGCTACTAGCTTGGTTGCAGTTTGATGGACGAGGTGAGCGTTGTGAAGGAGTCGCGGTGAGCATCAGCAGCAGGACCGCGGTCGCGATTCACGCGCTCACCATGCTGGGGCGCTGGGACCGCTCGCTGACCTCCGCGGAGATCGCGGAGAGCCTGGCCGGCAATCCCGTTCTGGTGCGGCGGATCCTCGGCGGTCTGCGTGACGCCGGTTTGGTCTGGTCCACCGAGGGGCGCAACGGCGGCTGGTCGCTTGCCCGGCCCGCCCGCGAGATCACGCTCTACGACGCCTACGCCGCGGTGGAGGCGGGGCCGGTCCTCGCGCGGCACCCGCATCCGCCGAGCGCCGAATGCGAGGTGGGGCGGAACATGCAGAGGCTGCTCGAGGTGGAGTTCCAGAGCGCGGAGCGGGCCATGAAGGAACGGCTCGGCCGGACGACGATCGCCCACCTCGTCCGGGAGGTGCTGGCCAGTGAACGCGAGGTGGCGCAACGCGTCACCAACTGACAGGCGGCGGGGGCAGAGCCCTTCGCCGCTCTTTTGTGCCCTAACTGTAACTATCGCAGTGGCAGTCTCCGCGCGCACCCGTGGGCGGGAAGCTTTTCTGCCGCGCGGAATCCGAACGGCTCAGTGTTCCGAGGAGGATCACGGTGAAGACCATTGTCGTCACGGGGGGCACTTCCGGCATCGGGCAGGCGATCGCGCACACCTGTCTCGGCCGCGGTGACCACGTGGTGGTCATCGCTCCGGACCCGGCGAAGGGGAGGAAGTTCCTCGACACGGCGCACAGGGCGGGTGCGGCCGACCGTGCCGTCTTCATCGAGGCCGACCTCAGCCTCGTCAGCGAGAACCGGCGCGTCATCGCGGAGATCGAGGACCGGTTCGCCGTGGTGGACGCACTCGTGCTGTGCGCACGGTACTTCCGCAGCCGTCGGACGGTGACCTCCGAAGGGATCGAGCACAATCTCGCCCTGTACTACCTCAGCCGGTACCTGCTCGGACACGGCCTGGCCGACGTGATGAACAAGGCCGGAAAGCCGGTCGTGGTGAACATCGCCGGTCCCGGTGTGGGGACGCCGGGCATCCACTGGGACGATCTCGGCCTCGAACGCGGCTACGACGGCTGGACGGCCATGGCCCAGGGCGGCCGGCTCAACGACCTTCTCGGTGTCTCGTTCGCCGAGGCGGGAAGCACGCGTCGCGCCCGGTACGTGCTGCTGTTCCCCGGTGGGACCCGCACCGGCTTCGCGGGCGAATTCGACGCCGCCACCGCGGCTCACATCGAGCAGATGAAGCGGGCCGCGCAGCCGGTCGAGTGCACCGTCCCGCCGATCCTGGACATCATCGACGCTCCGCCCCGGGAACCGCTGAGCGCCTTCGTGGAGGGCGCTCCCCTCCGCCTCCTGGGCCCGGCGTTCGACAAGGACGCCGCGGCGCGGCTCGACGGCATCACACGGCAGCTCCTGCGCGACCAGGCGAGCGCATCATGACGCTGATCAACGCCACGAGCGACCGGGTGGTCTGTCGTAGTCGAGCGGGACGCCGGGCTGGTTGACGAACACACCCGATACCCCGGGCACCCCGGTACTCCGGATGCAGGCCGCCGTTCGGCAGCTCAACGGCGTCCCGCGGTCGGGCCGTGTGCTCGCTACCCTGGAGGATGCGGTTGACGGCGCGCGGAGGGGCGCCGACGAACTGCCGCCGGGGGCGCCGGTCCCGGCAGCACCCAGGCCACCCGGCGCCGAGCCCGGCCGTGGCCGGCACCCGTTTCCCGTGCCGCCTGCCCCCCACCGGGCTCGAAGGCCGTCCACAGCCGGTCGCATGCCCGTACCGGCGGGACGTGAGCCCGTACCGGCGGGACGCGTGAGGCGGGGCTACAGGCCGCGGCAGATCTCGCGGGCCTGGCCCAGATCCTTCATCACCGTCGCGTCGAAGTCGAAGACCCGGGCGTGACGGTCCTCCGAGCGGCGAATGGCCTGTGCGAGTTCCTTGTACTTCGCGTCACCCGCTGCCGCCGACGCCGAGAGCACCCCGGCCGCCGCATAGCGGTTGAAGGCGATCTCGCCGGCAGAGCCCTTCGTCGTGTACTTCGCCGGGTCGAAACCGTCGAGCGCCTCGCACGCGGCTCGCGCATCGGCTGCCGGAGTCCCCTTTGCGGGACGGGAGTTGGCGTGTGCGTTGATCGCCCACGCGGCACCCGTCCCCGCGGCGCCGAGCACGAGCCCGGCTATGAGGGACAGCACTACGGTCCTCGTGCGAGTGCGGGGGCGCTCGTAGGACGCCGGGGCGGGCGGGAAGGTGGTGAAAGACTGCTGTGGCTGCATCCGGCTAAAGGTAGCGTGACCGCCCACGGCCCGGACAGGGGGACCGGTACGCCGCCCCGGCAGGCCTGTGCCGGTGCCCTGCACGCCGGTCGTGCCGACGGTACGTCAGGTTCCACGCGGTGATGGGCGGACCGGCCGGGCGCGGGCGGACTTGCCCGGCCCGGGTCAGCGGACCTCTCCCAGACAGCGCAGGGCTTGGCGGAAGTCATCAAGGGCGGGGCCGAACTCGCGGGCGGCTGCGTGGAAGGCCGACCGGTCGATCAGGGCTTCGGCCAGGGTCCGCGTCCCGTCGGCCGGGTCCTGCCGAGACAGGCTGCGGGCCAGATCCACTCCGTCGTCGAAGAGGGAGCGCACTCGTTCCGCGAACAGATGGGTGCGGTGCTCCCAGTAGGCGGCGGAACGGACGGTGAAGACCCGGTGCAGCCGGACCGCTGCGGCCAGATGCCGGTCCGGATCCCCGGCGGCCCGAGCAGCGAGGGCGTCCACCTCTTCACCAAGGGCATGAAGGCCGTCGAAGCAGCGCCGCTTGCTGTCGGGCGACCAGTGCATGGGCGTCGTCCCTGACGGGGGACGCGGTTCGCCGGACGCGGGCGGCTCGCTGTCCGCGCCGGAGAAGGACAGCAGCACGGCCCAGAACGTCGTCTGGTAGCCACTCCAGGACGTGCGCTCGCCGGTATCGGCCAACTCCGTCAGCAAGGCGAGTGCCTCGTGCCGGACGAGGGCCGCCCGCTCGCCTCTGCCGTAGGTGTCGAGCAGCCGTGCGTACCCGATGAGGGCGTGGAAATGACAGGCCATCGGTCCCCGGTCATGGGCGGCTTCGGCCGCTTCCATGCCCACGAGTGTCTCGAACGCGGCGAGTGCCTCGTCGGACCGGCCGGCGTCATGCAGGGCGGCGATCCACTCCAGGAGTGACCAGGCGAGACCGCCACCGCTCGGCCCCTCGGGCAGGATCGCCGCGACCACCTCGGTCATGGCATCGGCAGCCTCGGCGTACCGGCCCTCCTCGGAGAGACCGGCGGCCCACTCACGCAGCCCTCTGACCACAGGCTGCCCGGACAGTTCGGCCTCCGCACGGCCGATGGCGAGCATCTCGGCCCGCAGGGCGAGTCCCTCGGCGCGCCGGCCCACCCTGTACAACTCTCTCTGGCAGGCGTCGAGAGCCCCGTACAGAACATCCGCACGGTTGGGTTCGGCGGGATCGATGGACCGCGCCACGGCCACCGCCTCCTGGCGCAGTGCGAGACGGGCCGCGTGCGGTTCCCCGGAGCCGCTGTCGTAGCTCAGGCGCTGGAGCGCCTCGGCCAGGCGCGGCAGGTACGAGGCGGGGCTGACCCGAGCGAGCACACGGTAGGCGTCGACCTCCTCACGCGGCGTGCGGCGGCCCGACCCGAGCAGCACGTTCCGCGCCCGCAGGATGTCGTCCTGGTCAACGTTCCCCGAGTGATTCATGAGGGCGATTCTGGGCGCCGGGGGAGGGCTCAACAAGGCTTCCCACCTGTGCCGTCGCTCCTACGCATCCCCTCTCTGACCGGTCATGATGGGGATGGCTTCACCTCCCGCGGACGGGAGACCACCCCGCGACCGCGCACAGCAGCACTCCGGCCTGCCGATCGCGCGGCATGTTCCGGGCGACGCGCGGGTACCGCCACCGCCCGGTGCTGTCCCGGCGGCATCCGCCCCGGCCTCCGGTCTCGCGACAGGAAGGCCCCCAGCCCGCAGAGGGTGAGACCGCCACGCGGGACACCCCCACTACTCAGTGATACTTTATAGTGGTACTCGGTAGTACAAAGTACCGCTGAGCCGAGGAGGGCTCACGTTGGATGACCTGACGGAGATGCTGAAGGGCACGCTCGAAGGGTGCGTGCTCGAAATCATCAGCAGTGAGGAAACCTATGGGTACGCCATCACCCGACAGCTGAACGAGCTCGGCTTCGACGGCGTCGTCGAGGGGACGGTGTACACCATCCTGCTGCGGCTGGAGAGGAACAAACTCGTCCAGGTGACGAAGCGGCCGTCTGGGGTCGGGCCGCCGCGCAAGTTCTACTCGCTCAACGACGCCGGGCGCGAGGAACTCGCCAGGTTCTGGGCGAAATGGGAGTACGTCTCATCACGCATCGACAGGCTCAGGGAGGGCGGAAGGTGAACTTCTGGGAGAAGGCCACGGGCAGCGATCTCACCAGGGAATGGAAGGCGTTCGAAGCCCGGGCCGAGACCCTGCCGGACGACTACCGGGCGGCGTGGGGACAGATCGTCGCCCACCTCTTCCCCTTCGGGGACTTCACCGGCCGCAATCTGATGCCGATCCTCGACGCCGCCTTGGGCCTGCTCGAGGAAACAGCGGCCGAGGGGCAGAGCGTCCACGAGGTGCTCGGCGACGACATCCGGGGCTTCTGCACGGGGCTGGCAGGCGGAGAAGGGGCTCGAACCTATCGCGACCGGTGGCGAGAGCAGTTGAACAGGAACGTGGCGAGGAAACTGAACCGACTGGGAGACTGACGTGGGCATCCAGGACATCATCGAGGGCAAGAGGCAGTGGCGGGCGCATATGGCACGAGTCAAGGCGCTCCCGCCGGATTACCACATCGTCTACAAGGAGATGCAGAAGTACCTGCTCAAGGTCGGGCCGATCGACCTGCCTGACGGGCCTCTGCTCCCCGGGATCCTCGACTTCTTCGAGGAGGGAGCCGCCGCGGGCAAGGGAGTCCTGGAACTCATCGGCGACGATGTAGCCGCGTTCTGCGACGACTTGGTCAAGGACTCGCGCACCTACGCGGACCTCTGTCAGGAGTCCATCAGCGGGGAGGCCGACAGAGCGCAGGAGTGACACCCGCCGCCTCATGCCAGGTGCCCGAGCAGGCCGACGGGACCTGGCTCCACGACCCGGAGCAGCACCCGCCCGCCCAACGTCGACCCGGACGGCCTTTGCCTGCTCCTTCACGCCCGGCTGAGCCGGGAGGTATGCGAGTTCCTGGCCGACGCCGCCCGCGTGGTGCGCATGGATGATCGCGCCGAGTCGTTGTCGTACCCCTGTGCGATGCTCCTGGGATGCTGAATGTGGAGATGCTGCGGCCGCTGATTGAGGCCGCTTGGGACCGGGACACATGCGACCCAGCGGGCAGGGACGAGTGGCGGCCGGAGAACCCGTCCTGGAGCCAGTGCGGAGTGACGGCGCTGGTGGTTCAGGATCTGCTGGGCGGGGACCTGATCCATGGCGAGGTGCACATGAACGGCGCCAAGGTGTGGAACCACTACTGGAACCGGTTGTCCGACGGTACCGAGGTCGACCTCACGGCCGATCAGTTCCGCGTCCTCGAAGGCGCCGGCGTCGTCAACGGCCAGGTGGTGCATCGGCCGCCGGAGGGACCGCGGCGGTGCCGCGAGGAGTATGAGTTGCTGCGCGAGCGGGTGCTGGCCGCTTTGTCAGCGGAACGTGCCGAGTGAGTCAGTCTTGTCCGGCAGCGTCCTTGTGGGGAGTTCGCGCCACTACAGCGTTCGGGACCGGCCCAGCCGCCGAGGAAGCAGGCAAGGGGCAGGCCGCGACGTCGGCGTAATTGGTCGTTCCAGAGTGAGCTGAGCCATAGGTCGTGCACTCCGCGAACTCGGTCGGCAGGGTGTCCGGGTGCGTGCTGATCTTGTTCCCTGACGATCTGTGGGAGCGGGCGGCTCCGCTGCCGCCGCCCGCTCCCGAACGGCGCCTTCGCTGTCCCGGGCGGCCGCGCGTTCCGGACCGGGCGGCGCTGGCCGGCATCATGTACGTGCTGCGGACCGGTGTCGCCTGGCGCGACGTCCCCTCCCAGGCCGTGGGCTGTTCCGGAGTCACGGCCTGGCGCCGGCTACGGGACTGGACCGAGAACGGGGGGATCATGTCGGCTCCTCGCCCGTCGACCGCGCCCGCCCCGGCTCCAAGCGCCATGTGATCGTGGGCCGTTGCGGCGCTCCGCTCGCCGTGACGCTCACCGGAGGCAACGCCACGACGTCACCCGGCTGCTGCCCCTGCTGGACGCGATACCGCCGATTCGAGTACTGCGAGGACGCCCGCGGTGCAGGCCCCGGCGGCTGTTCGCTGACCGGGGCTACGACTTCGACAAGTACCGCCGCCTGCTGTGCAAGCACGGCATCAAGCCGATGATCGCCCGACGAGGCGTCGCCAACGGTTCTGGACTCGGCAAGGTGCGTTGGGCCGTGGAGCGCGCCTTCGCCTGGCTCCACCCGTTCAAGCGCCTCCGCACCCGCTACGAGCGACGCGCCGATCTCCACCAGGGACTACTCGACCTCGCCCGCAGCATCATCTGCCTCCGACGCCTTCGAAGGTCATTCTGACACGATCAGTAAGCAGGCGCGCATGTCCGGTCTCCCGAGGAACCATGCCACATCGGCACAACGGGACGAGACCTCCGCGGTCCGCTCCCGTGACAGCACCTGACTGGTGCCGCGTAGAGTACTCGGCGGCCATGAAGACGTCCGGCCGTGCTGCGTACGGAACTCGGCGCGTGCGCTCCCCGGGCGGTGGCAACGCGCTGCGACAAGCGTGCCTACGTCTTCACCGGCACCGTGACCGTCGCATCGATTCCGCCGATGCCTCGGGCCGTGACCCGCCGGACGTCGAGCGCTGTTCAATCCTTCCAGTCGAGCTGGTGCTCCGGCACGCCCACACTCGCTCCATAGGCAATGGCCTCCGTGCGACGAGGGTCGTCGGCGCCTGCATAGCGAAAGACACGGCCGGCGAAAACCACCACTCGCTCCTCGTCGTCCACTCGGGAGTCGGCGTACCAGCCCCCGACAGGGGAAAGGCCATCTGCCGTCGCTTGAGCCAACGGAGCGTCGTCCTCCGCGTCATTTCCGAATTCCAGGACCGTCCACACCGGCGACCGGCTTCCGCGTGCCGAATCAGCCACATCCAGTCGGGTCACCCGGCACACTCACCGGCCAGGCAGCTCCAGCACCGCGCCCGACCGAAGACTCTCTCCAACGACGCAGCCCGTGATCACCGTGTCTCCTCCTCGTCACCGATGTGTCAGCTACCACCGTAGGCAGCAAACCCATATGCACGAGGGCAGTTCACATGATCGCCGGACAAAGCCCGAGAGGAGGTGTGTCATTTCACCGCATGAAGACCTGGAAGACCTCCCGCGACCCGGACTGCGCCACGCCACGAAGAAGGCCCGGCCTCCGGCCCACCCTGGGCGGCGCGAGGTCCCCGGTCGGGAGCCGAGACCCCGCCGACGGGCGGCCTACACCCGGCCGCACGGGGTCAGACACCGGTTCGCCGCGTACGACCTGGGCAGAGACATGCTCTCCGGTCCTGCGCTGCTTCACCCTGGACGGCACCGACCACGCCACCCGCAAAGAGCGGGGCAGCATGATCGCCGTCACATCATCCGGCGGCCCCGGCACGCCGCCGAACGCTTCCGCGAGGTCGTGGCCAAGGCCAACGTCGCCTGAATCGGGCTTATCCTGACGACTGTGTCACCGGCCGCGTCGATCCCCGCTTCGTGCGCCGCTCATCAGGGCAGGCGGGCGTGTTCGGCTCGGGTGGCGGCGATCCGTTCACGCGCGAGCGTGCGGGCCCGCTCGGTGTCGTCGCCGGTGAGCCGGGCGAGGATCGTTGCGAGCGGCCTGATCCGGCCCCAGCCGCCCCAGTGACCCTCGGGGATCTCGGTGGGGAATACCCAGATCCGGCTGGCGTCGCGTGGCCAGGCGCCGTTCTCCGCGTCGAGGATCGCTTCGGTGACCTCGGCGATGACGCTCGCACGTTTCTGCTCGTCGAGCTGGCCCTCGGGGACGGACGGGACGACCTTGTAGCGAGGTGCGTCCGCGGGTTCTCCGCCGACGTAGACGCCGGCCGGTCGATGCAGCCAGAGCCAGGAGACGGAACGGCTCACCGGGTCGGCGGGGTCGAAGCCCTCGTTGCGGACGAGGATCTCGGTGATGCGGTTCAGCAGCGCAGCCTCGGCATCCGGCTGGAGCGCGCCGTCGGGGATGTACACGTCGAGCATGGGCATGGTCGCTCTCCTTGATGAGTTTAGTTCTTCAACTCAGGCCGGAGCCTAGGAGGGCTAAGTGCAACTTGTAAACCCAGAGGGGTACACTCGTCCTCATGGAGACGCGGCGAATCGACCCAGTGAACTGCTCGGTGGCGCGCGCCCTCTCGGTGGTGGGGGAGCGCTGGTCGCTGCTGATCGTTCGTGAGGCGCTGGACGGCGCGCGCCGGTTCGGAGAGTTCCACTCCCGCCTCGGGATCGCCAGAAATCTCCTGGCGACTCGGCTCGAGACCTTGGTGACCGCGGGAGTGATGCGCCGCGTGCCCTATCAGGAGCCCGGGGATCGGCAGCGCTTCGCCTACGAACTCACCGAGCAGGGCCGGGCGTTGCGGCCCACGCTCGTGGCGCTCCTGGAATGGGGCGACACGTACCTCGCCGACCCGCAGGGCCCGTCGGTCATCGTCCGGCACCGGCCCGTCGACGATGCGAGCTTCTGCGACGAGCCGGTCAAGGTCGTCCTCCAGTGTGCTGCGGGGCACAGCCACCTCGCCCCGGAAGACGTCTGCCGCACGCCCGGGCCGGGCGCACGCTTCGTGGAAAGCTCCTGAGGCCCCAGGGCCGTACCGAGCGGCTCGTATCGCGAGAAGCATGATCCAAGCGGTGGGGCCGACGCCTGGGCCACGGGACAAACGCTGGATGCTGCGGCACTGGCGAAGGGACCGGCCTGTCTCACCCCGTGCCCGGTTTCCTCGCGGTGCCGTATGGGCCGGCGCCGTGGCTCCAGGGCCGCCCGCCCGCAGGGTCCGTCAACGGCGCGCGTGTCGGGCGTAGTGGCGCTGTGCCTTGGCCCGGTTGCCGCAGCCGGACATCGAGCACCAGCGCCGGTTGCCGTTCTTCGACACGTCGTAGAAGTGCAGGACGCAGTCGGGACCCGCGCAGGCGCGGATGCGTTCCGGGCGTTCGAGTAGCCGCAGGCAGTCGGCGGCGGCGGACCAGGCGGGAAGCCAGGAGGGGGCGTCCACCTCCACCACGGTGCCGGGCCCGTCGGACGTCAGTACGGAACGTGTCCGGCCGTGCTCCAGTACGGCGTTGACAGCCGCCACCGCCTCGGGGGCCGGGCCGGTGGGGGCCGCGACGGCCAGGGCGAGGGTTTCACGGGCCTGGAGCAGGTGCTGCCGGGTGTCCTGGTCGGCCGGCGCGGCCGTGCCGCCGAGCGTTTCCCGCACGCTCGGGCCCGCGAGCCACAGGGCCAGGCCGTTCAGCGAGTCCAGCAGGTCGTGGGGGCCCGCGGCGTCGATCCACCGAGTGTTGAGCAGGTCCGTGGCGAGGGGCTCGCCGGTCAGCGGCCTCGGGTCGGCCTCCGGTCATTTCCTGGTCATCGGTTGCCGGGACGACGACCGCCTTGTGTACGAGGCAGCCCTGTCCGACACCCTGTGCGACAAGGCCGGGAAGGGCGCCTCCTTCTGCCCGCGCGCCGGCACCGTCGCCCCGGCCACGCCGTGAGAGCCGCCCTCGCCAGGCCGCGCTCGCTGCCACCCTGTGTGCCAGGGCTTCAGCGGCACCCTGACCGTCATCGCCGACGAACCGCGCCCCCTACGTCCGGCCACCACGGTCCGAGCAGGCGCTGACCCCCACCGTGTCGGCCGCACCCCCACCGAACTGCCACAGCCCGGGAAGCCGAACGGCGACTGGCCCCTGGGCCATGCCACGGCCGTCCCGTCCCGTCCCCGTCCCCGGACACACGCTCGGTCGTCCGCGCGCACGCACACCTACTGCCCTACGGCGGCCTCGTGACCGCCCCCGGGCCGACGGCCCGCGGCCGGCCCGCCGACCGGCCGGCACCACCGGACGGTGTGGTCGCGCCGAGCGGCCCCGACGACGCGCTTGAGTCCGGACCGCGCCTCCCGCTCACCGTTGCTTCCCCCGTCCCCTCGGACCTGGACGGACAGTACGCGGCGGCCTCGCCGCGCTCGTCGACGCTGCCCCGGACCAGCGCGCACCGCACTGCGGCGGGGGCCGCCCCGGTGGTCGAACTCGGGGACGGCCGGTCACCGGACCGCTGCCCCGCGGTAGGCGCGCGGTCCCTCTGACAGGGCCGGGCAACTGGTGCCCCGTGGCGGGACCGCCAGGTCGGTGAGGTAGCTGTCCACGGCGTCCTCCATGCACGGACCGCTGGTGACGCTTCCGTGGCCGTGGCCCTCGTACGTGAGGAGCACGCCGCCGCGGCCGAGCTGCCGGGCCACCGAGACGGCCCACGGGTAGCCGGTGGCGGGGTCGTGCAGCGCGTTGGACACCAGGATCGGCGGGGCGCCCCGTACGTCGAGGCGGTGCTGCGGGTTGGCGGTCGGCGCGCCCAGACACGCCGCCGCCATATGGATCGGCAGCAGGTAGGGCAGGTCGGGCGCCGTCATGTTCATCGTGGCGACGAGCGAGGCGTACTCCCGGTAGTCGCGCACCGGCAGGTGCCAGTCCGAGCAGAAGACCGGCGTGGCCGGAGGCAGCGGCGCTGTCGAGGTGGGCGACGCGGGCAGCGGCCTGCTCGTCTCCATCCCCGCGATCACCGTGGCCAGACCCGCGTAGTCGGCCTCGTAGAACTTCCGGAACGCGATCCTGTTGACCAGGTCCGAAGACGACAGCGAAGTGCCCGGCTTCGCCGGATTCTCCAGCTCACCGCGCGCGGCCCGGGCCAACAGGCCCTGCCACACGGCGCGGACGTCGCGACCGTGCAGCGCGCAGTCCGCGGCACCGTCGCACCACCGCACGAACTCCCGGAACGAATCCTCTGCCGTGGCCGCCTCGGACCGGAGGAAGGCACGGGTGGTGGGAACGCTGTGGTCCATGACGCTCTCCAGCACCATCGCACGCACGCGGCGCGGGTAGGTCTCGGCATACTGCGCCCCGAGCAGCGTGCCGTACGAGCTGCCGTGGAAGGTCAGTTCCCGCTCGCCGAGGGCGGCCCGGAGGGCGTCCACGTCGCGGACCGTCTGGGCGGTGTCGAGGTGGGCGAACACCGGGCCGGTACGGGCCCGGCAGTCGGCACGGAGCCGCCCGTTGTACGCCACGGTGGCGTCGAAGTCCGCCTGGCTCTTGAGCTCTGGTGACGGCCGCTCGGCAAGCACGCCGGCGGAGCAGGTCACCGGGTTGCTGCGGCCCACGCCGCGCGGGTCGAAGCTGACGATGTCGAACCTGCGGCGGGTCTCAGGGCTGAACCGGCTGATACGGCCCACCACCATCTCCACCCCCGAGTCGCCCGGCCCGCCGGGGCCGAACACCAGCGAGCCGACGCGTGCGCCGGGGTCGGTGGCCTTGCGGCGGGCCACAGCCAGGTCGAGTCTCGGCCCGTCCGGGCGGGCCCAGTCGACCGGCACCGAAAGAGCGGCGCACTCGGCTCCCGGCTGCTCCGGGTCGTCACACGGTAACCAGCGCAGGACCTCGGTGGCAGACGGCGATGCGAGGGCCGGGGGAGCGGTGACGAGGCCGGTGATGACGGCCATGGCGGCTCCCACGGCGACGGTCCTGCCCCGCCCGGCGACGCTCCACAGTACGGACCTGCCCCATGACGACATGGTTCCTCCTCGTGAAGGGAGTGGTGGTGTCAGGCGTGCGGACCCGGCCGGGGCACTGACATCACGTTAGGCGCACTGCCGACCGTGTGGTGCGCCTGTCAGGGGCTTTTCAGGGTCGGGTCGGGGGCCGCTCAGGGGGCTCCCCGCCTTCGCGGCGGTGCGATGAGCCAGGTGCGGCGTCGCTGAGCACGGTGTCCTCGTGGAACGGTCAGCGGGGCCGGAGCGCAAGAGGAAGCCCGACGGGGCTGACGATGCGGCCGGCCGCGGACGACCCGCTCCTTCCCGCTGCGGCATGGTCAGCAACCTGCCGCACTGCCGTACGCCGTGATCCACGGAACGGAGAACGGGAGCTACCCGACCCGGCCCAGCTCTGCCATGTCGTATCCCTCGGAAGGCGCCGACGATTCCACGGTCAGGCACCGGGCCGGCCCACGAGGGCGGCACCGCCGACCGCGAGGTCATGGTGGACGACCCACAGCGGCGGGGCGGCCGCCCCAGCGCCGTCCGACCACTCGGTGCGGGAGCGGACCTGGGCCGATGCGTCACGGATCGGAGTACGGGAGCCTGCTGCTGAACCAGACCCGTGAGGGTGGTCAGGTGGGCTGGCGGTGATCAGTTCAGTGCGGCTTGGGAGCCCACTCGTAGGCCCCGGGAGCCGTTTTCGCGGTCTCTCGTGGCCAGGCCTGCTCAACGCGCCGGAGCCGGTCGTGGTGGTCCTCGGTCCAGTCGTCCGGCGGCCGGATCGTGAGCGTCACGGTGAGGCGGTCAGGATCCTCGACCCAGACAGAGACCGAGTGGTCGTCATTCAGATGGATACCGAGGGCCAGGCCCCGGTCGTCGCCGATGCTCGCGTTGCCGCCCGGGATGAGCCCGGCCAGCGACTGCCGCCAGGACGCGAGGTCCTGCGGGGAGAGACACATCTCCAATCGCGCGTCGACGAAGCTCGCGGACACCAGGACCTCAGCGAGCAGGACGTCGTGGCCGGTCAGTACGCCGGGCTGGAAGCGACCGGTGACGCGCACAAGGCACCGGTTGCCGTCCATGTCCTCCAGGTGGATCAGGTCCATTGCTCTCGACTCCGTCACAGCTGGCCTCGCTTTCTCGCGCTGGTCCGGTGAGCCGCATCCTGCCTCACCGGTACTCCCCGAGTCCTGGCGACCCCACGCCGGAACGAGCCCGCACCACGAGCTCGCCGTCCAGGCCGGTGTCCGCCGGTGACCGCTGTTCGGCCGTCCTCAGCCGGGAGGCGACGGTGCGGGTCGGGCGCTGTGCACGGTGGTCCTCACCCTCGCGCTCGGTCCGGCGGTGCTGCGGGCGCTGCGCCGTGCCACCCGGCGGGCCGCGTTCGAGACCGCGGTCACATTCGACGGCCCCGGACAGTGACCCGGCGCACGGATCCGGGCGCGTGAGGTGAGCGAGCCGGTGAAGGACCCCACATGACGCACGTCACCTACGACCCGACGCCGTAGACCGTTAGGCCGGTTTCGCCCCTTCTCGCACCCCCTCTGACCTGCGGAATGAGATCCACGCCACATACTTAGCGTCCCTCACCAATCCGGCCACCACTAGTAAAAGGGGTCATTGCGGGCACCTTCCCGGGCTGCTTATCTGGATGACGTCGCCAGGCGCCACGAGCCCCGCAGCGGG